>NZ_JBEYFY010000006.1:0-45799 GCF_040703595.1 Streptomyces sp. NPDC007084
GCCCGACGGTCGGCGCCCGGCGCCCGGCGGCTGACGCCCGACGCCCGACGGCTGACGGTCGGCGAGCGGCGGCCGACGGGCGGGCCCGCGCGAGACTGGGACGAGGACGCGACGGGACGCGACAGGACAGGACGGGTGATGGGGAACGTGCGGGACGTGCGGGACGTGCGAGAGGTGCGGGACGTGCGAGAGGTGCGGGACGGGGGCGGGGTGACGGTGGTGACCGGCGGCAGCCGGGGGATCGGCGCGGCGGTGTGCCGGCGGCTGGCGCGGGACGGGCACGACGTCGTCGTCGGCTACCGGTCCGGCGCGGCGGCGGCCGAGGAGGTGGCCGAGGCGGTCCGGGCGGCGGGGCGCCGCTGTCTGACGGTGGCGGTCGACACGTCGGACGCCGCCGCGGTCGACCGGCTCTTCGACGCGGCGGCGGCCGAACTCGGCCCGGTCACCGGCCTGGTGAACAACGCGGGGATCAGCGGCCCCAACGGCCGCCTCGCGGACGCGGACCCCGCCGGCATGCGGCAGGCCCTGGAGGTGAACGTCCTCGGCTATCTGCTCTGCGCCCGCCGCGCGGTACGGGAGATGACCGGGGCGGGCGGGGGAGCGATCGTCAACATCTCCTCGGCGGCGGCGACGCTGGGGAGCCCGGGCCAGTACGTCCATTACGCCGCCGCGAAGGCCGCGGTGGACGCGCTGACGGTCGGCCTGTCCAAGGAGGTCGCGGCCGACGGCATCCGCGTGAACTGCGTGGCCCCCGGCACGATCTGGACCGACTTCCACGAGAACCCCGACCGCCCGGCCCACGTCGCCCCGACCATCCCTCTCGGCCGCGCGGGCCACCCGGAGGAGATCGCCGGCGCGGTGTCCTGGCTCCTGTCACCGGACGCGTCGTATGCGACGGGGGCGGTGCTGAGGGTGGCGGGCGGGTTGTAGTCGGGGGTCGGGCCGAACGGAGGCTGAAGGTGGTGGTCAGGAGCTGGGAAGCAGCGCCAGTACGGTGGATTGGACGAGTTGGGCGGCGGTGAGGAGATTGGGGATGCCGCCGCAGCGTTCGACGAGGTTCTGGAGCATGTAGCGCAAGGTGCCGGGCTCGCGTTCGGGTTCATCGAGGCGCGGCGTGATCATGTCGAGATCGCGCAGAGCGGCGGCCGCGTCGGGGTACTGGCCGCGCAACCCTTCCAGGTGTCGTCGGAGGTCCTCGATACTCTCGCGGGCTTTGTCGACGGCTTCGTTGGTGATGTTGTTGGTCTGCGTGGCGTTCTGAGAAAACGCCGCGGCCTGGGCCGGCCCGGTCATGTGACCGGTGTTGATGATGCCCAAGTTGGGACCGTTGGGGACGGGGTCGGACGGGCGGCGGATGGGCATGGGCGCTCCTCGGGAGACTGGTAGATCAGTTCGTCATGGAGGGGTTGGCGGAGAACGGAGTGGCCGGCCCAACTTGCCGCCACCCTCAAGGCCCACATGAAGGAGTTCCCGCCCGTCGCCGTCACGCTGCCCTGGGCCAAGCCGGACGGCGAACCGAAGACCTTCCGCCTGCTCTTCGTCGATGAGAAGAGTCGGGCGTACAACCGCAGCGTCTTCAACATGGGTGTCTGGAAGCTCGCCCTGGCTGCCGCCGGCGTGATCCCTCCACGCGAGCGCGGCGCGCGCTACCTCCACGCGGCCCCGGAAGACGGCATGCACGCCCTCCGGCACGCCTGCGCCTCCGTACTCCTGGACGCGGGGGAGAGCATCAAGGCGCTCTCCGAATACCTCGGTCACTCGGACCCGGGCTTCACGCTGCGGACGTATACGCATCTGCTGCCGTCCAGCGAGACCCGCACTCGCAAGGCGATCGATGACGCCTTCACCGAGGCCAACGCTGAAGATCGAGGCAGCGCTTCCGATGGCCAGGACACATCCGTGCCTACGCCGAAACCAACGTGCCCGCGTTGCGCACTGGCCGCCTGACGGCCTCTTCCGGCACATTACGAGGGCGGGGCGGTGAGTGGGACGGCACGCATCGACTGGCCGCGTTCACCGCTCAGACTGCTGCCAGCACGCTCCCCCCTAGGGCAATCGTTCCGAGGAGGAAGCAGACCAGTCCTGTCCTGATCCACCGGTGCTTGGCTGCCACGATGTCGCTCGTGTTGCGGAGTGCGATCACCAGACCGGACATCTGCTCCTCGTCGGTGGTGCGCAGAGCGTCGGTGAGTACCCCGGAACCTGCGGCTCGACGGATGTCGAGGAAATACGTCAGGGGACTGCCGGTCTGCCACTGGCTTGCCCGGTAGCGGGGAGCTGTCGCGAACAGTAGAAAGCCCAGCGCAAGAGCCCAGGTCAGGCCACTGGCTACGCCCAAGGGCCGGCTGAAGCCCGTGGCCGGCATCCTGCTCCAGTACGTGCTCAGGACGACTCCGGCACACACTCCCAGCGCGCCGATGAGAACTGATGCTTTGGCGTCGGCACGACCGATTTCGGCTCGCACTTCGGCCAACAGGCGTTCCGCTGCGTGCACCCCCGACGAATCGGAAATGAGCCGTGGTGCGGGCTCGTGAGAGGAGGACGTCGTGCTCGTGACACCCGTCATCTTCGGTACTCCTGACATTGGTTCCGGAAGAAGACAGCCCTGCTGCCGTCAGATCACGGCAAGCTGGACCACAGCAGCGCACCGGCCCCCAACAGGCCGCCCCACAGCGCGCCGCGGTGACCGAGCCGGCCTACTGCCTCGCGAAGCGCCGACAGCACCGTGCTCACGCAGCGGTGCCCGGCGCTCGCGACGGCGCACACCGCGTCTCCGTAGATGTAGGCGAAGGGTGCGGCATGGCCGGAAACACGGCGCTGCGCCCGGGTCCAGCAGTATTCGGGCAACAGGAGTCCGACGACCATGACGTTCACCGCATACTCCATGCCAGTCTCCAGGTGAGTCAGTAGCGGCACGGCAGCCCACCGGAGCAGCACGTAGCAGGCGACGCCGACGATGAGAGCAGGCACGAGGGCCCGCTCGACGTCCGCAGGCGTGGTCACCCTCCGTCTCCGGACGTGTCCGGTCGCTCGTCCTGGTGGCTGGGCCCCGGCTCCAGCTGTTCCCGGTAGAGGGGGTGTTTGCGAGTCCGTCCTCGGCCAGCGTCGTTGAGTCGCTCCTTCACAGCCGCCAGAGCCGCCCGCGAGGCATCCTCCAACATGTGATCCTCAACTGCTCCGGAGTCGAGGACCCGCTCGATGACGCGAATCTGGTTGGCGCTGGCCTCGCGCTCGTCCTCGCGAATCGACTCGATCGCGAGCGGGATGTCCCCCGGGTTCTGTGCCAGGTGCGCGCCCCAGCGCTCGAACTCGCCCTGGGACAGCAGCCGGGCGTAGAAGGAACTGCTCTCCTCCATGACTTCCTGTTCGTTGTGGGTGCGCAGCCGGGTCAGTTCGTGCTCGCTCCGTGTCCGCTGTTTTGTGTAGTCGAGGGAACGCAGCGAGGACAGTTGGCCGATCGCCTCTTCGTCGAGGCTGAGCCGCACTTCGCATTGGATGTCTAGCCCCTTGTCGGCGGCCAAGGGTGCGGCAGCCAGCGCCTCCATCACCGCGATCTCGGCCGCGGCACTCTCCTCGATGGCGTAACGGCGACTTTCCCGGCGCATTTGGGTCAGCAGGCGGGGCTCCAGCACCGCGCGAACGTCACGGATCTGCTGCTCTACGATTTTGGCGGGGTCGACGACCCGCCAGGTCAGATCAGTCTCTGCGGAGAAGAATGCGGCATCGCCGTCGCTCGGGAGCCGGTGTTCCAGAGACATGTGCTGAATGCCCATGTCCACTTCGTACAACGTGCGGAAGTTGCTGGTCACCAGCTCTCCGCGGGTGGGCTGTTGGTGCGGGAGATACGTCTGGGGTCGTCCTCCGGACGTCAGGAATACCAGTGCGCGTTCCGCGTAGGTCGGTGGCCGGTTGCGTACGTATTCGAATCGGCCCAGGCTTCGTACTTGGCGTACGGGGTCATTGATGAGTGCCATGCGTTCTCCTGCTGTCTGGGCGCCGTACACGGGGCAGCGATTTGCGCGAGGGGCGGTGCGTTGGTTCCGGCCGGAATCGGGTGTGGCGGACGTGCCGTCACAGGGGACGGGGCAGTGCCGCAGGGCTGTCGGCGAGACCGGCACGAAGCCGGGCGGCGGTGGAGCCCCGGGCTCCGTTCGAGGTGTCGAGCCGACGCAGTAGGAAGTCCAACCGCTCCCAGTCGTTCTGGGTCTCGACCAGCAGAGGAAGCAGTCCGCCCAGCGCCGACTCGACGTCCGACGCAGTGTCGTATCGCTCCGTCTCCTCGAATTGCGCCGCGTTCGTGAACGCGCGGTGCTCTGACGCTTTTGCGGACGCACGCTCTGCGACCTGGACCCAGCGAGCCAGTTCGTCACGTGCCGCGTCGCGATGGGAACGGTTGGCCAGCAAGGCCCGCCACATCACGACGACGTACCGCCGGGCACGGGCATCGTGGTCTGCCAGCCACAGCAGCCTGGGCCATGCAGTTGCCGCAGTACTCGTAGCCGAGTGGCGCTTGCGTGCCCCCCGGAGAAATCCTGCTGCGGCCAGGTCGCGCAGGGGACCTCGGCTTCCGTGCCACTGCACGAGCCGCTCCAGGACGGCGACCGCTGCAGGTCCCTGAAGCAATGCCTCCAGGGCCTGCTCGAGCGCTGATTGGAGCGCGCTGTCCGGCGCCGGTCCGGTCGCGGCCATCCGTCCAATGTCCCGGAGCGCACTTGTCGCAGTGGCACCGCCCAGCAGGGCATAGGAGCGGGTTGCCGTCCATCTCCGTGCCAAGTTATGCCGCCTGCTCCAGTTGGAGAGCAGGCGCCTGACCGCAGTGTCCATACCATGTTCGGCGGCGGTGTACAGCGCCCATGCGGCGAGCTGCCGCTGCATTGGCCGCGACGAAGAACCCCACTGGCTGAGGAAGTTATCGAAGGCGTAACCGAAGTCCGCAGCCGCCAGCACCCCCGAGGCCACTGCGGCTCGCAGCCGTACGAAGACCCGTCGGTCCGTCACGAGAGTGTCAAGCCACGCCAGCAGAGGCTTTCTGACGGCTGGGTGGCTGGTCCAGACGTGACTCAGGACACTGCTCCAGAGGGATTCGTTCTGGAATGCGACGACCCGTTCGGGCAGGCGTCCCCATGCGGTGTCGGTCTCATCGTCGTATTCCCGGGCCCTGGCCAACGCCAATCGGTCCGCCGGGGATGAACCGAAGACGGGATATCCGGCGGCGCGATCGGGTTCCTCGACGGTGCGTAGCTGTATATAGAGGAGGTCTCCGAGTTCGGCCACCAACGGATATGGCAAGCCGTCGAATACAGCGAGCGAGATCAGAAACGCCTTGTCGCGCAGCGTTGCTCCGCGTAATTGGTCGCCTTCGCCGAACCACCTGCTGGTGATCTCCTCGGCCGATGTACGGCCGTACCCGGACAGCTCCTCGTCGTCGCAGCGGCCCGCTGCGTACTTCACGAGAAGCCGGGCGAAGCCTGCAGCCTCTGCGGGCGACGGGCCGACGCTCAAGTACCGTACGGTCGGCTCCAGTTCGAGCAGAAGCCGAGCCTTGTCGGCTGCCACGGCACCACCGGATGGCCCGTCTGCCGCCGAGTGCCGGATCGCGTGTAGCAGGTGCGCCCGCGCGATGTCAGCGGCCGGAGGGGGTTCCCAACCATCCGCCGTCACGTCCTCCATGGCGGTGCCGTGCGCTGCGACGACGACGAAGAGTCCGTCGTCCCCAAGCCGGCGACGGACGGCGTTCAGATGGACGTCCCGCAACGGACTGTCCTGGCTGGTGATCGGATCCACCACCACATGGGCCCCGCCGGGTTGGATGTGGTCGGCGAATTCGGCCGCCTCCGTACCTGGATCCAGCTCGATCACCTCACCGGCCTTCGGGCCGGCCTGCATGAGCATGCGCAGGGCCGCGGTCCTGCGGCCGGTGCCGGGCCGCCCGCGCAGAACGAGGACGCGCCGGACGGTGAGTTCCGAACACAGCTCGTCATACCGCCGATTCGGTGCGAACGTCTCGGCCAGGTAGTCGAGTTCGGCCGTCGGCAGGGGACCGACAGTGTGCAACCGGGGCATCGAATTCTCGCGCAGGTACACATCGACGCGCTTGTCGCCCGCGACGACATCGCCGGACACTCGGGTGTCTCCCATGACGTTGGCTCGCCCCGACCTCAGATGCGGCGCGAGAGCGAAGAGCTGCTCGATGGCCTCCCATGCCTCAGGGGCGGGGTCCTCGTCCGGTGGCGGTGCGCCCACGTCCGCGGTATCGGCGGGCCGCCCAGGATCTTTCTCCGCCTCGGGTCCGGTGCCGACGTCCTCGGGGTCTATTGGGGTTTCCACGTGCTGGTTCACTGTCCGGTTCCTTCCACGCCACGCTGTTGGGCCGACTTGGCGAGGCCGGTACCAACGTGCTTGTCACCCGCAATGGCGTCCCCGGCGATACTCGCGGTCCCGAAGAAGAAATTGCCGGTGCGCGTGTGCAGAGCCGGAACCCGAGCCGCGTCGGCCGAGCGCTCGGACTCGGATACCGTCGCGGTCGCCTCAGCGGGGACGGTCGACGCGATCGACTCAGCAGCGGGCTGTTCCGACCGGACGGTGCCCGTGTGCGGTCGCGAGCTGTCGTGGTACCAGCCCGTCAGAGTGGCGCCTTCTTTACTGTCGACGGTCAGTGGGTGGAAGTGCTCGGGCCGGACACCGGGATGCGCGTGACGCACCACGCCCTGATACACGGCGTCGGACACGCACAGGACACTCGGCTCTGACGTCGTGGCCAACTCCTTTCGCAGCCCTGGTGCGTCCAAGAGCCGGAAGGCGTGGACGAGGTCCGCGCCGACCGCACCGAACTCGTCCAGTGCCACCTCACCGGTGTGGACGACGATCCGCAGTCTGATCCGAGCGTCCTCGGCGGCCAGCCGGTTGGTGCTGACGAGTTGCTCAGGTGTCGCCGTCAGCAAGGCCCTGAGCAGCGCGGGCTTCGGCACGGCCGGATGGATGAGGACGAAGACGCCGTCGCCGCGGTCCTCGCTCCGATACTCGGTCGGCTCGATGGCAGCAGCCGACAGGGTCTCGTGGAGGACTGTGTACAACATGCGGTGAATGACGGCTTGTTCGCTGTCGCGTCGCCGTCCTGATCCCTCCATGTCCATGAGCAGGATCGTCTTGTTGCTGGGTTCCGCCATGCGTGTCTCCTCGGGTGTGCGCGACCGTCGCGTCAGGTCAAAAGCGAAAACGGGAGTGGGGAATCAACTACCGGCCCAACCGCTCTGCCTGGTCCGAACCGCTCCATGCCCAGACTTCAGCAGCGCGTCGTGTGCCGCGAGGACTGATGCCGCACGGTTGATGTGACGGATTACGCAGAACCGCCGATCCGGCGCAGCATTTCCGGCCTGACCACCACCAGGGCCTGACGGTGCGTGGTGATATATCCGCGCTCTCGTAGTTCGCGCAGAAGGCGGGTGACCGACTCGCGGGACGAACCCACGGCCCCGGCGAGCTCCTGCTGAGTGAGCGGCACCCTGACGAGAACCCCCTCCGGTACCGGTTCACCGTGGTGCCGGGCCAGCTCCAGCAGTAGGCGCGCCAGTCTCTCCTTGACACCGCAGGCTGCGAGTTCCAAGCGCTTGCGATCCGCGGCACGCATCCGGTCGGTGACCAGGGCCATGAGCTGACGCGTTGCGATCGGATGCTCGTCCAGGAATGCCCTGAAGCGGTCCGAGGAGATGACCACGGCTCTGATGGGCTCCAGCGTGGTCACCGAAGCGGACCGTGATGTGTCCTGCAACGCGGCGCTTTCGCCGATGACGTCCCCCGGTCCACGCAGAGCCAACAGCGCCTCGTGTCCGCCGGGGGAGCCGTCGGTCACCTTCAGCCAGCCCTCCAGGATCAGTAGGACGTGGGAGGACGGCTCTCCCTTCATGAGCACGACCGTACGGGCTGGATAGCGCAGTTCGGCTCCGGCTGCGATCAACGCCGCCGACTCCGCCTCCGGGAGCCGGGCGAGGTAAGGGACGCGGTCGTCGGTCAGAAGGGGTATGGCGGCCTCAGCCGAAGCGCGTAAGGCCCCCGGCTTCGCGCTTCTAGCGGCGCTGTCCACAGCAGTGTCCTTCCCACAATGGAACTCATTCGCCGCCAACGCCGCCCGTCGAGCGGGCACCCATGCAGTTCGCGGGAGCCTGCGGGATCGTCTGCGGCACGAGGTCCTCTCAAATGCCCGACGATTCTGGCGCATGCCTCTGACAATGGGCAATGTTGTATGAACAACGCGTCACTGGCAGCCCATAGAGGCACGCGCGGCACTGGCACGGGCGGAGCGCTAGCTGTGGGGGAACGGTCCGCGCAAGTCAGTGCCCTGGTCGCAACCCATGTGCGCTCAATGTGCCCTGGCCGCCTGACGGCCCCTCTGGGGACATGAAAAAGGCGAGGCCCGAAGACCCCGCCCGACTCTCACGAAACCCCAGCTCAAGGCCAGACCAGGCAATAAGCCTGATGCCCCGCCTCATGCAGCCGATGGCTGAAGTCCTGCCACTCGTGGAGCAGCTGGTACACGTTGAACGCGTCGCGTGGGCCGCCGCGGTCGGGGACCGTGGACCAGATGAAGGCCGCCGCGCCGACCGCCTCCTCGCCGATGCCGCGCAGCGGGTCCACCACCGTCATGGGGAGCTTGACCACGGCGTAGTCGGGGTGGAGCACGACCAGCTCCAGGGGCGGGACCTTGTGCAGCGGGACGCCCTCGATGCCGGTGAGGACCATCGCGGCCATCGTCTCCGGCTTGATCTTGGTGAACATGCCGTTCATGCCCAGCTCGTCGCCGCCGAGTTCCTCGGGGCGCATCGAGATCGGGACCCGGGCCGCCGTCGCGCCGTCCGGGGCGCCGAAGTATTTGTACGTCACCCCCACCCGGCCACCATTCCCGCTTCCCGCCCGCGACCGCTCCACCGAGCCGTCAGCCCGCTCGGCGTCGCCCTGCGGTCCCTGTGCCTGTCCTGCCCGTGTGCCGGCCGCTTCCTCCGCCTCGCGTCGGTGCCTTCCCCGCCGGGCACGCCGAGGACCGAGGTCATCGGTCCCCTCGCCCAGTCCGCCACCGCGATGCATATCTCCACCCGACTGCTTTTCTAAGGCGCGCGACCCCCGCCACGCAACCCGATCATCGTGACAGTGACCTCCCCCACGGCCGCACGCCGAAACGTACGCTGAAACACCTGTCCGCGGGATCTTCGCGGCCCCTGAACACCATGGTTCATGTGAGCTGTCCGTCCGTAGCCCCAGTTTCGCAGATGGCCGGGGCAAGGAGGCCGGTTGTCGTACCGGGCTCCGCGCCGCCCGTCCGCGATGGCCGGGATCACTCCTCTCCGGAGGCGTACGTCGGCCCGCCCCCCAGCGTTCACGCTCCGCCGTTCTTCCCCTCCCGGGCCCCGGGAGCCGCTGGCCTACCCTGAGGTAGTCACTAGCCCCCCGGAGTCGGAGACGTCGCAGGTCATGACCGAACTGCCTTATCCCTACGAAGCCCCAGCCTCGCAGTCGCTGTTCGACCGTGCGGCCGCCGTCACCCCAGGTGGCGTGAACTCGCCGGTGCGCGCCTTCCGGGCCGTGGGCGGTACGCCCCGGTTCATGGTGTCCGGCACCGGTCCGTACCTCACGGACGCCGATGGCCGTGAATACGTCGACCTGGTCTGCTCCTGGGGTCCGATGATCCTCGGACACTCCCACCCCGAGGTCATCGCCGCCGTCCAGGAGGCCGTCTCGCGCGGTACGTCCTTCGGCACGCCCGGTGAGGGAGAGGTCGCCCTCGCCGAGGAGATCGTCGCCCGCGTCGAGCCCGTCGAGCAGGTCCGGCTGGTCTCCAGCGGCACCGAGGCGACGATGTCGGCCATCCGGCTCGCGCGCGGGTTCACCCGGCGCGCCAAGGTGATCAAGTTCGCCGGCTGCTACCACGGCCACGTCGACTCGCTGCTGGCCGCCGCCGGCAGCGGTCTCGCCACCTTCGCCCTGCCGGACACCCCCGGGGTCACCGGCGCGCAGGCCGGCGACACCATCGTCCTGCCGTACAACGACCTCGAAGCCGTGCACGCCGCCTTCCACGCGCACCCCGGTGAGATCGCCTGTGTGATCACCGAGGCCTCGCCCGGCAACATGGGCGTCGTGCCGCCCGCGCCCGGCTTCAACCAGGGCCTGAAGGACGCCTGCGCGAAGAACGGCGCCCTGTACATCTCCGACGAGGTGATGACCGGCTTCCGCACCAGCAAGGCCGGCTGGTACGGGATCGACGGGGTGCGTCCCGACCTGATGACCTTCGGCAAGGTGATGGGCGGGGGCTTCCCGGCCGCCGCGTTCGGTGGCCGCGAGGACGTCATGGCGCACCTCGCGCCGGCCGGCCCGGTGTACCAGGCGGGCACCCTCTCCGGTAACCCCGTCGCCACCGCCGCCGGTCTCGCGCAGCTCCGGCTGCTCGACGACGCGGCGTACGCGAAGGTCGACGCTGTCTCGGAGCAAATCCGGACGCTGGTGACCGAGGCGCTCGCCAAGGAGGGCGTCACCCACCGGCTGCAGAGCGCCTCCAACATGTTCTCCGTGTTCTTCACGGGCCGTGAGGTGCGCGACTACGAGGGCGCGAAGGCGCAGGAGTCCTTCCGCTACACCGCGTTCTTCCACTCGATGCTGGCGCAGGGCGTGTACCTGCCGCCGTCGTCGTTCGAGTCGTGGTTCGTGTCGACGGCCCACGACGACCAGGCGGTTCAGCGGATCGCCGACGCCCTTCCGGCGGCGGCACGGGCAGCGGCGGAGGCCACGGCATGAGCGAGAGCGGGAGCATGAGCGAGAGCGGCGCCGACGACATCACCGTCGTCCACCTGATGCGGCACGGCGAGGTCGCCAACCCGGACGGCGTCCTCTACGGGCGGCTGGCCGGCTACCACCTGTCCGACCTGGGCCGGCGGATGGCCGACCGGGTCGCCGAGCACCTCGCCCCGCGCGATGTGACGTACGTCGTGGCCTCGCCGCTGGAGCGGGCGCAGGAGACCGCCACGCCGATCGCGAAGGCGCACGGTCTCGACCTGGCGACCGACGGGCGGCTCATCGAGGCGGAGAACGTCTTCCAGGGCAAGACCTTCGGGGTCGGCGACGGCGCGCTGCGGCGGCCGGAGAACTGGAAGCACCTGGTCAATCCGTTCAAGCCGTCCTGGGGCGAGCCGTACGTCGACCAGGTGGTGCGGATGATGGGCGCGCTGGACGCGGCCAAGGACGCCGCGCGCGGGCACGAGGCGGTGCTGGTGAGCCATCAGCTCCCGATCTGGATCGTGCGCAGCTACGTGGAGAAGCGGCGGCTGTGGCACGACCCGCGCAAGCGGCAGTGCACGCTGGCGTCCCTGACGACCTTCACCTACCGCGGCGACAAGATCGTGTCCGTGGGCTACAGCGAGCCCGCGCGCGATCTGGTGCCGGCGCATCTCCTCGCGGGCGCCAAGCCGGTGAAGGGCAAGGACAAGGCGTTCGGGGCCTGACGGACGTACACCCCCCGGACGCACCGCCCAACGGGCCCGCACCCCGCGGACGGTAACCCTCACGGACGTACACCGTCAGCCGTGTCATGAACCCGGCCTGTCCGGCCAAATGAGCGCATATTCGTAAAATCATATAAATCTGCGCGAGTTAAACGGAACCCACGACTTCATCGTGCCCTCTCATGGGGTGCCAGCTGAGAGCCAGCTGAGAGGGCGCGATGAAATGAGGACCGTATGCGGGACGTCAGCCGGAGGGGAATGATCGGTCTGGGGGCAGGTGCCGCGGCCGCGATGGGACTTGCCGCGTGCGGCACCACCCAGAAGGACACCGTGGGCCGGCCCGGCGGTTCCCCCACCGCCGGCAGTGCCCGGCCGGGCACTCCGAAGCGGACCGTGCGCCCCATCGGTGACGGTTCCACCGCCTACACGGGCAAGCAGCCGCACCAGCCCGCCCAGCCCGTGCCGCTGGAGCCCGGCCAGACCCCGCCGCAGTTCGTGGTCTTCTCCTGGGACGGCGCCGGCGAGGTCGGCACCGGTCTCTTCGAGCGCTTCCTGCGGCTCGCCAAGGAGAACGAGGCGCACATGACCTTCTTCCTCTCCGGGCTGTATCTGCTGCCCGAGTCGAAGAAGCGGCTGTACGACCCGCCGAACAACCCGCGGGGCGCCTCCGACATCGGCTACCTCAACGATGACCACGTCCGCTCCACCCTGAACCTGGTGCGGCAGGCCTGGCTCGACGGGCACGAGATCGGCACCCACTTCAACGGGCACTTCTGCTCCGGCTCCGGCTCGGTCGCCAACTGGACGCCCCAGCAGTGGCGCAGCGAGATCGCGCAGGCGAAGTCCTTCGTCACCGAGTGGCGCACCAACACGGGCTGGACCGATCTGCCCCCGCTGCCCTTCGACTACGAGAAGGAGCTGATCGGCGCCCGCACCCCGTGTCTGCTCGGCCAGAGCAACCTGCTGCCCACCGCCCGCGAGCTGGGCTGGCGCTACGACGCCTCCTCGCCCGGCGGTGTCCAGCGCTGGCCGCAGAAGAAGGAGGGGCTGTGGGACCTGCCGCTCCAGGCGATCCCGTTCCCCGGGCACCGCTTCGAGGTCCTGTCGATGGACTACAACATCCTCGCCAACCAGTCGATCGCCACCACCCGGGCGCCCTCGTACAACTACCCGGGCTGGCGCACCCAGGCGACCAACTCGTACATCGCGGGATTCAAGCGGGCATACGAGACGAACCGGGCGCCGTTCTTCGTCGGCAACCACTTCGAGGACTGGAACGGCGGCATCTACATGGACGCCGTCGAGAAGGCGTTCACGTACATCGCCCACGAGAAGAGCAAGGGCGCGGACGTACGGCTCGTCTCCTTCCGGCAGTTCGTGGACTGGCTGGACGTGCAGCGGCCCGAGGTGCTGGCCAAGCTCCAGTCGATGGACGTGGGCGAGCAGCCGGCCGGTGGCTGGAACTCCTACCTCCAGGGCAAGGCCGCCTGACAGGCCCTTCGGGGAACGCCGCCTGACACGCCCCTTCGGGGAACGCCGCCGGACACGCCCTTCGGGGAACGCCGCCTGATATGCGGATTTCCGCCCGCAAGGGGGGTGCGGAAGATCCCCGAAACGGGCATGCGAAACTTTTCACATGAGTGCCGCCTGCCGCGCAGACCAGCGCCCGATCCGCACCCGTGGCCGTGCCGCCCTGCTGACCGCCGGGGCCGCCGTCGCCGCGCTCCTTCTGACCGCGTGCGGGTCGGGCGGCACCAAGGGCGGCGCCGGCGGCAGCGGCTTCGTCGCCGGCAAGGACGGCATCTCCACGGTGGCCAAGGCCGACCGGGTCGCCATCCCCGACCTCTCCGGCCCGACCGTCGACGGCAAGCACCTCGACGTCGCGGACTTCAAGGGCAAGGTCGTCGTCCTGAACGTGTGGGGCTCCTGGTGCCCGCCGTGCCGCGCCGAGGCGCCCAACTTCGTCAAGGTCGCCAAGGAGACCGCGAGCCAGGGCGTGCAGTTCGTCGGCATCAACACCCGTGACCCCGGCACCGCCAAGGCGAGGGCCTTCGAGAAGGACAAGGGCGTCACCTACCCGAGCCTGTACGACCCGACCGGCAAGCTGATGCTCCGCTTCGAGAAGGGCACGCTCAACCCGCAGACCATCCCGTCGACGCTCGTCATCGACCGGGACGGGAAGATCGCCGCCCGGACGCTCCAGGCGCTCAGCGCGGACAAGCTGCACGAGATGCTCGACCCCGTCGTCGCGGAGAAGTGACGGCGTGTCCCTTCTCCACTCCTCCACGCAGCTCGCCGCCTCGACCGACATGAACACCACGGTCTACAGCGGCGCCCTGCTGCTCGCCCTGCCGATCGCGGTCCTCGGCGGGCTCATCTCCTTCTTCTCCCCGTGCGTCCTGCCGCTCGTGCCCGGCTATCTGGCCTACGTCACCGGCGTCAGCGGCACGGACCTCGCGGACGCCCGGCGGGGGCGGATGGTCGGCGGCGCGAGCCTGTTCGTCCTCGGCTTCACCGTCGTGTTCGTGTCGGGCGGGGCGCTGTTCGGCTTCTTCGGGTCGACGCTGTTCGAGTACCAGGACACGCTCTCCAAGGTGCTCGGCGTACTCATGATCCTCATGGGCGTCTTCTTCATGGGGATGATGCCCTGGCTGACGCAGCGCGAGTTCCGCTTCCACAAGCGGCCGGTGACGGGCCTGATCGGGGCACCGGTACTGGGCGCGCTGTTCGGCATCGGCTGGACGCCCTGCATCGGCCCGACCCTCGCCTCCGTGCTGGTCCTCTCCTCGAACGAGGCGAGCGCCGGCCGAGGGGCCATACTGACCGTCGCGTACTGCCTCGGTCTCGGCGTGCCCTTCGTCCTCGCCGCCGTCGCCTTCCGCAAGGCGCTCGGCGCGTTCGGCTGGGTCAAGCGCCACTACGTCTGGGTCATGCGGATCGGCGGCACGATGATGATCGTGACCGGCGTGCTCCTGCTCACAGGAGCCTGGGACAGCCTGGTGCAGCAGATGCAGACGTGGTCCAGCGGCTTCACGGTAGGGATCTGATCCATGAGCACGACCGACACCGGCAACACGTCCGAGTCCGCCGCCACCCCGGAGGACGACCACGCGCCGGACCCGGTGACCCCCAAGCGGCACATCGGGGTGAGCGCCGACGGCGAACTCGGCGAGGCGGGCTCCCAGCTCTCCACCGCGCCCGTCGAGACGGCGATGCCCGGCTCATTCGGCGGCGCCCGGAAGCCCGGCGTCGCGGGCTGGATCGGCTGGACCGGCCGTGAGGTGACCGGCTGGGTCCGCTGGTTCTGGCGGCAGCTCACCTCGATGCGGGTCGCGCTGATCCTGCTCTTCCTGCTGTCGCTCGGCGCCATCCCCGGCTCGCTGATCCCGCAGTCCGGCACCGACGCGGCGAAGGTCGAGGCGTTCAAGGACGCGCACAGCGTGCTCGGCTCGGTCTACGAGCGGCTCGGCCTGTTCCACGTGTACAGCTCGGTGTGGTTCTCCGCGATCTACATCCTGCTGTTCGTCTCGCTCATCGGCTGCATCGTGCCCCGCACCTGGCAGTTCGTCGGCCAGCTCCGCGGCCGTCCGCCGGGCGCCCCCAAGCGGCTGACCCGGCTGCCCGCCTACGCGACCTGGCGCACCGACGCCGCCCCCGAGGAGGTCCGCGAGGCCGCGCTCGCGGTGCTCAGGCGCAAGCGGTTCCGGGCGCACGTCGAGAAGGACGCCGTCGCCGCGGAGAAGGGCTATCTGCGCGAGACCGGCAACCTGCTCTTCCACATCGCGCTGATCGTGATGCTCGTCGCCTTCGCCTGGGGCCAGCTCTTCAAGTCCGAGGGCAACAAGCTGATCGTCGAGGGCGACGGCTTCTCCAACACGCTGCTGTCCTACGACGACTTCAAGTCCGGCAACCTCTTCAGCACCGACGACCTGACCCCGTTCAGCTTCGACCTGAAGAAGTTCACCGGCACCTACGAGCGGACCGGGCCCAACAAGGGCACCCCTCGTACGTACCAGGCGGCCGTGGACTACAGCGTCGGCGCGTACGGCAAGGAGAAGCACACCGTCGTCAAGGTCAACGAGCCGCTGGTGATCGGCGACTCGAAGGTCTACCTCACCGCTCACGGCTACGCGCCCACTGTCACCGTCCGGGACGGAAAGGGCAAGGTCGTCCTGCACGACTCCGTGCCGCTGCTGCCGCTCGACTCGAACGTCACCTCGCAGGGCGCCATCAAGGTCATGGACGGCTACAGGAACGCGAAGGGCGAGCGCGAGCAGCTCGGCTTCTCCGCCTTCTTCGTGCCGACCTTCGCCGGTGCGGGCAAGGGCGACATGTTCTCCCAGTTCCCGGCACTGGACTACCCGGTGCTCGCGCTGAGCGGCTACCACGGCAGCCTGGGCGTCGACGCGGGTCTGCCGCAGAACGTGTACCAGCTCGACACCGCCAACATGAAGCAGTTCAAGGACGCCAAGGGCGACATCCTCAAGAAGCGGCTGCGGCCCGGCGAGACGATGACCCTGCCGAACGGCGCCGGGTCGATCACCTTCGACAAGGACATCAAGGAGTGGGCGAACTTCCAGGTCACCCAGCAGCCCGGCAGTGACTGGGCGCTGGCCGGGGCGTTCGCCGCGATCCTGGGCCTGGCCGGCTCCCTGTTCATCCAGCGCCGCCGCGTCTGGGTGCGGGCCACCACCGGCGCCGACGGGGCCACCGTCGTCGAGATGGCCGGGCTCGGCCGCAGCGAGTCCGCGAAGCTTCCCGAGGAACTCGGCGACCTGGCCGCGCTCGTCCACGCGCAGGCGCCCACCAAGTCCGACGATGACGCGGCACCCGCCGACGCCGACACCCCCGTATCCGCCGCCGAAGGGGCAAAGAAGCTGTGACGCTCGCCACCGTCCACGACCTCGCCACCGTCCACGACCTGGGCGCCGTGACCGACCTGGCCACCGCGACCAACGAACACCTCGCCAACGTCAGCAACACGCTGATCTACTCCGCGATGGCCGTCTACACGCTGGCGTTCTTCGCGTACATCGCCGAGTGGCTCTTCGGCAGCCGCAGCAAGGTCGCCCGCACCGCGAACGCGCTCACCGCGAGCGGCGAGCGGGCGGCCGGCCCCGCGGTCACCGCGCGGACGGCGGGCGGCACCGCCGTCCTGGACCGGCCCAAGGTCGTCACCCGCTCCGCGGCCGGCGCGCGGGACGTGCCCGACGGTCCCGGCGCGCACGGCGGCGACGAGCAGGGCGACCTCTACGGCCGGATCGCCGTCTCCCTCACCGTCCTCGCCTGGGCCGTCGAGGCGGCCGGGGTGGTCGCCCGCGCCCTGTCGGTGCGGCGGGCGCCGTGGGGCAACATGTACGAGTTCAACATCACCTTCTCCACCGTGGCCGTCGCGGTGTTCCTGGTGCTGCTCGCGCTGCGCAAGAACGTGCGCTGGCTCGGCCTCCCGCTGGTCACCACGGTCCTGCTCGACCTCGGTCTCGCGGTCACCGTCCTGTACACGGCGAGCGACCAGCTCGTGCCCGCGCTGCACTCGTACTGGCTGTACATCCACGTGTCGACCGCGATCCTGTGCGGCGCCGTCTTCTACGTGGGCGCCGTCGGCACGCTGCTCTACCTGTTCAAGGACAGCTACGAGAACAAGCTCGCGAGCGGCGGACAGCCCGGCCGGTTCGCCACCTCCGTCATGGAGCGGCTGCCCGCCTCGTCCTCGCTGGACAAGTTCTCCTACCGGGTGAACGCGGCCGTCTTCCCGCTGTGGACGTTCACTATCATCGCGGGCGCGATCTGGGCGGGCGACGCCTGGGGCCGCTACTGGGGCTGGGACCCCAAGGAGACCTGGGCGTTCATCACCTGGGTCGCGTACGCCTGCTATCTGCACGCGCGGGCCACGGCCGGCTGGAAGGGCCGCAAGGCCGCCTACATCGCCCTGATCGCCTTCGGCTGCTGGCTGTTCAACTACTACGGCGTCAACATCTTCGTCAGCGGCAAGCACTCCTACGCGGGCGTCTGACCCGCCCGTCTGACCCGCCCCGGCGTCCACGGAACGGCCCCGGTGACCCAGGTCACCGGGGCCGTTCGGCCGTTCGGTTGTTGGGTCGTTGGGTCGCTCGGCCGTTGGGTCGTTCGGCCGTTCACGTGGCCGGGTCCTGCGGCGGCAGTGCGACGAGCAGGGCCCGCGAGGACGGTGAGACGCCGGGCCGCCAGACCGTCTCGCGCGCGGTGTCGGGGAGGGCGAGGCGGCCCGCGTTGCGCAGCGCGGGGTGGGCGTGGCCGCGGAGCGCGGCGAAGAACACGGCCTGGTCGGCGATGCCGTCGGCGCGGTCGCGCAGCACCGGTTCGAGCAGGCCGAGCCCGGCCGGTTCCTGGACGTTGTCGATGAGCAGCAGCGGGCGGCCCCGCCGGTGCGAGCGCTGCACGACCCCGGCGTAGGCGTCGTCGAGGTCGGCGAGCAGGGCCCGGACGAGATGGCGCTCGGCGTGCCGGCGCGAGTCGCCGCCCGCGCGGAAGTGGCGGGAGAGCAAGGTCAGCGCGCGTTTGGGGCTGCCGCCCGCGTCCGGGTAGTCCCGGTACCAGGTGGCGGCCCGGCGCAGCCGGCGGTGGGCCGGGCCGACGCCCTCCGCGAACGCCTCGAGGGTGGCCTCGATGATCGGTTCGACCACGGGTCCCGTGCGGCTCATCGAGGCGACGAGCTTGGCGACCACCCGGCCCATCGCCCGTCCGGCGAACCCCGACAGCCACGAGTCGGTCTCGTTCAGCAGCAGGATCCTTTCCGCCTCCTGCCGGATGCGCGGTACGTCCCGGTCGCTCCAGCCGCCCGCCGCCACCGCGAGGAGCCCGGAGGACAGGCGCGGGAACGCGATCCGGCCGGCGCCCTTCACCGGCTCGGCGAGCTGTTCGGCGGCCGTGGTGAGCGCCTGCCCGACCGGGGACCAGGAATCCGCGGGCCGTTCGGCGGGCGGGGCCGCGAACTGCCCGTCCTCGCCGTCGACCAGGGCGACCGGGGTGTGCCACCGGTAGGCCTCGCGCAGTTCGCGCAGCACGGCGGACTTGCCGAGTCCCCGGCCGCCGGTGAACACCACGAAGGGCGGTACGCCGGCGTGTTCGTACGGTGTGGCGTACGCCTCGTGGGGGCGCAGCCCGATCAGCCGTGGCGCGAGTCCGGGCGGATCGGTGTCGAACAGCGCCCCCGTGCCGTGCAGCCCTGTGTGCACCGCATCTCCCCCTGGTCCGCGGTCCGGTCCGATGTGCTGCTGTGAGGTGTATCAACAACCGGCCACACAGGGGGTGTTGCTTCGGGATAGGGCACTTGGTGAGCGTTCGGTTCCGGAAACGGCCGGACTGTCAGCGGACAGTGATCGAATCGAGCTTCTCCCGCAGATAGACGTGCGAGTCGACGGGCTCGTACGCGACCCGGCCCACCGGCGCGGGCACCGACTCGACCAGCGTGCCCGGCGTGCACTCGCCGAAGTAGACCAGCGAGATCAGCTCCTCGGCGGGCGCGTCGGCGGGCGGCGGCAGCACCCGGTGCCGCCCCGAACGCCACCGGTCGCCGGTCCAACGGGCCATCAGATCACCGATGTTGACGGTGAACGCCGCCGGGTCGAAGGGCGCGTCCTCCCAGCCGCCCTCGTCGGTGAACACCTGGAGCCCGCCCTTGCCGGCCTGCCGGTCCAGGATGGTGACCGTGCCGAAGTCGGTGTGCGGGCCGATCCGGAACTGGCCCGGCTCCGGCACGCCGACCACATCCGTCCCCGGATACCAGTTGATGTTGAAGCCGTACGTCGGGTGGTCCATGTGCCGGGTGAAGAAGTCCGGTTCCAGGCCGAGCGCCGCGCCGAGCAGTTCCAGCAGGTGGTTCTCCAGCTCGCCCATCCGCGCGAGGTACTCCTCGCACAGCGCCCGCAGTCCGGGGACCTCGGCGGGCCAGACGTTCGGCGCGTACCACTCGGCGTTCGTCTCCGGGTCCGCGAACGGCTCCGGCGTCGCGAAGGTCAGCGACTCCTTGAGGTCCGGCGGGGTCGCGGTGCCCTCCGCGTACCCGTTGGCCTCGGCACCGGGACCGAGCCAGCCGCGCCCGCCGACCGCGGTGGCGTAGGGCCGCTTCGCCGCGGCGGGCAGCGTGAAGAAGGCGCGGGCCGCCGCCCTGATCCGGGCCCGCAGGGCGGGGTCCACCCCGTGCCCGGTGACGAGCAGGAACCCGGCGGTACGCAGCGCCCGGTCGACGGTCCGGGCGACCTCGGCCCGGGCCTGCGGGTCACCGCCGAGCCAGGGGCGCAGGTCGACGGTCGGGATGCGGGGGGTGGTCGGGGCGGGACCTGGGGTGGGTCCCGGGGTCGGACGCGGACGCGGACGGGGGCCGGGACCCGGGGTCGGTCCTGCGGCTGAACGCGGACGGGGGCCGGCACCCGAGGCCGGTCCCGGGGTCGCACTTGGGGCCGGACTCGGGGCCGGTCCCGGAGTGGGGGCGGTGTCCGGGTCGGGGGTGGTGTCCCTGTCGTGAGCCGCGCTCGGTACGGGCGCCGTGTCCGGGGGCGGGGGCGGGGGTGTGGGGTCACTCACCGATGTCCTCGTTCCACAGGTCGGGGTGGTTCTTGACGAAGTCGCGCATCAGGGCGGTGCATTCGGGGTCGTCGAGCAGCACGACCCGCACACCGTGCTCGGCGAGCCAGTCGTGGCCGCCGTGGAAGGTGGCCGCCTCCCCGATGACGACCCGGGAGATCCCGAACTGCCGGACCAGACCGCTGCAGTACCAGCACGGCGAGAGGGTCGTCACCATGGTCGTCCCGCGATACGTCCGCTGCCGCCCGGCATCGCGGAACGCGGCCGTCTCGGCATGCGTCGAGGGGTCACCGTCCTGGACCCTGCGGTTGCGTCCCCGCCCGAGCAGCGTGCCGTCCGCCCCGTACAACGCCGCCCCGATCGGAATCCCACCCTCCGCAAGCCCACCCCGAGCCTCCGCCACGGCAACCGCGAGCCACGCCCGGGCCTGCACCTGATCGATACGCTCCATGGGTCCACTGTGGGGCGGACGGGGGGCGGGGGCAACGGGCGCGGGCCCCGTCTGGCGTAAGCCGCCGGCCTTCGGCCGGTGGTTACCGGCGTGAGCTGGCCGATGCCGAAGCTCCCCCAGTAGGTCAGCCCTGGTTCAGGGCACGGCGGGCCGCGTTGATGACATTGTGGGCGGCGGCCCCGTACACGGCCGACTCGTTGAGAGTGCGCCAGACCTTCGCGTACAAGGCGACGTTGTCCGCGTCGTCCAGCCACAGTTCGGCGTGCCAGTCCTCGGCGACCACCAGGCGGTCGTCGAGGACCCAGAAGCCGTTGGCGGGCACGATCTTGACGGAGGCCGTGAACGGTATGACGCCGAGCTCCACGGTGTCCATACCGAGCACCCCTTCAAGGCGGTCGAGCTGGGCGGCCAGCACCGAGGGCGGAGAAATCAGCGACCGCAACGCGGCTTCCCACATCAGCACGTGCACCTTGCGGCCGGGCCGGTACAGCCACTCCTGCCGCCGCACCCGGGAGCGTACGGCGGTCTCGATGTCGCTGGTGACACCCAGCAGTTCGGCGTATCGGCCGATGACGTGGCGCGCGTACTCGGAGGTCTGCAACAGGCCAGGGATCACCGACTCTTCCCAGATCCAGATGTCCGAGGTGCGGTCGATCTCCGCTGTCAGGCTCTCGTGCAGCGGCTTGAAGCCGTTCGCAAGCGCTCGACGCCATGATCTGATGTGCGATTCGAACCCCGCCAGCCGGCCGGCGAGTTCGGGGTACACGTCCGGCTGGTCGGTCGCGTCGGCCCACGCCCTCAGGTCCTCGGGCGTCGCCGTCTGCCTGCCGTTCTCCAGCTTGCTGACCTTGGAGCCTGGCCAGCCAAGCCGCTGGGCAAGCTGCCGACCGGTGAGCCGACCACCTGGGCAGGTGAACCGGAGTTCGCGTAGTCGCGCCCCCAGGGCCACCCTGGCTTGCTGGTAGTCGGTGCTCACCGGTCACGCGTCATTCAGCCGGGGCGAACTGGTCGAACGGCACGGCGTGGTGCATCGCCGCGTCACGCACCGTGGCGTACCGCAGGACCGCGGCCGGTTCGGTGATCAACTCGACGCCCGTGATGTCGTCGGCGTCATCGAAGTGCAGCAGGGCGATCAGGCGCGAGTCGAAGATCCAGAAATCCTCGGCGGGCAGGCCGTCCGCGTCCTCGCGCCACAGATAGCGGATGTCCTCGCCGACCGCCGCGTTGTGCCGGGCGTAGTCGAGCAGGAACCGCTGCTCGTCGGTCATCGGGCGGTCGGCGACCCGCACCCGGCCCACGCGCTTGCCGGCCTCGGTCTGAGCCTTGATGTTCACGAACCACGACTCGTTGGGGTCGCAGGGCGCGGAGCCGGTGGCCAAGAACTCCTGAAAGTCGGGGTCCTCACGGTCTGACGCGTAACCGCGTCGCGTCTCCAGTCGCCAGGCGGTGTGCTGGAAGGTCTCGAACAGACGGCGGAGGGCGGCCCGGTCGACGATCTCGGGCACTCGCTCCAACTCCTTCGGTCCCCAGTTCACGAGCAGTTCGCGGGGCACGGCCACCGCTGCCTCGCCCGCCCCGAAGTGCCGTAGCTGCGCGAGGTCTTCCGGGTCGGTGACAGGTGCGCCTTGAACGATGATCTCTCCGGTGTCCTCGTCCGTGTGCAGGGCGGGGCAGCCGTCGACCTTGCTGTCCGTGCCGGTGAAGCGGAGCTGACGAGCCATGGACGCTCTCCCTTCCGGGGGTCTTGATCCCTCAGCATGGCCGGGCTCCCGCCCCGGTTCCACGGGGTCGAGCGGGGCCTGTGAGAAAACGTCAGCAATCGCGGGCGGTCGGCGAGCAAATACGAGAAAACAGCGTACCGTCAGTCAACTCCCGGCTTCTAGCGTCCCGTTCATGGCGACGAAAGAACGCGATTCGGCGAGAGGCGGTACGCGATGAACGAGTCGGAGGGCACGCTGGTCGTCGATACCGAGACGAACAAACTCGGCTACGTCATGGGCCACGTCGGTCCGGGCGTGCAGCTCAGGCCGGTGACGGGCGGACGCGAGTGGGACGCCGACCCCGCTCACATCCGCCGGGCGACCGATGAGGAACGCCGGAAAGCCATGCGGGACCGTACCCGCGCGCTGAACTCGGCCAGCAGTGGCCGGGTGTTGTGATGCCCGCTCCGGACACGTCGACCATGTCGGCCGAATGCGCGCTCGCGCAGCATCCGGAATACCGGGACCTCCACGGAGAGTGCCGTCAGACCAAGGACGTGCCCCTTCCTCACGGGGGCGGGATTCTGCTGGTGCGTCGCTGCACCTGCTCCCACCACTACTGCAACCCCGCGTAGGCCGTCGTGGCGGAAGGGCCCTCCGCCGGGGTGTGACGGGGGAGCGGGACGGAGGAGGCGGCCCGTTGGTTGTGGTGGTGGCGGGCGTACTGGCGGGACAGGGCGTGGAAGGCATCCTTCGGCTCCCAGTGGACGCCGGCGGCCGGGTCGCCGGGGTGTTTCTCGATCGTCTTCACGATGCTGTAGCTCGCCATGTCCAGGTCGTGGCGCGGGTCGTGGCGGCGGTGCGGGGCGTCCCGGGTGACGAAGGTGTACGCCATTGCCGCGTACAGTCCCGCCGCCTCGAACGCGGCCAGCACGTCCGTCAGATACGCGGCCTGCGCGCGCTCGCTGCGGACGAGGCCGGCCTTGATCTCCGGCGGGTCCTTCGTGTAGTCGACGACGTCCCAGCCCATGCCGCCCTGCTCCGGAGCACCCCGGAACGTGCAGCAGCCGAACTCCATGACGGCGACCGGCTTCCCGAACCGCCGGTACTGGGCGAGGTCGCGGAGATAGTCCGAGGGGCGCCGGAAGTACGCGTAGTAGTCGATGCCCACGAGGTCGAAGAGGTCCCAGTCGACGTCCTCGTCCTGCGCGGCGGCGTACGTCAGCGGCCCCCGGAACACGGAGCGGGCCGTCCGCGCCGCCTTCGCGGTGAACCGGCGCAGCCGGCGCGCCATGACGACGGGGTCGAAGTTCCCCTTGAGCAGGTTCTCCACCCGCTCCTGGATGTTCGCGCCGGGCACGATGCCGGGGACGTACAGCACGAACTCGCAGCCGACGCTCAGATGTACCCCGGCGCCCTGCCGGCGCAGCCGCTCGGCGGCACGGCCGGTCTCCGCGAGATGGCCCAGGATGTCCCGTTCCGGCACGTCACCGAGGGTCGGTTCGAGCCAGACGTTCAGCCCGCGCTCCGCCGCCTCCGTCGCGGTCGCGGTGAGCCGTTCGACGCCGTCACCGGTCACCTTGACGGAGTCGGCGTGCAGGTCGCGGGCGACGGCGCGCAGGTCCGTCCGCATGGCCCGCCGGTTCCACCCCGTCGCCGGGGTTTCCCCGTCCCCGACCTCGTACACCACCCCGCGGTGCGTGAGCCCACCCCGGCCGGGCCGCCCCGGAGCCCGCTCGGTGGGTGCCGCTGCGGGTGCCCGGTCCGCCGGC
This sequence comes from Streptomyces sp. NPDC007084, assembly GCF_040703595.1. Lineage (NCBI taxonomy): Bacteria > Bacillati > Actinomycetota > Actinomycetes > Kitasatosporales > Streptomycetaceae > Streptomyces > Streptomyces sp. NPDC007084. The sequence continues at coordinate 23,969 of NZ_JBEYFY010000006.1, forward strand.
GCGGCCCCGGCCCGTCCCGCCGCCCCGAGGGGCAGCGCCGCCGCGCCCCCGACGGCCCCGGCCAGCCCCAGAAACCGTGCCCGGCTGATCCCCGGTGTTCCCCGCATCTCCGGTGTCCCCTGCATCCCGTGCCTCCCGGCTCCGCGCCCGTCTGCTTCGTCCTCCCTCAGTCTGGAAACCGGCGGCCCGCCCCCGCGTCGGCCGATGGTCTACGGGGGCGCGCCGAAGGGATGAGGATGCCCGGCTCACGGCTCCTCCGGACGCCGGGCCAGGATGAAGCCCTGCGCTGTCCGTTCCAGGCCGTACGGCGTCATCTCGGCCTCGCGGACCAGGCGTACCGCCTCGATGAGCCCCGCCTCCGTGAGGAGTTCCGCGACGCGGTCGGGCCGGAAGCTGTACACGTCCATGTCCACCTCGTGGCCGTACGCGTGCTCCAGCCGCCGGACCGGTTCGTCGCCCGCCTTGAAGCCGATGAGCAGATGTCCGCCGGGCGCGAGGACGCGGCGGAACTCCGCGAACAGCGGGGCCAGTTCGTCGGCCGGGGTGTGCACGGTGGAATACCAGACGAGGGCGCCCGCGAGCCGTCCGTCGGCGAGGTCGAGGTCCGCCATGGTGCCCACCGAGAACCCCAGTTGGGGGTACGCGGCCCGGGCGACCTCGATCATCCCGGGCGACAGGTCGATCCCGAACGCGTCGAGCCCGAGCTTCTTCAGATGGATGGTCATCCGCCCGGGGCCGCACCCGAGATCCCCGACCGGGCCGCCCCCGCCGGCCCGCACCCGCTGGGCGAACTCGGCGAGCAGCGCGGTCTCCAGCGGCTGGGCGACATCCCCGCTGAACAACGCGGCGTAGTCGGCGGCGACGGTGTCGTACGAGGCACGGGTGGCGGGCAGTCGTGTGGTCATGGCCGCGGAGCGTAGACCGCACCACTGACATCCCGGCCGGAACCGGATCACCGGTACTCGCCCGACCCCCGGTCCCCGGCGCCCGTATCCGCCCCCCGGCCCCCGGCCCCCCGGTCCCCGGCGCCCGTATCGGCGCCCGACCCCCGACCCCCGCCCCCCGCCCCCTGGCCCCCGTATCGGCCCCGCCGATACCCCCATCGGCAGAACGCCCCAGCAGCCCGTGGCCCCGCCCCGCCCCCGCTCCTACCGTCGGGGCATGACCTCCACCACCTCCGTCGGCGCCGCCGAGAACAAGGGTGCCGCGCAGCTCACCGCCGCCATGGCGCTCTCCGGCACCCTCGGTGTCTTCGTCGTCGAGTCCGGGGCCTCGCCGCTGAACGTCGTGTTCTTCCGGGTCGTGTTCGGCGCCCTCGCCCTCGGCGGCTACATCCTGGCCCGCGGCTACTTCCGCGGCCACGGCCTCACCCCGCGCACCCTCGGACTCGCCGCGCTCGGCGGGGTGTTCATCGTCCTCAACTGGGTGCTGCTCTTCCAGTCGTACGAGAACACCTCGATCTCCGTGGCGACCGTCGTCTACCACACGCAGCCCTTCTACGTGGTGCTGCTGGGCGCCCTGCTCTTCCGGGAGCGGGTCACCGCCGCCAAGGCCGGCTGGATCGGCCTCGCCTTCGCCGGTCTGGTCCTCGTCTCGGGCATCTCCCCGGCCGACCTCGCGCACGGCGGCGCCTACCTCACCGGCGTCGGCCAGGCGCTCCTCGCCGCGCTGCTCTACGGGCTCGCCACCCTGGTCACCAAGCGGATCACCGGCGTACGGCCGCACCTGATCGCGCTCGTCCAGGTCCTCGTCGGCATCCCGCTGCTGCTGCCGTTCGCCGACCTCGGCGCGATGCGCGGGACCGGCGCGGACTGGCTCTGGCCGGCCGGGCTCGGGGTGATCCACACCGGGCTGATGTACGTCCTCATGTACGCGGCGTACGCCAAGCTCCCCACCGCGAAGATCGCCGTGCTCGCCTTCGTCTACCCGGCCGTCGCGATGCTCATGGACTGGGCGGTCTACGGCCACCACATCGGGCTCGTCCAGGCCCTCGGCGTCCCGCTGATCGTGACGGCAAGCCTGAAGGTCACGCTGCCCCGGACCGGCCGGACTCCTCGGACACCAGCTGCCGCGCCCGCTCCACGAACAGCCGCGCATGCGCCGGAAGCCGCTTCCCGGCCCGCCACGCCAACTGCGTGCGAAGCGTGAACGGCGGCTCCCAGCCCAGTCGTTGGAGGGAGCCCCGCTTCAGCTCGGCCGCGACCGTCACCTCGGGAAGCAGCGCGATCCCGAGGCCGGCCGCCGCGGCCTGCTTGGTCGCCTCGATCGTGCCGAACTCGGTGAAGACGATGGAACCGCTTTGCGGCAGGCAGGAGTTGAGGGCGCGTTCGAACAAGTCCCGGTAGGCGCAGCCCGGTTCGGTGGCGAGCAGCGACTCGGCGGCCAGGTCGGCCGTGGTGAGGTCCGCGCCGGTGAGCCGATGGCCGGGGGCGGCGACCAGGGCCAGCGGCTCCACCGCGAGCACCGCGACCTCGAGACCGGGGTGCTCGGTCTCCTCCTCCATCAGGAAGCCGACGTCGTACAAGCCCTCCCGCAGCGCCCGGCGGGTCTCGTCGCCGATGGTCGTGCGCAGCGAGAGCCGGACCCCGGGGTGGCGGTGGTGGAAGAGTTCGAGGAGCGGCAGCAGCCGGTAGGAGGTGAGCGACTCCATCGTGCCGACGGTGAGCGTGCCGGACGGCTCCCCGGCGCCGACGACGGCGGCCCGCGCCTCCTCGGTCAGCTCGATGATCTGCCGGGCGTAGGGCAGCAGCCGCTCGCCCGCCTCGGTCAGCCGGATCCGCGAGCCCAGCCGGTCGAACAGCTCGGTGCCGAGCGAGGACTCAAGGGCGCGGATCTGGCTGGTCACACTGGACTGCGCGTATGCCAGCTCGGCCGCGGCCCGGGTGAAACTCAGTACGGTCGCGACCTTCTCGAAGGTCACCAGCAGACGCAGTTCCATGACCCAACTCTCACGCCTCTTCGCCGGCCCCGCCCGGGTCGACGGCTCCCCGCCCGGGTCGACGGCTCCCCGCCCGGCTCCACGGCTCCCCGCCCGGCTCCAGGACTCCCCTCCGGATCTACGACTCCTCGTCGGACCCGCTCCGCTCCTCGCGCCTCTTCAGTTCCTCCTCGCGGCGGCGCAGGTCGGCCTCCCAGTCCTTCAGGAGCGTCTCGTCCGTACGGCCCCCGGCCTCGCCCTTCTCGCCCTTCTCGGCCTTCTCCGCCTTGAGGGACTTCAGGAACTCGGGATTGTCGTCCGGCGCGACGAACCGCGCCCGCTGCCCTCCGGCCGGAGCGGCGCCCTGCGCGATCCGGCGGTTGCGGCCCGCGACCAGCCAGGCGACCGGGCCGACCAGCACCTCGCCGAAGAGCAGGATGATGATCACCCACACCACCTTGGGGAGGCCCTTGACCTCCTCCTCCGGGGTGTTCAGGCAGTCGATGAAGGCGTAGATCCACAGCGCCAGCACCAGCAGAAACGGCAGATACCTGAGCATGGCGGAACGGTCCCCCAGTGTGCGGTGGCGGGGCGGCACGGGGCCCCGGTGACGGGCACAGGTTAGCGGGTGGCCGATACTGGGACCCATGGCTTACGACGATCTTCGCTCCCTGCTCAGGGCGCTGGAGCGCGAGGGAGACCTCAAGCGCATCAAGGCCGAGGTGGATCCGTACCTGGAGGTCGGGGAGATCGTCGACCGGGTGCAGAAGGCGGGCGGGCCCGCGCTCCTCTTCGAGAACGTGCGCGGCTCGGCGATGCCGCTCGCGATGAACGTCTTCGGCACCGACCGCCGCCTGCTCAAGGCCCTCGGCCTGAAGTCGTACGCCGACATCTCCGACAAGATCGGCGGACTGCTGCGGCCCGAGCTGCCGCAGGGCTTCATCGGGATGCGGGAGGCCTTCGGCAAGCTCGGCGCGATGGCGCACGTACCGCCGAAGAAGGTCAAGGACGCGCCGGTGCAGGAGGTCGTGCTGCGCGGTGACGACGTCGACCTCGACACGCTGCCCGCGCTGTTCACCTGGCCCGACGACGGCGGCTCCTTCTTCAACCTGGGCCTCACCCACACCAAGGACCCCGAGTCCGGTATCCGCAACCTCGGTCTGTACCGGCTCCAGCGGCACGACAAGCGCACCATCGGCATGCACTGGCAGATCCACAAGGACAGCCGCAACCACTACCAGGTGGCGGCCAGGCGCGGCGAGAAGCTGCCCGTCGCGATCGCCTTCGGCTGCCCGCCCGCCGTGACCTACGCCTCCACCGCGCCGCTGCCCGGCGACATCGACGAGTACCTGTTCGCCGGGTTCGTCCAGGGCAAGCGGATCGAGATGGTCGACTGCAAGACCGTGCCGCTCCAGGTCCCGGCGAACGCCGAGGTGGTCCTCGAAGGCTGGCTGGAGCCGGGCGAGATGCTGCCCGAGGGCCCCTTCGGCGACCACACCGGGTTCTACACCCCGCAGGAGCCGTTCCCGGCGCTGACCATCGACTGCGTGACGACGCGCAGGCGCCCGCTGCTCCAGTCGATCGTGGTGGGCCGGCCCCCGACGGAGGACGGTCCGCTCGGCCGGGCGACGGAGCGTTTCTTCCTGCCGCTGCTCAAGATCATCGTGCCGGACATCGTGGACTACCACCTGCCGGAGGCGGGCGGTTTCCACAACTGCGCGATCGTCTCGATCGACAAGAAGTACCCGAAGCACGCCCAGAAGGTGATGCACGCCGTCTGGGGGGCACACATGATGTCCCTGACGAAACTCATCGTGGTCGTCGACGCCGACTGTGACGTCCACGACCTGCACGAGGTCGCCTGGCGCGCGCTCGGCAACACGGACTACGGGCGCGACCTCACCGTCGTGGAGGGGCCGGTCGACCACCTAGACCACGCCTCCTACCAGCAGTTCTGGGGCGGCAAGGCGGGTATCGACGCGACGAGGAAGTGGCCCGAGGAGGGCTACACCCGGGACGGCGGCTGGCCCGAGATGGTGCTGTCCGACCCGGAAACGGCGGAACGGGTGACCAAGCGGTGGAAGGAATACGGACTGTGACAGGCACCTTCATGATGGTGTGCGGCGGCGCGGAGGCGGACTTCCCCCGCCACCGCGGGGGCGAACCGGAGTACGGGCTGTGAGTTCGGCTTCCGCGGCGATCCCGCAGCCGGGACGCACCAAGGCGTTCCTGCGGCTCGTCATGATCGAGCACTCGGTGTTCGCCCTGCCCTTCGCCTACATCGCCGCGCTGACCGCGATGTTCGAGTGGGACGAGAACATCCACTGGGGGCGGCTGCTCCTGGTCACCGTGGCGATGGTCGGCCTGCGCACCTTCGCGATGGCCGCGAACCGGATCATCGACCGCGAGATCGACGCCCGCAACCCGCGCACGGCCCACCGTGAACTGGTCACCGGCGCGATGAGCGTCAAACACGCCTGGACGGGCGCGTTCGTCGCCCTCGTCTTCTTCCTCGGCGCCGCCGCCCTGCTCAACCCGCTCTGCCTGGCGCTCGCACCCATCGCGGTCATCCCGATGGTCGTCTACCCCTACGGCAAGCGGTTCACGAACTTCCCGCAGGTCATCCTCGGTCTCGCCCAGGCCATGGGCCCGATCGGCGCCTGGATCGCCGTCACCGGAAGCTGGTCCTGGGACGCCGTGATCCTCGGCCTCGCGGTCGGCGTGTGGATCGGCGGCTTCGACCTGATCTACGCCTGCCAGGACGTCGAGACCGACCGGGAGATCGGCGTGATGTCGGTGCCGGCGCGGTTCGGCATCCCGGCCGCGATCCGCGGCGCGCGCGTCTGCCACGCGGTGACGACGGGCCTGTTCGTCTGGTACGCGCTGGCCACCGGAGCGGGCGCGTTCTTCTGGCTGGGCCTGGTCATCGTCGCGGCGGCGTTTCTCTACGAGCACTCCATCGTGAAGCCGCACGACCTGTCCCGGCTGAACCGGGCCTTCTTCCAGGTCAACGGATTCATCGGCATCGCCCTGTTCGTGTGTGCCCTGCTGGATCTGCTGGTGCGCGGCCTCACGGTCTGAATCCGGGCAGTGGCCGGATAGGCTCGACATCATGAAGCCAGGACAGACGCAGCGCCGGCCTTGGATCGTGGGGGTGTCCGGGGCGTCCGGCACGCCGTACGCGGCGGCGGTGCTGCGTTCGCTGCTGGAAGCGGGGGAGAGCGTCGACCTGGTCGTCAGCCGGGCCTCGCGGCTCACGCTGCTGGACGAGACGGGTCTGCCGTTCCGTGACGCGCACTGGCGGGACGACCTCGGGGCGTGGCTGGCGCGGGGCGCGGACGGCAAGCCCGGCACCTTCACCGCCTTCGAGCAGCACCTCGACGCGGTACGGCACTGGAGCGCCGGCGACCTCGCGGCCGGGCCCTCGTCGGGCTCGTACCCGGTCAAGGGCATGCTGATCGTGCCGGCGTCCACGGCCTGTGTGGCCGGGGTGGCCCTCGGCCTCTCCAAGGACCTGCTCCAGCGGGCCGCGAGCGTCACGCTCAAGGAGCGGCGCCCGCTGGTGGTCGCCGTGCGGGAGACCCCGCTGAACGGGCAGACCCTGCGGCACCTGGTCGCCCTCGACGACGCGGGCGCCAGTGTGGTGCCGGCCTCCCCGGCGTTCTACGCGGGCGCCACGCACATCCAGGACCTGGTGGACTTCGTCGCCGGGCGGGTCCTCGACGCGGCGGGCGTCGACCACGGCCTGTACCGCCGGTGGGAGGGCGAACTCGGCGGCGGCTCGCGGGGCGACACGACCTGACGCCCGGGACCTGACGCCCGGGACCGGACCCCTCGCCGGAACCGTTCCGAGGAACCTCGGAACTTCGAATCCTCGACCTCGAATCTCGGCCTCGAATCCTCGGATTCTCGGAACCCCTTCAGAACCCTTCAGAACCCTTCGGAACCTCTCAGACCTCCTCATTTCCTCAGACCTTTTCAGTGGAAGGCTTCGATCGCATGGACGCGGTGGACAGGCAGCTCATCCAGGCCCTGAGAGAGAACGGCCGGGCCTCCTACGCGGAGCTGGGGCGTCTCGTCGGCCTGTCGGGACCCAGCGTCACCGACCGCATCAACCGGCTGGAGGCGGCCGGCGTCATCACCGGGTACCGCGCGACGGTCGACTCGGCCTCGCTCGGCCTCGGCGTCACCGCGCTGATCGGCATCTCGCTCTCCGACGCGGCCGACCACGAGGACGTCGCCCACCGGCTGCGCGACCTCGGGGAGATCGAGGACTGCTGGTTCATCGCGGGCGACGACTCGTTCATGCTCAAGGTGCGCTCCAGCGACGTCGACGGGCTGGAGAAGACCATCCGGCGGCTGTCGGGCACCAAGGGCGTCTCCCGGACCCGTACCACGATCGTGCTGTCCACGAAGTGGGAGAACCGGGTCGGGGAGCTTCCCGAGGAGGAGTGACGCGGGTCGGTCCGCGAAGCCCCCGGCGGGGCCGGGCCCGCGGGAGGCGGGGGAGTACGGTTGGCAGCGTTCGTCACAGGGAGAGGTACACGCATGGATGTCGGGCTCAAGCGCGAGCTGGAGGACAAGGTCCGGGCCGGTGAGCGGCTGACCCGTGAGGACGGCATCGCGCTCTACGAGTCGGACGACCTGGCCTGGCTCGGCGGCCTCGCGCACGAGGTGCGCACCAGGAAGAACGGCGACGTCGTCCACTTCAACGTCAACCGTCACCTGAACATGACGAACGTGTGCACCGCGTCCTGCGCGTACTGCTCGTTCCAGCGCAAGCCGGGCGAGAAGGACGCGTACACGATGCGCATCGAGGAGGCCGTGAAGCTCGCCACCGCGATGCGCGGCGAGAACCTCACCGAGCTGCACATCGTCAACGGCCTGCACCCGAACCTGCCGTGGCGCTACTACCCGCGCTCCCTGAGCGAGCTGAAGAAGGCCCTCCCGGAGGTCTCCCTGAAGGCCTTCACGGCCACGGAGATCCACCACTTCGAGACGATCTCGGGGCTGTCCGCCTCGGAGATCCTCGACGAGCTGATCGACGCCGGTCTGGAGTCGCTGACCGGCGGCGGCGCGGAGATCTTCGACTGGGAGGTCCGTCAGCACATCGTGGACCACCGCACCCACTGGGAGGACTGGTCGCGCATCCACCGGCTCGCGCACGAGAAGGGTCTCAAGACCCCGTGCACGATGCTGTACGGGCACATCGAGGAGCCCCGGCACCGGGTCGACCACGTGCTGCGGCTGCGGGAACTCCAGGACGAGACCGGCGGTTTCCAGGTCTTCATCCCGCTGCGCTACCAGCACGACTTCGTGGACATGAAGGACGGCAAGGTCCGCAACCGGCTCCAGGCGCGCACCCAGATGGCGACCGGCGCCGAGGCCCTGAAGACCTTCGCGGTCTCCCGGCTGCTGTTCGACAACGTCCCGCACGTGAAGGTCTTCTGGGTCATGCACGGCGTGCAGACCGCCCAGCTCGCCCTTCAGCACGGCGCGGACGACATGGACGGCTCGGTCGTCGAGTACAAGATCACGCATGACGCGGACAACTACGGGACGCCGAACAAGCTGACCCGCGAGGACCTTCTCGACCTGATCCGCGACGCCGGTTTCCGGCCCGTCGAGCGGAACACCCGCTACGAGATCATCCGTGAGTACGACGGCCCGGACCCGGAGCGCCGCGAGTCGCCGCAGCCCATGCGGGTCTGACGTGACGCTGCGCTTCGAACTGGACCCGGCGGTCACCCCCGCCCTGCGGGACGGGGTGGTCGCCCTCTGGGCGGACGTCTCGAACGCGGGCGGCTCCGTCGGCTTCGTGCCGCCGGTGACCGCCGGGGACGTCCGCCCGGAACTCGTGAAGCACCTCGTCGCCATGGCCGAGGGCCGCACCCGGCTGCTGGTCGGCCGGGACGCGGCCGACGAGGTCGCAGCGACCGCCTTCCTCACCCACAACACCCACCGGCTGATGAGGCACTGGGTGTGGCTCTACACCGTGATGGTCCACCCCCGGTACCAGGGCAGGGGCTACGGCCGTGACCTGCTCGCCGCCGCTGAGGAGGCCGCAGGTTCGCTCGACGGCGTCGAGGCGATCCGGCTCACCTGCCGGGGCGGCGAGGGCCTGGAGCGGTTCTACGCCTCCTGCGGCTACAAGGAGGTCGGCCGGGTGCCCGGCGCGATCCGGGTGGCGCCCGGCGAGGACCGCGACGACATCACCATGCTGCTCTCCCTCGGCCTGCGCGACTGAGCCCGGCCGGGGCGCGTGGGCGGCGGCCCCGGCCGTGCGCCGGGGCCCGGACCGAGGCCCCCCTGCAAGATCGACGTCCTGGCGTGCTTCACTGGACGGTGTTCTTTGGGAACGTTCGGAACGGAAGAGTGGATTGAGATGTTCCGCTACACACTGATGCGCCTCGGTATCTTCGCGGGCTGCCTCGTGGTCGTCTGGGGCCTCGTCTACTCGGGCATCGCCCCGCGCGGCCTCGGCGACTCCAACTACATGTGGGTCGTTCTGCTCGCCCTGGTGATCTCCGCGCCGATCAGTTTCGTCGTCCTGCGCGGCGAGCGCGACCGTGCCTCGGCCCAGGTCGTCGCCCGCGTGGACCGAGCCCGCGCCAACCTGGAGCGCAACCGCAGCCAGGAGGACGCGGCCGTGGACGAGTCCTCCCACGGGGCCGGCACCCAGACTTCCTGACCCCCGCCCCGCCGCCCGCCCGGCATCGCCGCGTGCCCGGCCGGGTGCGCGGCGGATCGTACGCTTGCCCGCATGGGTGCTGTGAAGAGCAAGCGGATGCCGCGCGCGGTACGCGAACAGCAGATGCTGGACGCGGCCGTACGGACCTTCGGGCAGCGCGGCTACCGGGCCGCCTCGATGGACGAGATCGCCGAACTGGCGGGCGTGTCCAAGCCGTTGGTGTATCTGTACCTGAACTCCAAGGAAGACCTGTTCACCGCGTGCATCCGGCGTGAGGCCAAGGCGCTCGCCGCCGCCGTGCGCGCCGGGGTCCGGCAGGGGCTGCCCGCCGACCGGCAACTCTGGGAAGGCCTCGGGGCGTTCTTCACGCACACCGCCGAGAACCCGGACGGCTGGGCGGTGCTGCACCTCCAGGCCCGTACGCACGGCGAGCCCTTCGCCGCCGAGGTGGCGGCGCTGCGCGAGGAACTGGTCCGGTTCGTCACGGAGTTGATCGCCGACGCGGCCCGGGAGGCGCACCGCGACCCGTCGCTGCCCGAGCGGGAGGTCGCCGGGCTGGCGGAGGCGCTGGTCGGCGCGGCGGAGTCGCTCGCGGCATGGGCGAACGTCACCCCGGGCGTCTCGGCGCGGGAGGCCGCCACCACGCTGATGAACTTCGCGTGGGCGGGCCTCGGCGACCTGATGACCGACCGGCCGTGGGTGCCGCCGCGGACGGTCGGGTAGTCCTGGCGGAGCCGGTCGTGGGGGAGGAGGTCCGGGAGGTGCCGGCCGTGGGGGTGCTGGTTGTGGAGGAGCAGGTCCGGGAGGTGCCGGTCCGGGAGGTGCTGGTCCGGGAGGTGCTGGTCCTGGGGGAGCCGGCCGTGGGGGTGCCGGTCGTGGAACTGCCGGCCCGGGATGTGCCGGTCCTGGGGAGGGCGTGGGCCGGTGCCGGATGCCGGTTCTCCTGGGTCCGCTCAGGCCGGGGTGTGGTGGCCGCCGATGGTCAGCTCGACCTCGTCACCGGCGGGGGTGAACTCCTTGATCCGCCAGGCGCGGGCGTCGATGAGCGTGCCGGCGCCGGTCGTGTAGGCCGGGACGGCGAGGACCGGGCCCGCCGGACCGGCGGTGCGCAGCTCGGCCTCGGTGACCACGTCGTCGGAGAAGCGCAGCGCCAGGTCGGCCGGCGCCGGGCCGGCGGCGAAGGCTCCGGGGTCGGGAAGCCCCTGGATGCGGCAGCGGGCGCCGGGGAACAGGTGGGTGTGGCCGCACACGGCCGGGTAGGCGGCGGCGTCGGCCGGTCCGTTCGAGGGCTGGGGCATGACGGGCTCCGGGGTCGGCGAGGGGTCGCGTCGGGCGCCCGGGCAGTCTGACGGCCGCGCGTGCTGGCCGGGGAGTGTCACCGCCGTACGGCCCGCCCTGTCACCCGGTCGGCGCCGCCGGGTCCGGCTCACCGCTCGCGTCCCTGGTGTCCTGCGGCGCGCGGGGCAGCGGGCGTACGTCGCCGGAGACGTGGACGCGGTCGCCGGTGCGCAGCTCGAAGTCGAGGCCCCGGGCGGCGTACGTCACCGTCCCCGGCAGCAGCACCGGCGCCCGGAAATCGGCCCGCACCGCCACCGCGCGCTGCGGGCCGTACTCGGCGAGGCAGCGGGCGACGGTCCACATGCCGTGGGCGATGGCGCGCGGGAAGCCGAACAGGCGGGCCGTCAGCGGGTGCAGATGGATCGGGTTGCGGTCGCCGGAGACGGCCCCGTAGCGGCGGCCGACGTCCCCGGCGAGCCGCCAGTCGGCGAGCGCGGGCAGGCCGGCGGGCCCCCGGTCCGGCACGGCTCCCGCCCCCTCCTCCCGCGAGCCGGCCGCCGCCCCCGGGCTTCCCGGAGTCCCCGTGCGCGCCCGGTGCCGGGCCAGATAGGTGCTCCGCGACTCCCATACGAGCCCGCCGTCGGCCCGCGCCTCGGTCAGTACCGTCGCCTCGGTGCCCCGCCGGTGCGGTGCAAGTCCCTCGACCCGTACCGCGAGTTCGTACTCGGCGGTCGCGGCCGGTTCCCCGTACTGGGTGATCCCGATCGAGGTGTGCACCAGCCCGAGCAGCGGCAGCGGGAAGTCCCGCCCGGCCATGAGACGCATCGCGAGCGGGAAGCCGAGCACGTGCGGATAGGTGACCGGCAGGACGTCCGGCCCGGTCGCGAACCCGCACACCCGCTCGTAGGCGGCGAGCCGGCCGAGGTCGACGCGCACACCGGACAGCACGAGCCGGGTGCCCGGGACGGGGGCGTCGGGTCGGGCCCGCTTGAACGGGGAGAGCAGCGCGCCGCGCAGCAGCAGCGGGGTGAGAGCGGGCGGCGCGGCAAGGGTCCGGGTCGCGGCGGACTCGGGCTCGGGCTGGGGCTGGGGCTGGGGCTGGGGCTGGGGCTCGGGACGGTCGGAGGGCTGCGTGCGCATCGGAGTCTCCGGGGAGGTGGGAGGTGAGGTGCGGCTGCTGGGCGGGGGAGGGGGTGCTACGGGGGTTGGGCGGACGGCGATGGGCGTCGCGGGCGGGCGGGGGAGGGGGTTCTCCGGGGCGGGGCGGGTGGTGCCGGCGCTTGCGGGGCGGATGGGGAGGGGGTTCTCCGGGGCGGGGCGGGTGGTGCCGGCGCTTGCGGGGCGGATGGGGAGGGGGTTCTTCGGAGCGGGTCCGGCGGCGCGGGTCCTCGCGGGGGCGGGACGGCGGGGCCTCGTGCGGCCTACGTGACGACGGCACCTCGTGCGGCGGCTCACGGGACGACGGCACCTCGTGCGGCGGCTCACGGGACGACGGCACCTCGTGCGGCGGCTCACGGGACGACGAGGCCTCGTGGGACCAACCGGACGACGGGGCCTCGCGGGGCTCACGGGGCGACGAGCCCTCGTGGAGCCCACGGGACGACGAGGACTCGCGCGCGACCGGGGCCGTGGACCCGTACACCCGTACACCCCCTAGGCCCCCAACAGGCTCTGGCCGCAGACCCGGACGACCTGGCCGTTGACGGCTCCGGAGGCGGGGTGGGCGAGCCAGGCGGTCGTCTCGGCGACGTCGGCGGGCAGGCCGCCCTGGCCGAGGGAGTTCATCCGGCGGCCCGCCTCCCGGATGAACAGCGGCACGGCGGCCGTCATCTTCGTCTCGATGAATCCGGGAGCCACGGCGTTCACGGTGACCCCGTGCCCGGACGCGGCGCGCGGGGCCAGCGCGCGGACCAGTCCGGCGACGCCCGCCTTGCTCGCGGCGTAGTTCGTCTGGCCCGCGTTCCCCGCGATCCCGGCGATGGACGCGGTCGCCACGATCCGGCCGCCGGTGCGCAGACCGCCCGCCGCGAGCAGGGCGTCGGTGGTGCGCAGCACGCTGGCGAGGTTCACGTCCAGCACCGAACTCCAGCGCTGTGCGGCCATGTTGGCGAGCCGGCGGTCGCGGGTGATCCCGGCGTTGTGGACGAGGATGTCCAGCCCGTCGGACGGGAGGGCTTCGAGGATCCGCGCTCCCGCGTCGGGGGAGGTGATGTCGAGGGCGAGCGCCGTACCACCCAACCGGCCTGCCACGGCGTCGAGTTCGGCCGCCGCGCCCGGCACGTCCAGGCACAGCACCCGGGCGCCGTCCCGTGCGAGCGTGGCGGCCACCGCCTCGCCGATACCGCGCGCCGCGCCGGTGACGAGCGCGGTGCGCCCGGCGAGGGGGAGCGCCCAGTCGGCGGGCGCGGTCACCTCGGCGCCGCCGCCGATCTCGATGACCTGGCCGCTCACATAGGCGGACTTGGGGGAGAGGAGGAAGCGCAGCGTCGACTCGGCGGCGCCCGCGTCGGCCAGCCGCAGCAGGGTCACTGTGCGCCCGCGCCCGATCTCCTTGCCGAGCGAGCGCGTGAAGCCCTCCAACGCCTGCTGGGCGGCGGCCTGGTGGTGGTCGGCGGGGTCGAGCGGCGCGCCGAGCACGATCACCCGGCCGCTGTCGGCGACCGACCGTACGACAGGGTGCAGGGCGGCGTGCACCTCGGCGAGGGTGTCGACGCCGGTGACACCGGTCGCGTCGAGGACGACGGCGACCGGCCGCTCGCTGTCCACCCCGACCGTGAGCCCCGCCCCGCCGAGCACCTCGGCGAGCCCGCCGGGCCCCTCCAGCGCGGACTTCCCGGCCGTGAGGTGCAGCAACTCCCCGTCGAGCGAAGGCTGTTCGGCCGACCAGCGGCGCAGCGCCACCGGCTGAGGCAGCCCGAGCCGGCGCGTGAGAAACCGGCCGGGACCGGTAGCGGCGAAGCCCACATAGCGATCGGCCATTGTCCAACTCCCCCTACGGACGTAAATTTACTCCCGAGTAAGGTTACCCGGGGTAAGCCTATGCCAGAGCGAGGGGACAGGTCGAGATGAGCCGTCAGGAACTCGGGAAGGCGGGAGCCGCGCACGGCCTCGGGCTCGCGCGGACGCGCCCCGTCGCCGTCGTCGGCGGAACCCGCATCCCCTTCGCGCGGTCCGACGGGCCCTACGCCACCGCCTCCAACCAGGAGATGCTGACCGCCGCCGTGGACGGGCTGGCCGAGCGGTACGGGCTCGAAGAGCCGGGTGCGGTGGGCGAGTTGGTGGCCGGGGCGGTCCTCAAGCACAGCCGGGACTTCAACCTCGCCCGCGAGACCGTCCTCGGCTCGAAGCTCGACGCCCGCACTCCCGCCTACGACATCCAGCAGGCCTGCGGTACCGGCCTCCAGGCCGTCATCGCCGCCGCCAACAAGATCACCCTCGGGCAGACCGAGTCGGCGGTCGCGGGCGGCGCCGACACGGCCAGCGACGCCCCCCTCGGCGTGAACGACACCCTGCGCCGCATCCTCCTCGAAGCCCGCCGTGCGAAGTCGCCCGGCGCCCGCCTCAAGGCCCTCGCCCGGGTCCGCCCCGCGCACCTCGTGCCGGACATCCCGCGCAACGCCGAGCCCCGCACCGGCCTGTCGATGGGCGAGCACGCGGCCGTGACCGCCCGCGCCTGGGGTGTGTCCCGCGAGGAACAGGACCACCTCGCCGCCACCAGCCATCAGCGGCTCGCGGCGGCCTACGAGCGCGGGCTGCTGGACGACCTCGTCGTCCCCTTCCGCGGCCTCGACCGGGACCAGAACCTCCGCCCCGGCTCGACGGCCGCTCAACTCGCCGCACTCAAGCCGGTGTTCGGCCTCGACTCCCCCGAACCGACGATGACGGCGGGCAATTCGACCCCGCTGACGGACGGTGCCGCCGTGGTGCTGCTCGCGAGCGACGCGTGGGCCGAGGCGCGCGGGCTGCCGGTCCTGGCCCACCTCACGGCGTACGAGACATCCGCCGTCGACTTCGTCCAGGGCGATGTGGCCGGCGGCGAGGACGGACTCCTGATGGCGCCCGCGTACGCCGTCCCGCGCATGCTGGAGCGGACCGGACTCGCCCTGTCCGACTTCGACTTCGTGGAGATCCACGAGGCGTTCGCCTCCCAGGTGCTCGCCACCCTCGCCGCCTGGGAGAAGCGCGGCCTGGGCACGGTGGACCGCGCCCGGCTGAACGCGGCGGGCTCCTCGCTGGCCACCGGCCACCCCTTCGCCGCGACCGGCGCCCGCATCGTGGCGACCCTGGCGAAGCTCCTCGCGGAGCGGGGCACCCCGGGCCGCGGGCTGATCTCCGTCTGCGCCGCCGGCGGCCAGGGCGTGACGGCGATCCTGGAGCGCGGGTGAACGCCCGGCCCCCGCGCCGCCCCACACCCTCACCGCTACCGCCGGTAACCCGCACTCCGCCCGCCGTGGAACCCCACAAGCCCCACACGCGGGCGTCGTAGGCTCCCCGGTCTCGCCGGATTCGCCCGGCCTGAACTCGCCCCGCCCCAGGCCCGTATGAGGTCGCGCGGCCCGCGTTCCACGAGGCCGCGCGGCCCGCGTCCACGAGGTCGCGCGCCCGCGTTCCTCCGAGCCGGTCCGCACCCGCACCCGCGTACGCCCTCGAACCCGCGCCGTCCCCGTACCCGCCCTGAACCCGCGTCGTCCCCGCATACGTCCTCGAACCCGCGCCCGTCCCCGTACAACCCCTCGCACCCGCCCCCCCGTACAACCGCCCCCCGTACAACCCCTCCGCACCCGTCCCCGTGCCTGCCCCGTACCCGCCCCGGCCGCCCGGCCGACAAGGAGCCGCCTTGTGACCAGCACGTACGCCCACGATGCCGCGCCCCCGCCGCGCGAGCCCGAGATCAGGCGGCTGGACGGGGTGGTGCGCGAGGTCGCGATGGAGCCGCTCGTGGGGCGGGTGACGCACGGCTCCCTCGCCGACATCCCCTTCGACAACGCGGCGGCGGCACCGGACGAACCGGTCCTCAGCCGCAAGGCGCCCGGCGGCGACCGCTGGAGCGACGTGACCGCCGCCGAGTACGCCGGGCAGGTCCTCGCCGTCGCCAAGGGCCTGATCGCCGAGGGCCTGATGCCGGGCGACCGGATCGCCATCATGGCCCGCACCACCTACGAGTGGACGCTCCTCGACTTCGCCGCCTGGGCCGCCGGGCTCGTCACCGTCCCCGTCTACCCGACCTCGTCCGTCTTCCAGACCCGCTGGATCCTCCAGGACTCCGGGGCCGTCGCCATCGCCGTCGAGTCCGTGGCGCAGGCCGCCTCCCTCGGCCCCGAGCGCGAGCGCATCCCGGACCTGCGGCACATGTGGGTCTTCGAGAAGGGCCACGTGGAGCGGCTCGCGGAACTCGGCCGAGGCGTCCCCGACCAGGAAGTCGCCGTCAGGAGAGGGGTGTTGGGTCCCGACACGCTCGCCACCCTCATCTACACCTCGGGCACCACCGGCCGCCCCAAGGGCTGCGCCCTGACCCACGGCAACTTCTTCGCCGAGGTCGACAACGCGATCGAACTGCTCTACCCGATCTTCAAGGCCCGCACCCAGGACCCCGCCTCCACGCTCCTCTTCCTCCCCCTCTCGCACGTCTTCGGCCGCATGGTCGCCGTCGCCTGTCTGCGCGCCCGGGTGAAACTCGGACACGCCCCGAGCCTCCAGACCGACGAACTCCTCGCCGATCTCGCCTCGTTCAGGCCGACCTTCCTGCTGGCCATCCCGTACGTCCTGGAGAAGGTCTTCAACACCGGCCGCGCCACCGCCGAACGGATGGGCCGCGCCTCGTCCTTCGACCGCGCGGCGCGCATCGCCCGCGCGTACGGCGAGGCGGTCGAGGCCCGGCAGCACGGCACCGGACCCGGCCCGGGCCGGGGACTGCGCACCGCCCGCGCCCTGTACGACCCCCTCGTCTACCGCCGCATCCGCAACGCGCTGGGCGGCAGGGTCCGTTACGCCATCTGCGGCGGCTCCCCGCTCGGCCGCCGGCTCGCCGCCTTCTACGCGGGCGCCGGCATCGAGATCTTCGAGGGGTACGGCCTGACCGAGACGACCGCCGCCGCCACGGTCACGCCCCCGGTCAAACCCCGGCTGGGCACGGTCGGTTGGCCGCTGCCCGGCACGCGGGTGCGGATAGCCGCCGATGGCGAGGTGCTGCTGAGCGGCGAACAGGTCTTCCGCGGCTACTGGGACCCGCACGCGGGCACCGTCGTCGACGCGGCCCCGGACGGCTGGTTCGCGACCGGCGACCTCGGCGAACTGGACGACGGCGGCTACCTCAGCATCACCGGCCGCAAGAAGGAGATCCTGATCACCGCGGGCGGCAAGAACGTGGCCCCGGCGCCGCTGGAGGACTGGCTCCGCTCGCACCCGCTGATCGCCCAGTGCATGGTGGTCGGCGACCGGCGCCCCTTCGTCTCCGCGCTGATCACCCTCGACCCCGAGGGCATCACGCACTGGCGCCAGATGAACGGCAAGCACGGGGTTCCGCCGGAGCTGATCATGGACGACCCGGAGCTGCTCGCGATCCTCCAGCGCGCGGTGGACGAGGCGAACAAGCTGGTCTCCCGCCCCGAGTCCATCCGCCGCTTCCGGGTCCTCCCCGGCGACTTCACCGAGGCGGCCGGCCACCTCACCCCGTCGATGAAACTGCGGCGCGCGGCGATCGCCCGCGACTACGCCCGGGAGATCGAGGAGCTGTACGCCGGGTAGCGGTGACGGCGGCGGCAGCGGCGGCGGCAGTGGTGGTCGCGGTGGTGGCGGTGGCGGTGGCGGTCGCGGTGTCTGAGGCCGGACGGGGGGGGGAGGGGGGCGGCAGGACGGCGCGGCCGGAGACAGGCAGGAGCCCCGTGCCGGGTGGCACGGGGCTCCTTGGGTGCTGCTATCCGTTCCGGATCAAAGCTTTGGCTCATGGAGCCGCAGGCTTAGAGCGGAGTGACGTTCTCCGCCTGCGGGCCCTTCGGACCCTGCGTGACGTCGAAGGAAACCGACTGGTTCTCTTCGAGCGAACGGAAGCCGTTCGCGTTGATCGCGGAGTAGTGGACGAAGACGTCCGGGCCGCCGCCTTCCTGGGCGATGAAACCAAAGCCCTTTTCGGCGTTGAACCACTTCACGGTTCCGGTAGCCATAAGCCCTCCTTGGGCCCAAAGGGTTGCCCTGCTCCAGAACCTGCGATTGTGTAAACAACTGCATACGTCTGAAAACGACGAGAGCCCGCGGTCACATGCTCCGCAGGCTCTGTACTGCAAGGGAAACCAAACTGCAACTTGCGGGCGAGCCTAGCACGCGGGCAGCCGAAAGCAATAGAGGCAAAGATCACGCCACCGAGAAGTTTCGCCCGGACGGGCGAGCGGTCTGACGTGCGTTGACTTCGGGGTGTCACAAGGGTTGACGCCAGGGAGCCGGAGGGTTTCCGCCATCCGCGGCCCACCCTGGAGCCTGCACCGTATCCCATGGGGGCTAGCCTCGCGATGTGGACAATTCTCGCACCCGGCCGCGCGTCGGCCACATCCAGTTCCTGAACTGCCTGCCCCTCTACTGGGGGCTCGCGAGAACGGGCACGCTCCTCGACTTCGAGCTGACCAAGGACACCCCGGAGAAGCTCAGCGAGCAGCTGGTGCGGGGTGATCTCGACATCGGGCCCATCACGCTCGTCGAGTTCCTCAAGCACGCCGACGAGCTGGTGGCCTTCCCGGACATCGCGGTCGGCTGCGACGGCCCCGTGATGTCCTGCGTGATCGTCTCGCAGGTCCCGCTCGAACAGCTGGACGGCTCCCGCGTCGCCCTCGGCTCGACCTCTCGTACGTCCGTTCGGCTTGCGCAGTTGCTGCTCGCCGAGAAGGTCGGCGTCCGGCCCTCGTACTACACCTGCCCGCCCGATCTGAGCCTGATGATGCAGGAGGCCGACGCCGCCGTCCTCATCGGGGACGCGGCGCTGCGGGCCAACCTGCTCGACGGGCCGAAGTACGGGCTCCAGGTGCACGACCTCGGCACCCTGTGGAAGGAGTGGACGGGCCTGCCGTTCGTCTTCGCCGTCTGGGCCGCCCGGCGCGACTACCTGGAGCGCGAACCGCTCGTCACCCGCAAGGTGCACGAGGCGTTCCTCGCCTCCCGGGACCTCTCGCTGGACGAGGTCGCCAAGGTCGCCGAGCAGGCGGCCCGCTGGGAGGCCTTCGACGAGACGGTCCTGGAGCAGTACTTCACGACGCTCGACTTCCGTTTCGGCGGCCCCCAGCTCGCCGCCGTCCAGGAGTTCGCCCGCCGCGTCGGCCCGACCACGGGCTTTCCGGCGGACGTGAACGTGCGGCTTCTCCAGCCCTGAGACACCCCCGCCCGGGGGGTTCCGGGGCCGCACGGCACTACGCTGCTGGGCAAGGTGTACGGGGGAGGGGTGATCCGTGGGTGCCATGCAGCCACTCGGCGTCGACGAACCCACTGTCGTGGGGCCCTACCGGCTGCTCGGCCGGCTGGGTTCCGGCGGCATGGGCCGTGTGTACCTGGGCCGCAGCGCGGGCGGGCGGACGGTCGCGGTCAAGATCGTGCACCCGCACTTCGCGCTGGACGAGGAGTTCCGGGCCCGTTTCCGCCGCGAGGTCGAGGCGGCCCGGCGGGTGGGCGGCGCGTGGACGGCGCCCGTTCTCGACGCGGACCCCGAGGCGCCGGTGCCCTGGGTCGCCACCGGCTACGCGGCCGGCCCCTCGCTGACGGCGGCCGTCGCCGACGGCGGCCCGCTCCCGGCCCACTCCGTACGCGCCCTCGGCGCCGGACTCGCCGAGGCCCTCACGGCCGTGCACTCCCTGGGCCTCGTCCACCGCGACGTGAAGCCGTCCAACGTGCTGCTGACCCTCGACGGCCCCCTGCTGATCGACTTCGGGATCGCCCGGGCCACCGACGGCACCGCCTCTCTGACCTCGACCGGCGTCTCGGTCGGCTCGCCCGGCTACATGTCCCCCGAGCAGATCCTCGGCAAGGGCGTCACCGGCGCCGCCGACATCTTCTCCCTGGGCGCCGTCCTCGCCTACGCGGCCACCGGACAACCGCCCTTCCCCGGCGACTCCTCCGCCTCCCTCCTCTACATGGTCGTCCACGAGGAGCCCCGACTCGACGCCGTGGACGCCGAGTTGCGCGACCTGGTGGCCGCCTGCCTCGCCAAGTCGCCCACGGACCGGCCCACTCCGGCCGAGATCGCCGCCCGCCTGGCACCGGAGGGCGCGGCCCGGCTGGTCACGGCCGGCTGGCTGCCGGGCGCGCTGGTCGAGCAGGTGAGCCGAAGTGCCGTACAACTGCTGAACCTTGAGGCATCCGGCGCCGGGGACGCGCCGCCGTCCGGGCTGGTGGGGTTCAGCAGCCCGGCGGTGGAGGCGGGGGGCGGGACGAGCGGGGCCGGGGGTGGTGCGGGGAGCGGGACCGTGGGTGGCTTCGGGCCGCCCGGGTCCGGGGGCGGAGGGCCTTCGTACGGGGCCGGGGGCGGAGGGGCTTCGTACGGGGCCGGGGCCGGGGGGTCTCTTGCCGGTTCCGGGGGCGGGGCCGAGGGGGCGGGTGGGATCGGTGCCGGGACAGGGGGCGGGTTCGGGCCGCCTCCGGCCGGGTTCGGGCCGCCGCCCACCATGCCTCCGTACCTTCCCGGGCAGCGCGAGACCGGGGCCGCCGGGCCGCAGGACGCCGTGCACCGCGAAGGGGCGCCGGGCGGGCAGACGCGGGAGCGGCCGGGCAAGGTGTCGGTCAGCGTCGCCGCGGCCAGCGCGCCCGGCACGGACGGCCGGGGCCGGCGGATGAGCTGCACGGTCGCGCTCGCCGTCGCGGGCGCGCTGGCGGCGGTGACCCTCGGCTCCGCGTTCCTCTTCGACCTGCTGCCGGGCGGTGGACCGGACGGCCACGACAGTGCGTCGGGCGCGGCCCCGACCGCCAGGGAGACACCGAGCGCGCCCTCCGAGACCCGCCCGTCCCCGGGCGCGACCGGCGCCGAGCCCGCTCCGACGCGCAGCACGCCCGGCCCGACCGGGCAGGGTTCCGCGATCCCCGCCTCCTATCTCGGCACCTGGCAGGGCGACGCGCTCGCGCTGGGCGGCACCCTGCCGATGGGGACCTTCCGCGTCACCGTCCACCAGGCAGCCGTGGGGCAGGAGTTGGGCACCTTCCGGCAGACCGACCAGATCGGCGGCATCTGCGACGACACCCTTTACCTGAAGAAGGTCACCGCGAAACAGCTCGTCGCCACCAGCGTGGCCGACAAGTCCAACCGCGACGTCTGCACCACGGGCCGCCACGAAGTACGCCTCACCCCGGGCCCCGGCACCCTCACCTACGAGACGGACAACGCCGAGGCGGGCGACCCGGTGGCCAAGATGACGAAGGTCGGGTAGCAGCGCCTCCGGCTCCGGGAGAGGGGGCGGCCGTGATCAGGCGGCGGCCCGTTTCCTGTCGCGGGCGTTCCCGGTCCGGACCGCGACGGTGATCAGGGCCGCCGAGACCGGCACCGTCGACAGCAGCCCGACGGCCGACACCCACGGGTACTCGGCGTGCGCCCAGCACGCCTCGCCCCGGCTGTGGCAGGCGCCGCCCCAGTCGCGCCGGTGTTTCGGGCGGAAGCCCGTGAAGCCGGCCACCGCCCACAGCGGACAGGCGGCCACACCGGACAGGCGGCCACACCGGGGGCCACACCGGGCAGGCAGGCGGCGGCCCGGCCCAGTGAACGGAGGCTGTCCGTAAGCGACTTCGTCCGGGCATCGTCAACGCCAGGACGGCGAGGCCGGCCGGCGGGAGGGCGCCGGCGACGGCCGCGAAGCCGTACCCGCCAACGGGTACGGCGGGGGCGACTTGGCCCCCGAACACGGGCCCCCGAACACGGGCCCCCGAACACGGGCCCCCGAACACGGGCCCCCGAACACGGGCCCCCGAACACGGGCCCCCGAAC
>NZ_JBEYFY010000006.1:45899-222898 GCF_040703595.1 Streptomyces sp. NPDC007084
ACACGGGCCCCCGAACACGGGCCCCCGAACACGGGCCCCCGAACACGGGCCCCCGAACACGGGCCCCCGAACACGGGCCCCCGAACACGGGCCCCGAACACGGGCCTCAGAGCACCGGCCCTCACGTCATGCGCGGGAGCGTGACCCGGCGATGGCCGCCGTGCCGGTCAGCAGCACGAGACAGCCGGACCACCACTGCCCGCCGGACGCCCGCTTCTCTCCGCCCCTCGGGGATGCCGGCGCGGGGTCACATCGGTGTGGTGACGGTGAGGGGTTCGCCGTCGCCGAGGTGCAGCAGGCCCTTGCCGGGGGCGACCGGGCCGCCGACCATGCTGCGGTTGGTCCGGATGCCGATCAGTTCGCCCGCCGAGGAGTCCTGCGGGGACAGCAGGATGCCGCGGCGGCCCTTCTTCATCTCGACCTGCCAGCCGGAGAACCCGCTGCACACGTCCTCCTCGTCACCGGCGATGACCAGGCCGAGGCCGCGTTCGGCGCCGCGCTGCACGATCCGCTTGAAGACCGTCTCCGCGTCGCAGTCCTCCAGCACCTCGCCGTCGTCGACCAGGACCACGACCGGTTCCTCGCGCGACGCCGAGTCGATGGCCTCGCGCAGGTCGTCGCTCTCGATGTCATCCTCGTCGAACACCTTCAACACGCCGTCCTGGCCGTCCAGTTCACGCAGCGGGGACGGCCGGGGCGCCGCGATCACCAGCCGGACGCCCTGGGCCAGATAGGAGCGGGCCAGGTTCAGCAGCGTCGTACTGCGGCCCGACTTGGCCGGGCCCGCGATCACGAACGTCGGCACGCCCTGGGACAGGTCCGGGCCGAAGCCCATGATGTCGTCGCCGCCGATGCCCACCAGCCCCCACAGCCTGGAGCGGGCGGCGTCCGGGTCGCGCATCTCCCAGGCGTCGGCGAAACTGATCCGGGTCGGCAGCACGTCCACGCGGAACGGGCGCCTCTCGCGCGGCAGTTGGGCGTCCCGGGCGGCGGCCTCCTCGCCGATCGCGGCGAGCGCGGCGGCCTGCCCCTGTCCGGTCGCGTCCTCGGTGAGCAGCGCGAACTGCGTCTCCGTGCCGTGCTCGTTGCGGTAGCCGCGGCCCGGCGGGATCTCCTCAGGGATCTTGCGCGCGTTGATGCCGATGAGCGAGAAGTCGGAGCGGTCCGCGAGCCGCAGACCGTACTTGTCCTCGGTGAGCGAGCCGATCCGGGTGGAGAGGATCTGCCGGTCGCCCGTCATCACCATGTGCAGGCCGACGCTCGCGCCCTCGCGCATCATCGCGGTCAACTGGTCGGTGAGGTCACCGTGGTCGTACTCGCCGAGGGTCGGCAGCCAGCCCTCCCAGCGGTCCAGCAGCACCACGATGTGCGGCAGCCGCTCCTCGGCCGGTACGGCGGCCCGCTGCTCGCCGATGTCCGCGAACCCCTTGTCTGCCAACAGGTCCTGCCTGCGCGTCAGTTCACCCTTGAGGCGGGCGATGAGGCGGACCACGCGCTCCGTCTGGTTGCGGCCCACGACGGCGCCGCAGTGCGGCAGCCGGGTCAGCGCGTTGAGCGCGCCGTTGCCGCAGTCGATGCCGTACAGGTGGACGTCCGCCGCCGAGTGGGTGCGGGCCAGCGAGCCCGCGATCGTGCGCAGGATCTGCGAGCGGCCACTGCGCGGGGCGCCGCCGATGAGCAGGTGCCCGAAGGAGGCGAAGTCCACGACGACCGGCCGGCGGGCCTGGTCGGCGGGCAGGTCCTCCACCCCGTACGGGGCGGGCGGCAGCTTGCCGGGGCCGCCGGCGAACGCGGGCACCGGGATCTCGTCCAGCAGCAGCGTCTCGGAGAGCGCGGGCAGCCAGGGGCTGTGCTGCCGCGGGATGCCGAGCGCCCGGTTGGCGTCGCGGACCGCGTCGACCAGCACCTTCAGGTCGGTGATCTCCTCCTCCTCGCGCTGCTCGGCCTTCGGCCTGACCAGCGCGGCCCGCCCCAGGTCCTCCCAGGTCAGCGGCCCGGCCCAGGGGGCGAGCGCCGCCGGATCGGCCGCGCCGGGCCGCCGGCCGCCGACGCGGCCCGACTGGAACGGCACCAGCGAGGCGTGCCCGAGCCGGACGTAGGCCCGGCCCGGGGTGCTCTTGGAGATGTGCCCGGCCTCGGGGGAGTCGATGACGTCGCTGGACTCGCCGCCGTCGGTCACCCGCAGCGCGATCCGCAGGTTGGTGTTGGCCCGGATCTCCGGCGAGACGACACCGCTCGGCCGCTGGGTGGCGAGCAGCAGGTGGATGCCGAGCGAACGGCCCCGCTGGGCGATGTTGACCAGACCCGTCACGAAGTCGGGCAGGTCGCGCACCATGGAGGCGAACTCGTCGATGACGATGAGGAGTCGGGGCACCGGAGCGTGCGAGGGATCACGGCGTACGAGATCCTGGTAGTCCTCGATGTCCTTGGCGTCGGCCGCGGCGAGGATGTGCTCGCGCCGCTTCAGCTCCGCGCCCAGCGACTCCAGGGCGCGTTCCACGAGATGGGCGTCGAGGTCGGTCACCATGCCGACGGTGTGCGGGAGTTTGACGCAGTCCTTGAACGCCGAGCCGCCCTTGTAGTCGACGAGCACGAAGGTCATGTTCTCCGGGGTGTTGGCCACCGCCAGTGACGCCACGATGGTCTGGAGCAGCTCCGACTTGCCGGAGCCCGTCGTACCGGCGATCAGGCCGTGCGGCCCGTCCCGCCGCATGTCGATGCCGAACGGGCCGTCGTACGACTCGCCGATGACCGCCATGGTCGACTGGCCGCCCAGCCGCCAGCGCGCGGTGATCGCCTCGCTCGTCGGCGGCTCCAACTGGAGCACGTCCAGCAGGCGGCTGGCCGCGGGCAGCGCCGAGTCCTCGGTCTCCCCGCTGATGTCGCGCAGCGGGGACAGGGCGCGCGCGAGGCGTCCGCACCAGGCGGCCGACACGAAGTCCGGGCGGACGTTCCGCACCCGCGCGATGCCCGTCTGCTGTACCCGCAGCCGCAGTTGGAGGGGTTTGCCGGTGCCGTCGGCGGAGTCGTCCCGCTCGGTGGCGTGCCAGGCGTGGAAGGAGGGGAAGGCGGGCAAGGCGGGGAAACCGCCGGGCGCCGCAGGTGTGGCCGGTGTGGCTGGTGCGGCCGGCACGGCGCCGGATGCCTGCCGCCCGACTGCCGCGTGCTCCTCGGGCTTCGGCTCCGCGATCACGATGGCCTGGCACTCGCCGGGCAGGAACCGCTCCTCGGAGTCCAGGCAGATCGCGTACATCGACATGGCCGGGCCCTCGCGCAGCAGCCGCACCACACCCGGCATGGACCGCAGCCGGCGCGAGCCGTCCCATACGACGATGATGTCGGGGTCGCTGAAGGAGGCCTTGTTGCCGTTCGCCCGGGCAGCCTTCTGGCGGGCGTCGAGGAGCTGGGTCAGCTCGCCGATGCGGGCGCCGACGGTCTCGGCGTCCGTGCCGATGAGCACGTTGGCGTCCTGCGCTCCGGCCGGCCGGCTGTGCGGCAGCCAGCGCACCCAGTCCCAGTCGTCCCGGCCGCCGCTCTCCGTCAGCACGTAGAACTGGACGTCCAGCGGGCTGTGCAGCGCGGCGGTCTGCGCGACGGCCCAACGCCCCAGCGCCCGCGCCGAGTCACCGGGCCCGGCGATACCGACGACCCCGCGCTCCACCAGCGGCAGGGCGACCGGCGCGTCCTCGATGGTCCAGGTCACCTGGCGCTTGTGATCGTCCTGCTCCGGGTCGTCCAGGACGACCTCGGAGGGCATCTGGCCGGTGCCGACGCGCAGCAGCAGGTGGTCGGCGTCGGTGCGGCGGCGCTCCCACAGGCGGGTGCGCGGCCCGGTGCCCAGGGACAGCACGGTCGCCGGGTCGGGTATCGCCTCACGCCGGTCGAGCCGCTCGGCGGCCAGCGCCTCCTGGGCGTCCTTCTCGATCCGCTCCTTGTGCTCCTTGTACTCCTTGACCTGCTTCGCGTGGGACGTACGCCCCTGCTTCTTGTCCATGAAGTAGTTGCCGAGCATGATGAGCGGGCTCAGCAGCGCCATGATCATGTAGTACCAGCGCCCGAAGACCATCACCATGACGACGGCACTGACCAGCGGTGTCAGCGCCATCAGCCAGGGCAACGGCCGTGCCTCGTAGTCCCGTACGGGACTCGGCAGCCGGAACTTCGTCTCCCGCTCCGGCGGAAGCAGCCGCGGCGGCCGGTTGTAGTCGAGCCCGGCCCCGTCGTCCGACCACTTGAGGGCGGCGTTCGGGGGCGTGTAACGGTCCAGCTGGAGAAGGGTGTTGCCGACGGCGACCTGACTGCCGAGGGGCCAGGAGCCGCCGTCGAGCGAGCCGAAGTCCTCTCCGTCGAGCCGGACCCGGCCCTGCGTACGGGAGCGTCCGTTCGTACCGGAGTCTTCCGTCGCGCCGGAGTCGTCCTTCTCCTTCTCGCCGTGGACGTCGAGTCGGCAGGTGCCGTCGCTGGCGACGGACAACGTCAGTGCGCGGGACGGGAGTTCGGGATCGTCGACGCGGATGTACGAGGCGGGGCCGCTGCCGATGTCGTAGCGGCCGATGCCGAGCCGGTGCACGGCGCCCGCGGCGGGACCGCCGGCCACCCGCAGCTCGACCAGCCCGGTCGGCTCGCCGGGCAGGCACCCGGCGGGATCGTGCAGGCTGACGACGGCGCCCTCGCGCAGCGGTGAGGTGCCGATGGTCGCGGCGGGGTCGACGGGGTAGCCGTCGACGTAGGCGACCGGCGCGCCGCCGCCCGCCCCGCCCGGGTGCTGCCCGATCGGGATGATCTGCGCGCCGCCGCCGTAACCGACCTGCTCGGCCAGCTCCTTGGCGATGTCCCCCACCGAGGACTCCGGATCCGCGTCCAGTACGACGTCGGCGGTGGCCCCGCCGAGCGGATCGACGACGGTCAGAGTGAGCCGCACGCTCGTCCTCCCCCAGACACCCGAGGCCGCTTCCGGAACGCGGGCCACAGTGTCCCCGACGATATCCGCTTACCCCTTCCCGCAGGCAACGGGCGTTGTGAGGGAACGACGAAGGCACCCCCGAGCCCGCCCGGCAGCCGCCCGGCGCGCCCCCGCCCGCCCAGCGCCGGTGCCCGGCCGCTCGGCCCTCCCTCTGGTGCGGGCTCGTGACAGAACCGGGGTGTGCTGCTGCAAGCGTCGTAGTTAAGCTGCTTGCTCAACGCGGACGATCGCATCATCCGCACCAGGAGCCACGGGGGTTGGCCCTGCGGCGAGTTGAGTATGGAGGACGCCACATGGCCGGCGGCAAAGACGCTGACATCACTTACGACAAGATGCGGCACGCTGCTAAGCGACTGGGCCACGAGAAGGAAAAGATGGAGGACAAGCTCCACGGCCTCGACAGCTACATCGACGGCCTCGTCGCCGACGGCTACACCACGTCCAAGGGCTCCCAGGCCTTCGACGACTCCTTCAAGGAATTCACGAAGGGCATGAAGGACACGCTGGAGGGCCTCAAGGGAATGGCCAAGTTCCTCGAGGACGCGGCGAAGGCGTACGAGGACCTTGATGACCAGCTGGCCAAGGGTGTGAAGGGCTGAGGTGTGAAGGGCTGAGGGTTCCCTCGGGCCATTGCGACCGCGTACGACGGGACGCCGGGCGTCCCGTCGTACGGGTGGCTTCCGTCGTTTCCGACGGATCCACGGCATCTCGACAGCGCGGCACGACGGGGGCGTCATGGGCGGCGGAAGTGATCACACCCGGCTCGATCTGGATGTGATCAGGGAGATGGGAACCGGCCTCGGCAAGGTCAAGAAGGCGTTCGACGGTCTGGACAAGTTGGGCGACCAGTACGAGGGCGACTTCGGCAATACCGCGTTGGCCGACAAGTTCGCCGATTTCGCCGAGAACTGGGAGATCAGCCGCGAGAAGCTGACGGGTGAGATCGACACTCTCGCGCAGATCGCGAAGGCCGCCGCGAAGGCGTACGAGGACGTCGATCATCAGCTGGCCGAGGCGATCCGTGGTGCTCAGGACCCCAAGCGGAAGGGGAACTGACGATGCCGGGCCGCCCGCGCGACTGGCATCCGGTCGCCGACAGCGATCCCATACCCGGCGATCCGGACCGCATGGCCGCTCTCGGGCGGCAATTGCGGAAGACCGCCGAGGAGCTGGACCGGCAGATCCGGAACCTCAAAGCCGTGGCCGACGTCGATGCCTGGGACAGCCAAGCGGGCAAGGAGTTCCGCGAGAAGGCCAAGGGCAACGTCAGGAAACTCGAAGCCGCCTTCAAACGGTACGACACCGCGGCCACCGCCATCGGCTCCGAAGTCGTCGAAACCGGCGGCAGTTATCAGGACAAGCTGCACGCTTCGCCCCGTGACTACGCGTCTGACCTGAACCGCGCCCAGGAGATCGCCGATGCGGCCCTCAAGGACGCGAAGGAAGCCGACGAGCGCAGAGGCGCGGCTCAACGGAGCCTCGACGGGATGCCGGGCAAGGGTGGGAGCAAGGACGCGGCTGACCGGGCCAAGGACGACAAGACCCGCAGTGACCTGGAGGACCAGCGCGACTCCGCCGGCGACGAGATCGCCGCGGCCCGGGAGAAGATCGCCGCCGCCAGGAAGATCCGGGACGACGCGGCCAGGCGGGCCCGCGACTCCATCGACGCCGTCATCAATCACGACTCCCTGAAGGACGGTTTCTGGGACACCCTGGTCAAGGACATCGCGGACGTCACCGGCCGCATCGCCACGTGGTGCGGCATCCTCTCGCTCGTGGTCGGATGGATTCCGGTGATCGGACAGGCCTTGGCCGGAGTTCTGGGTGCCATAGCCATGATCGCCACGTTGGCCAACTTCGCGGCGACCTTCGTGCAGGTGCTTCAGGGCAACGCGGAGTGGATGGACCTTGGGCTTGCCGCGCTCGGATTCCTCATGATGGGTGTCGGCAAGGGTTTCTCGAAGATCGCGGGCAAGTTCGCCAAGGGCGCGCTCGGCAAGCTCGGAAGGGCCGGTGCGGCGAGAACCGTCCGCCAGGTGAGCCGCGCGAACAAGAACCTCCGGCGTGCTTCCGGAAAGTCCTTCAAGCTGGGCAAGGGTGACGTCTGGAAATCCCTCAAGGAGCCGTTCACCGAGCCGTTCTCCGCGAGTTCCTGGAGCGGCAACCTCAAGGCCCTCAAGCCCGGCGGCGGCAACTATTCCAAGGCCGGGAACGAACTTTCCGCCCGGGGCGGCGGCAACCTCTTCAAAGGCGTTGGGAAATCCTTCTCCATCGCGGACCCCGGTGTGGCATCCGACCTCAAGTCGATCAAATTGGGCACTTCGGCGCTGAGCGGGCAGTTCGACTCCAATGCCCTCAACAAGATCTCCAGGACAGCCGGCCGCCTGGGGGTCGTCGGCAGTGGGATTACGCTGGGCGGCCTTGCCCTGGACGGCAATCTCGACCCACTCCTCGAGTGATTCACCCCCCCACCACCACCACCGCGCCCTCGCGTGAAAGGAACGATGTGACCGCACCGGACGAGCCTGCTCCCCTGGCCGAGGATTTCGAGTGCCGCCTCGAGTTCCAGCCCGGATGGATCGACCTGACACTCCGCGAGGGGACCAGGGCCGAGGCGAAGGCACTGGCCACCCAGGTCGTGAACAGCCTGAACCCGCTGGGGCTCGAAGTCGAGAAGAGCGCCGTCTTCGACGACATGGTCGAACGCGCGGTCGACCTCAACGAGGACATCCCGACGCTCGCGGCGGCCTACTACACCGAAAGCGGTGAGGCCCTCGCCAACCTGATGGTCGACTCGTACGGTGACGAGGGTGTGGAGCGTCCTACGCGCGAGGATTTCCGGCCCGTCCTCCTGGAGTGGGCGAACGGGGAGATCGCGGGCGAGCCGCGGGTCGAGTATCTGGACCTGCCCGCCGGTCCCGCTGTGCGCGTACAGGCGATGCTGCGGGTGAAGCGGATGTTCGGCTTCGGCCGAAAGCTCACCGAGTTCATCAGGTACGCCGTTCTGCCGCCGGGCATGAAGAGCCTCATCGTGGTGACGGTCACCTGGGAGGCGATCGCCCGGACGGAGGACATCGCCGAGCTTGCCGACGAAGCAGTGCGGACGCTGCGGATCACGCCGCTCGCTCCGGGAGACGGCGTACCGGCCGCCACGGGAGAGACCGAATGAAGCGGGCCGGGGAATTCACCTCTCCTCCCCAGGACTACCACGTCGTCGTTCCGGACGGCTGGTTCCAGCTCGCCCTTGATCCCGACGAGCGCGACCGGGCCATCATCGCCCTCGCCGACCGTACGTTCCGCGGTGTCGACAACGCGCCGCACCTCCGGGACCAGCTCATGCGGGACCTCCAGCGCAAGGCGAAGGAGGCCTACCAGGTGGGTGGCATCGAGCTTTATCTCTCCACGCTCACGATCGGGCCCGTGCCGCTGGCGTCCTCCCTCCTTGTCAGCCTGCCCGCCCCGGGCGAGTGGCCGGAATGCTCGGACGCCGACGAACTGGCGGAGTACCTGGCAGACGGCGATGTCGGGGCGGACGCCGAACTCGGCGTGGTGGAGCTGGAGATGGGCGGGGGCGCCGTGCGACACCGCGAACGGAAGGCTGCCGACCCGCGGGCGCAGATGGGGAACACTCTCCCCACGACGGCCCTCACTTACTACGTCAGGGTTCCCGCGTCGAAGCGTTGGCTCCTGCTCGACTTCTCAACTCCCGTCGACCCACTGGCCGACCGCATGGTGGAACTGTTCGACGCGGTGGCAGGGACGCTGTACTGGGAGTGAGCGACCGGGGGCGACGTGACGCGGGGTGGATGGCCCTCGGAGCGCCGGCCTGGTGTGAGGTCCTCCGGGGCCGTCAAAGGGAGAGGGTTCTCCAGGGCAGGGGTGACGTTGTTGCGGCAGTTGCTGTTCCACCCCGCGAGCCGGCACCAGGACCCGTCGGTGAACGTGATGGTGAAGTCCGTGCCGTACCTGCAGAAGTCCTTCCGTGCCGCAGCGGCGATGCTTGATCGCGCGGTCTCCCAGAGGATCTGGTCGGCCGGGTCGTCCTCGTTGTCCTGCAGTCCGAGGACGAGGACGCGGCGGTCCGTGACGACCATGTGCGTACGGTCGGCCTCAGGGCGCCTGCCTGGATCGAGCTGCCAAGGAAGGGTCCGGGCGAGGGTGCCCGGCGCCGCGCACATGACGGGGAAGTCCTCGACCTCGTCGGCCGGGTCCTCCGGTGTGCCGAGCCGGGCGGCACTGCCCGTGCTGCCCGAGCCGGCAAGGGATTCGAGGACGCCGAGGGTCGCCACGAGAAGCAGACCCGCTCCGAACTTCCCGCCCTTGCGCAGCCGTCGGTCGTTCTTGCCGCGGGCGGTGAAGCGTGGTCCCTCCGGCCAGCCCGGCAGGTCGTCCTGGATGTCCCTCCGCTCGGTGTCCCGGAACCAGCGCATGTCTGCCACGGGAATGGCAGCGCCGGTGGCGAAGTTCACCGCGGACCGCGCGATCAGTGTCTCGTTCGCGTCAGGTTGCCAGATCGTCATCAGTGCCGAGCCTTGGTGTGGGGTGTGGGGTGTGGGGTGTGGGGTGTGGGGTGTGGGGTGTGGGGTGTGCCGGGGGGCGCCGGTTTCACGGCTGTGCTGTTGGGACTTCTTGAATGAGGGGGATGGGCTTCAGAGATCTGCCGGGAGGTAGTCCTCGGGTCGGACTTCCCTGCCTTCGGCATCGATCAGAGTGTTTGTCTCCGACGCGCCGAAGTAGGCGTCCAGATCGTCCGGCAGAAGGAACTCCACGCGGTAATTGCCCCCCGGCGGGCGGCTGATGATGGGCTCGACGCCGATAGGAGGCCGCACCTCGGCGGCGTACGCGTCGACCGCGGCCCGCTGTGCCGTGGTCAGCGCTTCCCGGGCGATCAGTTCGGTCGGCAACAGATAGCGGATCAGGCGATCCCGGACGAAACTGCTCAGCCTGCACCACGAGCCGTCGGTGAAGGTGACCTTGAAATCGTGTCCGGTCTTGAAGTTCTTCCGCTCTACGCGGCTTATGGCCGAGCGCGGTACTTCCCAGAGGACCTCGTCCTCGATTTTCTTCAAGTCCTTCTTGTGGAAGGGGAATCCGACGATGAGGAGCCGACGGTCGGTGAGGATCGCGTGCGTGCGGTAGCGCTTCTCGTTTGACCGGCCGGGGTCGAGTTGCCAGGGCAGGGTGCGGGCGATGGCCCCGGGCGCCGCCCAGATGACGGGGAAGTCGTATACCTCGTCGTCTGGGTCGTCCGGGGTGTCGGAGCCCGAGCCGGGGATGTTGGTCCCGGTGACGTTCCCTCCCGCCGCACTGAGTACGGCCATGATGGCGACTCCCACGACCATGGCCAGCGCCTTGACCGTATTCCGCGCGGCCGAGTGGACCCCCGACCGGGCGGTGTAGGACGGTCCTTCGGGCCATCCGGTCAACTCCCCCTGTATGTCGCGCCGCTCCGGGTCACGAAACCACCGCTTGCCTCTGACCCGCACGGCGGCTCCGGTGGCGAAGGCGACGGGGGCACGGGCGAGGAGAGTCTCGCCTGATGGGGGCTGCCAGGTGTGTGTGCTCACGAGGGTCCTTTTGCGTCCTTGTGCTGTCCTTGTGCGTCCTCAGGGGACGGTGGATCTCCGGGCGGGGTGGTCACGGGGATCTTCGTTCCGCTCAGAGGTCGCCTGGTTTGAATTTCACGCTTTCGCCGTTCGGGCCCATGATTCTGATCCCCGGGTCAGTGCCCCGGCGCGGATTCGGCTCGGGCTCGGTGGCCACCTCGATCGTGAAGTTTCCACTGGGGCGCTTCGTGACCACGGACTGGAGTGCGCCGCGTTGTTCGCGATGTGGTCGCGGTCGGTCTGCCAGAGCACTTCGTCCTGGGCGGTGTCGTCGTCGGCAAGGCCGATCACGAGCACGCGGCGGTCGGTGACGACGATGTGCGTGCGGTAGTTCTCCGGGCAGCGGCTCGGGTCGAGCTGCCAGGGGAGCGTACGGGCGAGCGTGCCGGGCGCCGCCCACATGACCGGGAAGTCGTCGATCTCGTTCTCGCGGTCGCGCGAGCGGCCGTTGCCCGCTCCCGGCGGATGCCAGGGCCTCCACCACGGCCAGTACGGCGAGAAGGGCGAGCCGAGCGCCGAACGCCCCGAACGCGCGGGCCCGCCGCTCGGACTTCGAGAGAACGGTGAAGGCCGGACCGTCCGGCCATCCGACCAGCTCGCTCTGGATGTCGTTGCGCTGGGTGTCGCGGAACCAGCGCATGCCGGCGACGGCCCTGTCCGAGCCGGTCGCGAACCGGCCCGGGGTCCGGGCCAGGAGGGTTTCACCGGGGGAGGGGTGCCACGGGGTCATCCGAGTCGCGCGGTCAGCCTTGGTAGCGGGGCAGCCGAGTCGGCCGGGTTGGCCGGTGTCATGATGCCGGGCCAGAGGTGTCGGCGGCGGGGTCGCGGAACGACAACGTACGGAGAATGGCGATCAGCAGATCGCAGAACTCACCCCAGTACTCGGTGGACGCGGTGTCCAGTGTGAACACCGCCGTGTAGGGGCCTGTCGGGAACGGCACCTGCACCTGGATCTGCCCGGTGAGGAGACGCTCCTCGGCACCACTGGCGGTGATCTCCGGCGACAGTGTCACCTCTCGCATGGTCACGCACGAAACCGCCGGACCGCAGGGCAGATCGAGCCACCGGGCATCTCGGTGTAGATCACTGCCGAGCGCGGTGAGGATACCGTGGGCCGCGATCTCGGGGTCGCTCTGCCGTGTCTCCACGGCGGCCACCGTCAGAGCACACTGGACGACACCCCCCTCGTCGGTGGAGAAAAGGCCCATCGCCGAGTACGAGACCCCGGTGTGCGCCAATTGCTCGGAGAGAGCGGCGTAGTACGGAGCCGCCGGGTTCCACAGTGCCTCGTCGCCCCGGGAGTACAGTTCGCGCACGAACGACTCGGCGAGGGCGGCGCGATCCTCAGGGGTCGCCGCCAGCGGAAGGCTGAAGAAGCCCTCGGGGGTGGTGAAGGAGAGCGGCGGCACGTCGTCGAGTACGGACAAGGTGGGTGTGACGTGGGTGGACACAGGAGTGTTCGGATTCCCTTCCGGTCTAGATGTCGCCCTTTTGGAAATGGGCGTTCTCGCCGTCGGGATTCATGAGTTTGAAGGCGGCGCTGCCGACACCGTAGGTGGGGTCCAC
Source organism: Streptomyces sp. NPDC007084 (assembly GCF_040703595.1). Classification (NCBI taxonomy): domain Bacteria; kingdom Bacillati; phylum Actinomycetota; class Actinomycetes; order Kitasatosporales; family Streptomycetaceae; genus Streptomyces; species Streptomyces sp. NPDC007084. The sequence goes on from NZ_JBEYFY010000006.1 coordinate 58,035, forward strand.
TCGATCGTCGAACTGGTAGGTGACGTAGACGTTGCCGCTCGGTCGTCTGTAGAGCAGCAGCGTTCCTCCAGCATCCTTGCCTTCGAGGAGTTCCCGCACGGCTCGCTGTTGGCCCGGGGTGAGGTCGTCCGGAGTCATCAAATGAAGTGGGTTCTCCAGCGAACGGGTGGCGTCATCACGACAGTTGGTGTTCCAACCGGCCAGCCGGCACCAGGATCCATCGGTGAACACGATGGTGAAGTCCGTGTCGTATCGGCTGAACTCCTTCCGGGTGGCGGAGGCGATGTTCGACCGCTCGGTCTCCCAGAGAATCTGGTCCGCGGGATCGCCCTTGCCGTCCCGCAGGCCGAGGATCAGCACCCGCCGATCCGTCACGACGAGATGCGTGCGGTTCGTCTTGGGGCGCCGGGCAGGGTCCAGTTGCCAAGGAAGCGTGCGAGCAAGGGTGTTCGGTGCCGCCCACATGACCGGGAAGTCCTCGACCTCGTTCTCCGGCTCATCGGGAGACCCCAGCGTCGCCGCGTTTCCTGTGCTTCCCGAGCCTGCTAGCGATTCGAGAACGCCGAGTGTCGCCACGAGCAGTACGCCCGCTCCGAACTTCGCTCCCTTGCGCAGCCGGCGGTCGCTCTCACCGCGGGCGATGAAGCGGGGGCCCTCCGGCCAGCCTCTCAGCTCGTCCTGGATGTCCCTGCGCTCGGTGTCGCGGAACCAGCGCATGTTCGCCACGGGAGTGGCCGCACCGGTGGCGAATCCCACCGCGACTCGCGCGATCAGTGTCTCGTTGGCGTCGGGAAGCCAAAGCGTCATCGGTGTCGAGCCTCAATGTGCGGTCGCGGATTGGTGGAGGCGGTCGCCGGGATCGGTCGAATCGCCATGGTGCAGTCCGATACTGATCCCCTTGGGCAGGACCTTGCCTGCGACGTCGATTCCTCTGCCGAGTTTGCTCAACGGATCAACGGTGAACCTCTCCCCGAGCAGAGCCGCCCCCTTGGTTCCCAGCCACTGCCCCTGGTGGTATCCGGCTTCGGCAAGGCCGGCCAGCCGATTCATCGTCCCGCTCTCGCTGCTGAGCAAGGCGATATTCTTGGCCGCACCTCCCAGAACGATCTTCCTTCCCAGCAGACCGACGCCACCTTCGACGGCGGACGCCATTTTCCCGGTAGCGAGAAAGTTGAAGGACGAGTCGATGGGGGAGATGGCGAAGCCCTTGCCGAATTCGGCGATCCGTTCACCGGCCACGGCCCTGCTGGCCACCTTCGCCCCCTTGCCGAACATCCCGATACCGGGAAGGAGGCCCATTGCATCGGTGCCCATCGTCAGCCAGCTCACGTCCGCGCCGCCCGCCATGGCGACTCCGTGCGTCAGCAGGGCAAGTCCGCTGGTCAGGAGGGCTGCGGCGCCGAAGATGGCTCCGAGGGGTTCGAACGGCAGGGTGATGATGGCGAGGACGCCCAGCACTGTGGTGATGTCACTGAGAACGTCACCGATCTCCTTGATCAGGTCGGCATGGTCCGCGACCCAGTCCGCGGTTCCGTTCCATGCGTCCGCGATGCCGTCCCCGAGGCGGTCCCAGAAGCCGGGCTCGTCCGGGGCGATGTCCGCCGCCTTGTCGAGGTCCTTGCTGATCAGGCCAGCGGCCTTCTTGTAGCGGTCTTCGAGGTCGTGGACCTTGGCGATGACGGCGTCGACCTGGCCCGAGGCCTTGCCGAGTTCGTCGCTGCCCTTGCCGTCACCCTTCTGGTCCGCCTTGCGCTGGGCCTCGGCCTGCGCGTCGAGCTTGTCTCCCGCTTCCTTCTCCAGCCGGTCGGCTTCCTCCTGGAAGTCGCCCAGTTGCCCGGACCAGCGGTGCAGGGCGCGCGCAGCCTTGTCGAAGGAGTCGTGGCTCTTCTTGATCAGTGGGGTCACATCGGTGGAGATGTGCTCGCTGAACGCGATTGCGGTCTTGCCCTTCCAGGCGCCCACCTCAATTTGTTGCAGCTCGCGCAGCGCCGTGCCCAACTCGGTTGCCAGTCCGCCGAGTTTCTTGGCGAGTTCACGGGTCTGTTCTACGTCGCCGGGAGCCGGGTCCCAGCCTATGTGGGGGAAGGAAGGCCGTCCCATCGCCGCCTCAGTTCCCCTTCTTCTTCGGGGCCTTGAGGGATTCCGCGAGATCCAAGTCCAGCTTCTCGAAGGACTTGCCGATCTTGTCGATCATCTTGACCGCGCCCTGCGTGTGCTTCCCGAGTTGCTTGATTCCGTAACCCCAGTCGTCCGCGAAGTCGTGTACGTCATCCACGAGTCCGCTGTCGCCGACGACCGAGCCGTCGGTGCCCCGGAGGGTGCGGCGCGCGGCGTCCACGCGGTCGGTGACGCTGGAGAAGGTCTTCCGTAGATCCTCGAAGATCGTTCCTTCGAGCCGCAGGTCACTCAAGGTGTATCGCTCCCCGTTGCGTCCGTGAAGGGATCGCCGGGAGAAGCCCACACAGGCCTCCCGGAGGTCCGGGAAAGTCCGGCAGGTCCGGGTAGGGCGATCACCGCGGCGATCCTACTTACTGTCGTCTGCACGTAACCAGCGAGGGGTGAGGTGGGCGAGGGTGTTTGGGGTGCGCATGGGGTGGGGTTTACATGGGCTTGGTGAGGGGGTGATGGTTTCGTGATTCCAGATCGCGAAGGGAGGCTGTTGTCGTGGGGGCGCACTCGACTCGTGCGGCGCCTGGACGCAGTCGTACTCAGCGGTTGAGGGACTACTTGACTCCCGGACCGGTGAACAACGCCGAGTTGGGTTCTCAGGGCGTGCACTTGTCGCTGCCTCTGTCGGACACCAGCTCCGTGGTCTGCCAGACGCCGTCCTCGCTCTTCCTCAAGCGGGTGTTGTAGAAAACGTAGGCGTCGCTGCCCGAGGGTGTCCTGTCGACTTTGCCTGTCTTACGGTCCTTGTTGAACGCCCTGGTCTCGTCCGTGCAGAACGTCACGTCGGCCGACGTGCTGCTGTGGAGGGTCACCTTGGGATCGAAATACCGCACGGTGCCGGTGTAGGTGATCCCATCGTCGACGAACGACCTCACCCACTGTGCCCCGCTGGCGAGGGCATCGCCCTGACGGTAGTAGGCGAGGGCCGGCTCGTCCGGATTCCCTTTGACAATGGCATAGTTGGTGGCGGTCTGGGCGTGGCCGGCATCGGCGAGGACGGCGTCCTTCGTCTCATCGCCTGTCTTCCAGTCCTGGAAGTCGTCGGTGACGTCATTCGGCAGCGTGATATCCGGCCGTTCGATGCCGGACGCGCCCGCGGTCGCCTCTGTGTGCGGCGAACCGGAACGCACCTGAACTCCGCTTTCCGCGACCGAGGTGCTGCCGGTGTCCTGGAGGGCTCGGCTGCCGCTTCCGCAGCCTGTCAGCAGGACCGCCGCGGTAGCGGTGAGCGTAATGGCGGCGGACGTAGAGCGGCACTTCACAGGTGATTCTCTCCGGGGTCGGGTCGGGGCGAGTCAATGTCGGGCAGGGGTGGCGAGGAGCAGGGGACGGCCTTTCACAGGCGAGTCTCGGCAAGCCATCGGGCGGTTACTGAAGACAGGTCCTGCTTCCGCGTTCGGATGTCCCGCCCGAGGTCTGCCAGACACCCGTCCGACTCTTCTCCAGCGGCGTGTCATACCGGACGTAGGCTTCGTTCCCCGCCGGGGTCCTGTCCACCTTCCCGGTCTTGCGGACCTGGTTGTACGCCTTGCTTTCGTCGGCGCAGTACGAGACCCCGGCAGAGCTTTCGCCAAAGATCTCGACCTTCGGGTCGCAGTAGCGCGTGGCGCCGGTGTATGTGAGGCCGGCGTCAAGCCACTTCCGCGCCCACTGGACGGACGGGGTCAAGGCATTGCCGTTGTAGTAGAAGGCCATGTCGGGAGTGTCCGTGGTGCCCTTGAGGATCGCCTCGTTCATCGCCGTCTGCGCCTGGCCGGCGTCCAGGAGGACGGCGTCCTTCGTCGCGTCGCCGGTCTTCCAACCCACGAACTCGTCGGTCACCCCACTCGGTAGGGTGATGACCGGACGACCGGCGTCGTCCGATCGGGCCACGCTCGGCGAAGGCGAAGCGGTTCCGCCCGATGAGCCGTGTCCCGGCCGGGCACTTCTGCCCCTTCCACTCGACCCGTCGCCCCCGTTCCCGCAGCCTGCCAGTACGAGAGCCGCAGTCGCGGCGAGGACATGGGCAAGGGGCAAAAGACGGCGCTGCACGGCGTGCTCTCCATGAGGCGCCAGGGGAATGAGGAGGGCGAAGCAGGGGGCTGGTTCCGGGCAGGTATGTCCCTCACCAGGTGGCCTCCTCAAACAGGTCGCCCCGCATTCGTTCATCGATTGACGGACTGGATCTCCTGGACGGTCACGTCCTGGGTCGTGCCGAAAGTGCCGTCCGGCAGGTCGCCGCCCGCGCCGCCGGTGCCGGTCCAGTTCACGGCCCAGGTGATGGTCGCCCTCAGCTTGTACGTCCCGTTGCCCGACGAGCGGAGGTACTTGATCCCGCACGGCGGAGTCTCGTGGGCCCTGCCCTTCGCGTACGGCGCGCCGATCGAGTCGTCGCCGTTCACCTGGCACTCGCCCGAGGAGGGGTAGGTCTCGGCGTCGGCCGTTCCCGGCTCCAGCCTGAGGGAGACGGGCTTCGCGGTGGTCGTCGCGGAGATGTCGAGCCCGGCGACGGCGAGCGTCGCGGTCACGGAGACCTCCTTGAACTTCGCCTTGTCGAGCCAGGCCCAGGTGGGGAGGTTGACCTTGGTGGTGTTCTGGGGGGCGAGGGTGACTTTGGTGTCGGGGAGCTGGATGGTGTTGTACGCGGCTTCCGCGAGGATCCTGGGCGTGACGGCCTGCGGGACACCGGGGTCGTCGTTGTTCGCGACCCAGAAGGGCAGCTCACCGCATTCCATGCTCGCGGGATCGTCGAGGCGGTCGGGATTCTGGACAGCGACCCACCAGTTCCCCTCGTTGGCCTTGTCCCCGTTGTAGTCCTTGTACTTGCCGTCCTTGTAAATGTCCCGGAACTGACCTACCGCAGCCTTCGCGTAGTTGGCCTGGCCGGGGGTGTTGATGGTCTCCTCGTACATCCCCTCGACGTAGTCCTTGAAGTCGGCTACGGACCGAGGCTCGTACCAGCAGGCGGGCGGAGTCCAGTCGCCCACCGGCTGAACTGCGCCGCTGTCGCCGCTCCGAGACCGAACTGAGCCTGAATAGCTCACTTTCGAGACAAGCGTTCCGGCATTCGACTGGGCACTTTGCCGAGTATTGCCCTGAGTGCCGTTGGTCGGCGGCCACGTGGCAAAGGCGGTTCCAGGTGTGAGCGCGATGGCACTCGCGACGACGCAGGCGGCCACGACGCGCCCCCTGTGACTCACGGCGTGCACGACTTGTGCCCCCTCTGCGACGTGAGCTTCGTTGTCTGCCAGACCCCCTGCTTGTTCTTTTCGAGTCGCGTTGTGTAGAGGACGTACGACTTGTCGTCCACGCCCGTCTTGTAGATCTTGCCCGTCTTACGGTTCTTGGCGAAGGCCTTGGACTGGTCCTCGCAGTACACGACGCCTGCCGAGGCGGGGTCGAAGACATCGACCTTCGCGTTGTAGTAGCGGTTGACGCCCGTGATCGAATAGCCGTCTTTTGCGAGAGACGCGACCCAGTCCCGGGCATCGGCCAGCGCGGTTCCTTCGTAATAGAAGGCGAGGGCGGGCAGCTTCGCGTTTCCTTCGGTGATGGCGTAGTTGGTTGTATCGACCCGGCGCTCGACATCTGCGAGAACGGCGTCCTTCGTGGCGTCGCCGGTCTTCCAGCTCACGAACGTGTCGCTGAGATCGCTCGGGAGGGTGACCGAAGGGCGGCCGGCGTCCTTGGACGGGCTCGGCGACGGCGAGCCCGTCGCGCCCTGATCCGCCCCCGCGATCTCATCACTCCCCCCACCCCCATCGCCCCCACCCCCGCAAGCCGTCAGCGTCAGAAATGCCGTGGTCGCGGCGAACGCGGCAGCAACGGGCAAAGAGCGGCGCTTCACAGTGACTCCCCGTGAGACATCAGTACAGCCAAGTCAGTCAAGGGCAATGACGGTATCCGTGGGGCTCTTGGTTTCGCCAGAACGTACTTGCGCTGGGGCATGGGTGATTCCGGAGAAAGTGTGATCAACTGGGCCGCCTGTGGGCCTCGGACGTCCCTCCGCGCGTCAGCTGCCCCATCCCTCCACAGATCCACCACGTCATCCACACCCCCGCGCGGCGGCGCCCGCAGGACCGGCGCCCGTCGCCCCCTCCCCGGCATGGCCCCTCCCACCCCTCACTCCTTCACCCTTCGCAAGCGTTAGCGCGAGCTACGCCACCGCACAGCCACGCGCCCCTCCCGGCTGCACTCGACCTCCTCGGCGCCCCGCCTAACCCCCCGCCTCGTACCCTGACCCAAGCCACCAGACCGAACGCGGTGGCGAACGCGCGGACGGTGGACGCCGGCCGTGGAGGACGAGACGCGACCCCGGGGAAAAGTCATGGCCCGCTACATGGAGACGCTCACCATCGAGCGCGGTGGATTCCGGATCAAGGTGCCGGAGACGTGGTGGGAGTTCGACGTGCGGCCGGAGTCGCGGGACGACTCGATCCGGCGGATGGTGAGTGAACGTATGGACGAGCGGCTCGAGTTGGCCCCGTACCGCGACACCTACACCGCCTTCCTGCGGAGGTCCGCCGCCGACGCCTGGAAGTCCGGCGCCCTGTACTGCGGTTGCATGGCGGAGTCCTTCGGCGGTGACACCCCGATCACCGGCTCGGTCACCGTGTCGATCGTCGGCGGGCGTTCCCAGACCGGTGAGCCCCTCTCCACCGACCCGCAGGTCATCGCCGGCCAGCTCGCCGTGCGGGAGGCCAAGAAGGAGGGCGACGCCTGGCGCAAGGTGACGACCGTCGAGATACCCGGCGTCGGCCCCGCCGCACGGACGTACGGCATCGAGGACATCGCCGCACCCGACGACGCCCTTCAGCGCACGATCCGCGCGGTCCTCATGCAGACGTTCATCCCCGTCCCCGGCCGGCCGGGCAAGGTCGCCCTCGTCGCGGGCAGCAGCCAAGTCCTCGATCTCGCCGACTCCTTCTTCGACATCTTCGACGCCATCACCTCCACGTTCCGCTTCGTGGAGTAGTCCAGCGGATTAATCCAGCGGAGTGGCCCGTTGACTCCGACTCCACCCCGCCCCGACTCGTCTCTGTCTCTCCACCTCCGGCCCCCCGCCCGGGCCCCTCGCCATCGAACCCGCCCAGCAGCGGCGCCGCCTCGCTCAGGTCGTCGTCGCGGCCACCCCGGGAGGAACCATGGATCTCCGGTCCCTCGTCTCCGGGTTCCGCAACGCGGCACCTCTGGGTCGGCTGGAACAGGCATGCAGCATGCCAGTGGAACCTGAATCCTGTGCCGCACTTCGCGGGTGCGGTGACCGGTGGCGGGAAGCGGCTTCTCCAGGCGAACCAGCGGGGGAGGTGCGACGCGGGGCCGGCGCGGGCCGTGTTGTCGTACGCCCGTGATCACGAGGGGGGAGCTTCTCGGCAGCGGATCCTTTTGCAGGAGATGCCACAGTTGGGGAACGCGGCCAGGGTGCTGAAAATGACGGCGGCACTGAAATGACGGGGGACCGAAATGACTGACGTACGGCTGCGGATCACTGATGGTTTCGGGGATATCCGGGACGATCCCGACGCGACCCAGCTGGAGGCCCTGTTCGCCGGGATGAATCTGCGGAGCCGGTTTCTGATCGTGGAGCGGCTCGACGGGACCGATGACACCCAGACGTACCTTCAACTGGCTCTCAACGACGACCTCACGATGGTGATGGAGTACCGAGACGGCGGCCCCGAGGCGCACTATCGGGCCGAAGTGCCCCTGCCGGCAGAGATGGGCGGGGACGAAATCGTCATGCCGGTGCTGCTCGGCTGGGGGCCCCGTCGCCCTGGCTGGCGTGGTGATCTGACCTGGGTGCGCTGGGACGTCTCCACGGAAGCCCCCTGGGAGGAGCACCGGGACTGAACTGGCCGCCGCCGAATCCGGCCTGGCCTGACATGGCCGCCCCCCCCGGATCTGGCAGGGTCCTCCGGCCCTCGCCGGTCGATCCCCGCGACCCGGCGTCCCCGCGTCTCCGTATCCCCGCGTCTCCGTATCCCCGTGTCCCGGCGTCCCCGTGTCCCCCTGTCCCGGCGTCCCCGCGCCCCCGTTCCCTCATGCGGCTGAAAGCCCGCCCCCTCCTCGGCCCTTCTCGCCCCGCCGCCTCACCTCACCCGTGAGCAGCTCGTGCAGGCCTCGTGCGCGGCCCGTGACGAGGGGGCGCTCCGCAGGCGGAGGGGATTCGCTGGCGCACAGGTCGGAAGGGCCCGCGATCACCCGGGCCAACAGGGAACCGCGGGGCTCTGGTTGCGCGTCGGTAACGTCGAGTCCGCTGCGCTTCAGGTGCCTTGACGTGCCTTGAGGGGCTTATGTGCGGCTGATACGGTGCCATGGCCTGACACTCGCTCCAAGCCGACTGTCCGGCCAGGTCGGGCGGTACGTCCCGTAACGGGACTCGGGGGCGAAGTGTCCGTTTTGGCACGTGAATTGGCAGACTTTTTCTTGGGTGTACGGGGAGCGGTTGCGTGAAGATCCAAGAGCGTACGGGGGCGGGCAACAGCCGTTCCGCCTCGCCGGCTCACCCGGTGATGGGCGACCGGCTTCCCACGCCGCCTCGCGAGCGCAAACCCGCGCTGGCCGCACTCGCCGTCCTCCTCATCCTCGTCGGAGCCCTCGGCGCCACCATGCTCGTGCTGCGGGCCGGTGACCGCGTCGAGGTCGTGAAGGTGACCAGCGACATCCAGGCCGGCGAGTCCGTGGGGGACCACACGCAGTCGGTGATGGTCGCGGACGACGCCGGCATCAACTACGTCAAGTGGACCCAGCTCGGGGCGCTCAAGAAGCTCAAGGCGAAGTCCACCATCTACAAGGGCACCCTCGTCATCGGCGAGATGTTCTCCAGCGGCACGTCCATCCCCGACGGCAAGGCATCCGTGGGTGTCTCCCTCAAGGAGGGCCAGTACCCGGCGGACATCAAGACCGGTGACACCGTCGCCGTCTACCGGGTCGGAGACGACGGCTCCAGCAGCCGCGGTTCGTCCGGTTCCACCGGTTCGAGTACGTCCGGCGCGGACGACAGCCCGATCGTAGACAAGGCCAAGGTCCTCTCCGTGAATTCGAGTTCGGACACCGCGATAAGCAGCACCAACCTGCCGGTGACCCTCGTCGTGGACATCGGGGACGCCGCTGCCGTCGCCAAGGCATCCTCGGCCGGCAAGGTCGCCATCGTCCTCGTTCCCGGCAACTAGAGGCGAGTGAGTAGACAGCCATGGCGCTCATCGCCCTCGCCGCGGACAAGGGTTCCCCCGGAGTCACCACCGCCGCCGTGGCGCTCTCCGCGGTCTGGCCCCGCCGCGTCCTGCTCGCCGAGACCGATCCGGCCGGCGGCGACCTCGTGTACCGCAGCGCGGCGGCCCACGGCGGCCCGCTGAACCCCAACACCGGCATGCTGTCGATAGCGGCCACCGCGCGCCGCGGACTCGTGCCCGACCAACTCTGGGACCACGTACAGCCGTTGAGCGGCGGACTCGAAGTCCTCGTCGGCCTCGGCATCGCCGAGCAGGCCGCCGGTCTCGCCGGACTCTGGCCCACCCTCGGCCGCGCCTTCGCCCAGCTCGCCGACTCCCCGAACGCGCCCGCCGACGTCATCGCCGACTGCGGCCGGATCAGCGGAGACACCCCGGCCGCCGAACTCTTCCCGCACGCCGCCCTGGTACTGCTGCTCTCCCGCACCGAACCCGAGGCCATCGCGCGCGTCCGGGACCGGGCCGCAGCCCTCTCCGCCAAGCTGCACGGCGGTCCGCGCGGCGCCGCGAGCATGGCCACCCCGCTGATCGGTGTCGTCCTCATCGCCGACCCGGGCGACTCCGCCAAGCTCGTCCACCAGGTCAACGACATGCTCGTAGCGGCGCAGACCGGTGCGCACGTGGTCGGCACGCTCGCCGACGACCCCGCCGGAGCCGAGCAGTTGGCCGGCCGCCGGCGCGGGCGCCTCGACAAGTCGCTGCTCATCCGCTCGGCCCGCAAGGTCGCCGCGGACCTGTACCAGCAGTACGGCGCCGCCTGGACCGTACCCGCCGAAGGACCCCACGGCGGCCATGGCACGCGGGGCGGACAGAGTACCCACGGCATGCAGGGCGCCCACGGCATGCAGGGCGCCCACGGCATGCAGGGCGCCCTCGGCACGACCGGAGCCCCCGCAACGACCGGAGCCCCCGCCACGCCCGGCGCCCACGGTTCCTCCGGCTCCAACGGTCCCCAGGGCGCGCCGAGTTCCCAGAGCCCGCAAGTCCCGCAGGGTCCGCAGGTCCCGCACGGTCCCCAGGGCCCGCACGGTCCGCAGGGCCCGCACGGCACCTCCGGCCCGTACGGGCAGCCCGCCGCCGGAGCCGGGCGATGACCGCGGTCGACCACCAGCTCGTCAAGCGGTTCCGGCAGGACGCCGGTGACCGTATCGCCGAGCAGCGGCGCGAGGACCAGGTCCGCGGCGTCACCCCGATGTCCAGCGAGGACGAGCGGCACTACGCGCGCGCCGTCATCGCCCAGATACTCGAGGACCACGCCCGTACCGAGATCAACCTCGGCCGCACCCCGCTCGACGCCGAGACCGAGGAGCAGTACGCGGCCGCCGTGCACGCCGCGCTCTTCGGCGTGGGCCGGCTACAGCCGCTGCTCGACGACCCGGACGTCGAGAACATCGACATCAACGGCTACGACCAGGTCTTTATCGGCTACGCCGACGGCCGGGAGACCACCGGCGATCCCGTCGCGGAGACCGACGAGGAACTGATCGAGCTGATCCAGGTCCTCGGCGCCTACTCGGGCCTGTCGTCCCGGCCCTTCGACTCCGCCAACCCGCAGCTCGACCTGCGGCTGCCGGACGGCTCCCGGCTCTCCGCCGTCATGGACGTCACCCGCCGGCCCGCCCTGTCGATCCGCCGCGCCCGCATGGGCAAGGTCTTCATGTCCGACCTGGTGGGCAACGGCACGCTGACCCCCGAGGTCGCGCACTTCCTCGCCTGCGCCGTCCGCGCCCGCAAGAACATCATGATCGCGGGCGCCACCAACGCGGGCAAGACGACGCTGCTGCGCGCCCTCGCCAACGAGATCCCGCCGCACGAACGCCTCATCACCGTCGAACGCGCCTTGGAACTCGGCCTCGACACCTTCGCCGACCTGCACCCGAACGTGGTTGCCTTCGAGGAGCGGCTGCCCAACTCGGAGGGCCAAGGCGCCATCAGCATGGCCGAGTTGGTGCGCCGCTCACTGCGTATGAACCCCTCCCGGGTGATCGTCGGCGAGGTGCTCGGCGACGAGATCGTGACGATGCTGAACGCGATGTCGCAGGGCAACGACGGTTCGCTGTCCACGATCCACGCGAACAGCTCCAGCGAGGTCTTCAACCGCATCTCCACGTACGCGCTCCAGGCCAACGAGCGCCTGCCCATCGAGGCGAGCCAGATGCTCATCGCGGGCGCGGTGAACTTCGTCGTCTTCATCCAGCGCCGCAACGAGTACGAGTCCGGCGGCCGGCTCCAGCGCATGGTCACCTCCGTGCGCGAGGTCAACGGCGTCGACGGACGGGTGCTGTCCAGCGAGGTGTTCGCCGAGGCCCCGGACGGCCGGATCGTCCCGCACGCGCCCATCGCCTGCCTCGACGAACTCGTCGCGCAGGGCTACCGGCTGCCCGGCAGCGGGAATTGGTGACGACGATGACCTTCACGACCACCTTCACCACCTCGGGGACGTCCGCGTTCACGACATCGATCACGTCCACGATCGCGGCCTCCGGCGGAGGGCCCGGCACGGTGACCGGGGCATCGGCGACTGGGACTTCGGCCATCGGGGCCATGGACATCGGGACTTCGGCCATCGGGGCAACGGACATCGGGACATCGGCCATCGGAACCACGGGCATCGGGACCTCGGGCATCGGCGCCAAGGACATGACCTCCCTCGCCGCCCTCGACTCGCTCGGCTCCATGGGCGGCCTGTTCTCCACGACCGTGCTGTACGCGCTCGGCTGCGGAGTCGCCGTCGGCGGCGGCCTCGCGCTGCTCGCCGTCGCCGTCCGGGGATTCCCGGCCAAGCCCGAGCACGAGAAGCAGAAGGCGACCGAACGCGCCAACGAACTGATCCGGTTCGCCGGACAGCGCGGCTCGATCGCGGCGATCGCCGGACTCGTCGTCCTGCTCCTCACCCGCTGGGCCGTCGCCGGAATCGCCGCCGGCATCCTCGTCTTCTTCTGGGACAAGCTCTTCGGCGGCGCCTCGGAAGAGAGGTCCGCGATGCGCCGCGTCGAAGCCCTCGCCTCCTGGACCGAGTCGCTGCGCGACACCATCGCGGGCGCCGTCGGCCTGGAACAGGCCATCCCCGCCTCGGCGCGCGCCGCCGCCCCCGTCCTGCGCCCGCACCTCGACGCCCTGGTGGACCGGCTGCGTTCACGCACCCCGCTGCCCGAGGCGCTCCAGCATCTCGCCGACGAGATCGACGACGCGTCCGCCGACATCATCGTCGCCGCGCTCATCCTCAACGCGCGGCTGCGCGGCCCGGGACTGCGCCAAGTGCTCGGCGCCCTCGCCAAATCGGCCCGCGAGGAGGTCGACATGCGTCAGCGCGTGATGGCCCAACGGGCCTCCACACGGCGCTCCGTGCAGATCGTCGTCGCCGTGTCGATCGCCTTCGTCCTCGGCCTGTCGATCTTCAACCGCGATTTCGTCGAGCCGTACGGCAGCCCGGTCGGGCAGCTCGTACTCGCCTGTGTCTGCGGGCTGTTCGCGCTCGGCTTCTGGTGGCTGCGCAAGCTGTCCACCATCGAGACGCCCGAACGGTTCCTGGTGCGCGACGAGTCGTCGGTGCGCTTCGTCCGCCCGCGCACACCGGTCTCCGGGGACGAGGCGGTACGCCGATGAACCTGACCATGCCGATCCTGATCGGCGCCGTCCTCGGACTCGGCGTCTACGTCCTGGTCCGCGCGCTCATGCCCGCCAAGCGCAGCGCGGTCGCCCAGGTCGCCCGGATCGACGCGATGCGGGCCCGCGGCGCCGCGTACGAGTCGGCCCACCCGACCCGGCAGGACACCGGCCGGCTCGCCGGACTGCGCGCCCAAGTGGGCAGCCGGGTCGCCGACGTCTACCTCCAGCAGGGCTGGGAACAGCGCTCGCTGCGCGCCGACCTCGCCGTCCTGGACCGGAGTTGGGAGAGGTTCCTCGCGACGAAGGTGCTGCTGGCCGCGGCCGGGCTGTTCTTCGGGCCGCTGCTGTTCGCCGTCGTGTGGACCCTCGGGCTCGGCCGCAGCCCGATCATCCCGGTCTGGCTGGCGCTGCTCTTCGCGGGTGTCTTCTTCTTCCTGCCCGACCTGGAGGTACGGCGCGACGCGGTGGCCAAGCGGCGCGACCTGCGGCGCGTGATCGGCGCGTACCTCGACCTCGTGTCGATGAGCCTGGCCGGCGGGCGCGGTCTGCCCGAGGCGCTGATGGCCGCCGCCGAGATCTCCGACGGCTGGGCCACCCAGCGCATCCGCAACGCGCTCGCCGACGCCCGGATCACCGGCATCAGCCAGTGGCAGGCGCTCGGGTCGCTCGGTGAGGAACTCGGCGTCGAGGAGCTGAAGGACCTGTCGGCCTCGCTGGCGCTGGTCGCGGACGACGGCGCCAAGGTACGGGAGTCGCTCGCCTCGCGCGCCGAGACGATGCGGCACCGCGAGCTGTCCGAGATCGAGGGCAGCGCGGGCGAGAAGTCCCAGTCGATGCTGGTGGCCCAACTCCTGCTGTGCGCCGGGTTCCTGGTCTTCCTCATCTATCCGGCGGCGATGCGCGTGTTCCAGGTCTGAACGTCCGCGGCGACGCACCGTGCCCACCTCGTCGCGAAGGCGACCTTCGATACATCTCTTCGAGAGGACAACTCACCATGAACGGACGGAACTTCAGTACCGGGATTCCGGGGGTGGACTTCCTGATCACCTTCCTCCAGGGCCGGGTGCAGCGCGCCCGCTCCGGCGAACTCGACCGGGGTGCGTCCGCGGTGGAGTGGGTCATCATCTCCGCCGTCGTCGTCGCGATCGTCGGCGTGGTCGCCGCGATCATCAACGCCGCGCTGAGCGACGGCGCCAACAAGGTCGGCGACTGCATCAAGGGCGCCGACGCCGGCAAGACCTGCTGAACGCGACGCGGGCGAAGCGGACGACGTAGACGGGGAATCGGGTGCGCGCACGTCAAGGGGTACGTCGCTGGGTGCGCCGCAGGGTGGAGGCAGCCTCCGCCCGCGGTGACTCCGGCATGACCGCGATCGAGTTCGTGCTGCTCACCCCGGTGCTCTTCTTCATGATCTTCGCGACGGTGCAGTTCGCGCTGTACTTCTTCGCCGACCATGTGGCGCAGGCTGCGGCGCAGGCCGGTGCCCGCAAGGCCCGCGCCACCGCGGACGCGCGGCCCGGGGCCTGGCGCGGGGACGCGCGGGACGTGGTGGACAGCTATATCCGGCAGCTCGGGCCGCGGTTGGTGCTCTCGCCGGACGTGAAGCTGCTGCAACCCGACCCGGACACGGTGGGTGTCGAGATCACGGCGCGCATCCCCACGGTCTTTCCCGGCCTGGATCTGACGGTGCACGCGCAGTCGGCGGGGCCGGTGGAGCGGTTCGTGGAGGATGAGGGCCCGTGATGCCACCGAAGCCCTCGCCGGCGGCGCTGTGCGCCCGTATGCGCGTCCGGGTGCGCGCCCATATGTCCGACGGCCGTGGGGACCGGGGCGGGGACCGGGGTCTGTCCACCATCGAGGTGGTGATCCTCGCCCCGGTGATGATCCTTTTCATTCTGGTGCTGGTCGCCTTCGGCCAACTGGTCGACGGTCGCGGCGCGTTGGACGGAGCGGCGCGGGACGCGGCGCGGGCCGGCTCGATCCAGAAGGACCACGGGACCGCGATGGCCGAGGCGCGCAAGGCGGCCGAGGCCGACCTCGCGGACGTCTGCTCGGGGCCGGTCACGGTGACGCAGACGAGTACGGGCTTCGAGCCCAACACGCTGTTCTCGGTCGAGGTGAGCTGTCAGGTGCGGGGTCTGGCGATGATCGGGCTCGACGTGCCCACCACCTTGAAGTCCAACTTCAGCTCGCCCCTCGACCCGTTCCGGAGGACGGCATGAGCCTGAACGAGGAGAGGGTGGGGCCGGCGCCCGCTGTCGGCGCCCGCATCAGGGCCTGGTTCGAGGCGCGCGGGACCCGTATGGACGACCGGGGTTCGGGGGCCGGCGCGGTCATCATCTTCGCGCTCGTCTTCCTCTCCCTGTCCGCGTTCGTCATCGACGGCGGTATGTCCATCTCCAAGCGGGAGCGCGCCGCCGACATCGCCGAACAGGCGGCCCGTTTCGCCGCCCAGGACGTCGACCTGGAGTCCCTCTACGAGAACAAGAACGGCTCCGCCCCGATCAACTACCAGAACTGCGGCGCCCGCGTGCAGGCCTTCGCCCGCGAGATGGGCATGTCCGGCAGGGACGTCGCCGCCACCCACTGCGTGACCGCGGACGCCGACCAGGTGGAGGTCGAGGTCCAGTTGACGTACTCCCCGGTCTTCACGGGCCTGTTCTACGGCGGAGACGTGACGGTGCACGGGCGGGCGGTCGCGGAGAACGAGGTGGGCTGAGGGAACTGAGCGAGCCGAGCGAGCTGAGGGAGCCGTGGGGCCACGGTGTCCCGGCGGAAGCTCGGTGGGTCCCGTATCGCGGAGGGCCCCGTCTCCCCTAGGGCCCGGTGGCCCGGTGGGTCCCGTATCCCGGAGGGTCCGGTGCACCGGACGGCCCGGTGGCCCGGGGCTACTTCGCCCCGCCCCCGCCCCCACCCTTGCCGTCCCCCTCCTTCTTGACCCCGTCCTTCACGTCCTTGGCCAGCTTGTCGTCCAGCTTGCGGAACTCGCGGACCACCGCGTCGGACATCTCGGCGAGGGCGTCGAGGGCCTGGCCGATGTCCTCCCGGCCGTCCTCCCAGCCCGACTCGAAGTCGTCCAGGGCGTCGTAGACGGTGTGGTCGCCGAGGTCGTCCCGGTAGGACTCGAACAGCTTCTTGGTGTGGTTCAGCCGCTTCTTGATGTCCCGCAGCCGCCCGCCGTAGTCCTCCAGCTCGCTCAACGGGAGCGCGAGGTCGCTCTTGCCGCCGCCGGCCATGTCGTTTCCCCCTCCGGGAGTCCTGGAAGTCTCGGTCAGACGAACCGGAAGGTGCCGGTCACCGCGTCGAAGATGTCGTGGAACGCCTCGGCGAGGTCCAGCACCGGGCTGGCACCGGAGACGAGGACGACCTGTTCGGTGGTTCCCGGGACCGGTATGTACGTCTGGGTCAGCACCATACGAAGGGTACGGGTGTCGCCCTGCGCGACGGGCACGTCCTCGACGCCGAACGTCCGTGCCGCGAGGCCGACTTCGGGGAGTTCGACGGTGGTCACCGTGCGCCAGGCGTCCCCTTCGCGCCGGGGCGTGACGGTACGCAGGCTGTCCGCGATGGCCTGGGGGTCGGTGGACAGGGCCGAGCCCTGTTTGCTCTTCGCGCCGACCATGGACGCGGTGATCGTCGCCGACAGGGGGACCCCGTCGAAGTTCTCCGCCATGCAGCCCATGTACACGGCGCCCGAGTCGTAGGCGTCCTTGGCCATCTTCCGCAGCATGGCGGCCAAGTCGGTTCGGTAGGGGGCGAGTTCGGGGATCTCGCGGACCCGCTCGTCCACCAGCGTGCGGACGGTGGTGTCCCGGCCCTCGGGGCGGATGTCGAACTCCCACCAGGACTCCGGAACGGCCAGCGAGAAACCCATGGAGGGTTCCTGGCGGGCCGAACTCTCGGAGTTCGAGGTCATGTTCCGACTCCTTCGGTGATGAATGGTTCGTAGGGTGCGTCCGGTCGCGGTCGCGGTCGCGGTCGCGGTCACGGGCACGGGCATGGCCTGTCGGCCGCCCGTCCCGGCGCTCTCACATGGTCATTCCCAGGTCCCGCGTGAAGATTTCCACCAGGCGTTCTTCCGGTACCGCCGGGACCCGGTAGCCGGCGTTCCTGACATGGGAGAGGAAATCCGGGGGAAGGGAGACGTGGTATTTGGCGAGGTAGTAAGGGAGGTCCTGGCGCCAGAGCCATGTCCCGTCCGTGAAAAGCGATCCGATTCCGGACAGATCGGGGGCTTCGGGGTCGAGGACATCCGGCCCGGCGCTCATCTCGCTCCAGATTCCCGTACCGCTTCTGAGGTAAGCCACGATGTCGGCCTCGTCCGCTTCTCCCGCCGGATTCACGGCATCGCGCATCAGGCCGTCGAGGGGAAATCCCCATCCCGGGGAGAGTTCGGAAAAGAATCCCACGGTACGAATCATCTCGGCTCCTCCTGTGCCTTCACGTGCTGCACCCTAGGCCATCGGCAGGAAGGTCAGCCAGCTTCCGCCGTCCTTGATCGTCGGGGTGAAGGGACCAGTGCCGAAGCTCGGGACACCCACCGCGTTCGTCGGGGCCTTGACCGGAACGCCGAGGGAATTCGCGAGACCCTGGATGACGTGAGGCTGGGCGGCCCCGGAGTGACAGGTGAGCATCCGGATGGGGCCACCGTCGTATCCCGGGATGTTTCTGATCGTGTCGAGAACGTGATTCGGATGCACGGTGTGACCGCCCGCGGCCTGGCCGGCGCGATTCGCCTCTCCGGCGACCATTCTTCCGTCCGTGGTTCCGTGAATGATGACGTCCTGATATCCGGGCAGCCTTTCGGCGACGTCGAAGTTCCGGAGGGTGGCGGGGTCGTAGCCGATCGCGGTCGCACCGTCCCGGTGATAGACGGGAATGTCCGACGGCAGGGCGCCGTCGGGGGTTCTCGTCGGCGGGCCGACGTGTGGCGAGTCCGCTTTCCACCACCGGTTTTTGCCCATCATGCTGAAGGACGAGAAACGCAGGTTCTTCATGCCGCGAATGCTTTCGGCGAGGCCTTTCAGACCGCCGCCGATTCCCTTCAGCGCGCCGCCGCCCAACGCGCGCAGGCCGCCCGCCTTCCAGAGCTTGCCCATCTTGGCGAGGCTGGTGAACCCCTTCGTCGCCGGGATGCAGTCGAGGACCGCGAAGATCAGATCGCCCCAGCCCGCCTGCCCGTTGAGCATTTTTCTGACCGTGTCCGCGAGCACGACCAGCGCCGCCGCGAACACCAGCCAGCCGAGCGGGCCGCCCACGATCATCACGATGATGCCGACGATCGTCACGACCCACTTGCACACCGTGACGATCTCGTCCCAGTGGTCGGAGACCCAGTCGAGGGGCTCCTCCCACCAGTGCCGGTTGTGGATACCGGCGTCCGAGGCGTCCTGGAGCTTCTTCACCGTGCGGCGGGCCGCGTCCTCACGCAGTCCCTTCGCGTGCGCGGCGAGCTTCTTCGCCGCGTCCAGCAGGCCCTGTGCGTCGGCCACGTCCTTGCGGGCGGCGGCCTGCTGTTCCTTGGCGTGCTGGGCGTTACGGGTGGCGCGGCGGACGTCGGCCTCGTCCGGCGGCGGTACGTCCTTGCCGTGGCTCTTGGCCGGGTCGTAGGAGTCCGCCTTCTCCGTGGCCGTCCGCACCCAGTCGTCGGCGCCGGTCAACGCCTTCTGCGCGGTGGCGAGTTCGGCGCGGGCCTGACGGCCGTCGCGCAGCGCCTTGTCCGCCTTCTCCTGCGCGTCGTCCAGGTCGGGCCAGTACGAGGCCAGCGCGTCGCCCGCGAGGTTGTAGGACTTCTTGAGCTTCTTCAGCTTGCCGGGCACGTCCTCGAACTCCGACGTGAACGAATCCGCCGTCTTCCCGGCCCACTTGAGGACCGCGTCGTCGTTCGCGAGGCCCTTGATGTCCCGCAGGATGTGCGCCACGTCGTCGGCGAAGTCGTGCAGCGAACCGGCGAGCCTGCGCACGCGCTGTGGATCACCCGGGGTCGGATCGTGGTCCAGGTCGAGTATGTGCCAGTCCGCCGGCCTGTTCGACACGCTTCCCCCGTAACACCCGCGACTTCAGCTTCAGGACGTACGTGTGAACGTATCGCGCTGATCATTACGGGTGGAACGCCGGCCGGGGCTTCGTCGAGGGGTTGTTACGTGCGGGGCGCGGTCACCGCACCGGTGCGTATGGCTTCCAGGAGGTGGCCGAGCGGGGCCGGGGTCGTGGTGAGGACCGTGGTGGGGTCGTCGGACTCGCGGAGGTGAAGGGCGGTGGCGGTGGAGGCGAGTTCGACGCAGGAGTCGCCGTCACCCGGCCCCGAGAAGGAGGACTTCCGCCAGTTGTGGGGGGTGTTCATCGGTGCCTCACAGCTCCTTGGACAACCTGTGGATGAAGTCGCGGGACCGCTTGGCGCCCAGCGAAACGGCCTCCACTTTACGGAAGAGCGTTCGATACGCGTCGAGTTGGGCCGCCGAGTCGATGAAGGCGGCGCCCTGGGGTGCGTCACGCAGGACGGTGTCCAGCCTCGGGACGCGTCCGCCCGCGTACGTCATGGCGCTGGTGGCACCGGCGAAGCCCTCCAGGTCGAAGGGGATCACGCGCACCGTGACGTGGTGGGCCTCGGAGAGTTCGAGGAGATGGGCGAGCTGGGCCCGGGAGGCGGCGCGGTCCCCGACCATGATGCGCAGGGCCGCCTCGTGGACCACCCCGTCGTAGGGCGTCGGCGTCGGCCCCTCCAGGATGACCTTGCGCTGCATACGGTGCCGGACCCGCGACTCGACCTCGTCCACGGTGAGTTCGGGGACACGGTAGGAGAAGACGGCCCGCGCGTACTCCTCCGTCTGGAGCGGCCCGGGAACGTACAGGAACTGCACCTCGCGGAGGAACGTGGCGTGGTGCTCCAGCTCGGCGAGGTCGAGGAACGGCGTGGGCAGCCGTCCCCGGTACTGCTCCCACCAGCCCTGCGTGCGGTCCGTCGCCATCGCGGCCAGCGCGTCCACGAACGCCTCGTCGGCGCAGGCGTACTGGGCCGTCAGCTTGCGGAGCCGCTTCTCGCTCACCCCGGCGAGGCCCGCCTCGATCTGGCTGATCTGCGCGGGATTCACCCCGAGCAGGATCGCCGCCTCCCGCGAGGTGAGCCCGGCCGCCTCCCGCAGCCGACGCAACTCGACCGCCAACCGCCCCTGACGCGCGGTGACCTCCCGCCTCAGCGCCATGGCAGCCCCTCCCTCACCTCACCCACGGACGAGCTTGACCAGGAGGCTCAGATTACGTGCGGTGGCAGGGCGCCGTCACGAGAGCGAGCCGTCGGGGCCGGTAGGGAGATGCGGTGATGGTGCCAGGCCTGTGGATGGGGACAACTCGGGGTGATTGGGGTGGGGGTGAGGAAACGGGTAGGGGGTTTTCCACAGGGGCCGAGGGGGCTTCGACAGGCTCCTTAAGATCTCAGTAGGCTCGGTTCACCCCCGACCTCGCTGCCCTCTCAGACGACCCACGACCCCAGGACACCCGCCATGGCGCGACGCACCACTTCCAGCTCGACGGGCACCTCGCCGAGTCCGAGGAATCGGACGCCGCGGCCCCTGCCCCGGCGTCGCAGGACGTTCGGGGACTTCGTGAAGGCGTTCGGCGCGTTCGTCGCGCTGCTCCTGCTGGTCGTCGGCGTGCCCGGCGCGCTCGCCGTCGGCGTGGGCTGGCCGCTGCCGCACGGAGCGCCGCGGATGGACTGGCTCCAACGGGAGATCTCCGTCAGCACGTTCGTCAACGCGCTGACCGTCATCGTGTGGTTCGCGTGGGCGCAGTTCACCGCCTGCGTGCTCGTCGAGGTGAAGGCCGCGCTGTCCGGCGTCGGCATGCCCAACCGCGTACCGGGCGCGGGCGCCAGCCAGTTGCTCGCCCGCCAGCTCGTCGCCGCGCTGCTGCTGGTCGGTGCCGCCGCCGCCAACTTCACACCGGGCCTCTCGCAGCTCGGCCAGAGCCCGGAGGGCAGCCAGCACGGTTCCGTGGCCGCCGCCCAGCAGACGCCCGGCCTGTTCGCGCGGCAGGAGCAGGCCGCCTCCGGTGCCGCCGCCGCGGTCGCCGAACAGGCCGCCGACGCGGCGGCCCACGCGGGCGGCGCCGGCGCCGCCGCCACCGAGCACGGCGCCACGAAGTACTACCGGATCCAGCCCCCCGAAGGCCGCCACCACGACTCCCTCTGGGAGGTCGCCCAGCGCCACCTGGGCGACGGCCGCCGGTACAAGGAGATCTACCAGCTCAACAAGGACCGTACGCAGCCCGACGGTTCACGGCTGTCCGAGGCCAGCCTCATCCGGCCCGGCTGGATCCTGGAGATGCCAGGCGACGCCCACGGCGGCGAACTCGTGGAGATGCCCGACGCCGCCCCCGAGGTCTCGCCGCAGGTCAAGCAGCAGATCCACGACTACGCCAAGACCGGCGACCGGCAGCGGGGCGGCGCCGCCCACCGGCAGAACGAACAGGGCGACCGGGACACCGCCCACATCCACGTGCCACGGCAGCGAGCCGCCGGTGAGCAGGCCGACGGCGCCGGCGCGGAGCGCGGCCACGGCGTCCCCGCCGAAGCCGCCCCGGCCTCGCCGGCCGGCCCGCCGGCCGCGCACGGCTCCGAGGACAGCGGTTCCTCCTTCGGCCTGCCCGAGGCCCTCCTCGGCGCGCCCCTCCTCGCCGCCTGCCTGCTCGGCGCCCTCGGCCGGCGCCGCCGCCAGGCCCTGTGGCAGTCGGCGCTCGGCGCGGTCGGCGGCCGGCGCGGCATGGAACCCCCGGTCCCCACCGGGTCCGCCGCCGACGCCCAGGACGCCCTGCTCGTCGGCGCCGACCCCGAAGGCGTCCGCCTCCTCGACCTCTCCCTGCGCGGACTCGCCACCGCCCTCGCCGCCGAGTCCCGCCCCCTGCCCACCGTCTACGCGGCCTGGCTCGGCGGCAACGGCGACCTGCACCTCCAGCTCGCCCAGCCCGCCGGCAAGCCGCCCACGCCCTGGCAGCTCGGGCAGGACCAGACGTTCTGGATGCTGGCCCGCGCGGACGCCGAGCGCTACGAAGAGGTCGACACCGCCGCCCCGTACCCGGGCCTGGTCAGCCTCGGCACCATGGACGACTCCCGGCTGCTGCTCAACCTGGAGGCCGTGCCCGGCATCGTCTCCCTGAGCGGCAGCACGGCCGACCGCGCGGGCGTCTTCGCCTCCGTCGCCGCCGAGCTGGCCACCAACGGCTGGTCCGACCGCATGACGATCACCCTCGTCGGCTTCGGCGAGGACCTCACCCCGCTCGCCCCCAACCGGCTGCGCCACCTGGACGACGTCGAGGCGCTGGTCGAGACCATGGAGGCGGAGACCCGGCAGCGCCGCGGCGCCCTCGGTGCGGCCGGCCAGGACTCGGTCCTCACCGGCCGCACCGGGCCCGCCCAGCACACCCGTTGGGCCCCCCACCTCGTCCTCCTCGCCGCCGAACCCTCCGCCGAGGACGCCGTCAAGCTCGCCGAACTCGCCGCCGACGCGAGCCGGTTGGGCATCGGATACCTCGTCGGCACCGAGAGCGGCGATCTGCCGGGCGCCGCCTGGGAGATGGAGATCACCGCCGAGGGCAAGCTGCTCGCCCCCCTCCTCGGCCTCGAACTGGACGCCCAGCTCCTGCCGGTGGCCCAGCAGCGGGCCGTCGTGGAGCTGTTCGTGGAGGCCGACCCGGACCGCGATCCCGACGGGCCGACCAACTCCCCGCCGTTCCTGGTCGACATCAGCGAACAGGGGCGCCCCGCCGTCTACGCCCGGCTCGTCGGCTCCTACGAGATCATCGGCCTGGAGACGCCCGACGGCGAGCGCAGCCCCCTGCTGCACGAGGCCCTCGCGCTGCTCCTGCTGCACAGGGAAGGAGTCCACCCGCGCGTGCTCTCCGCCGCGCTATGGCCGCGCGGCGTCACCGACGACGTGCGCGACGCCCTCGTGGAGCGGCTGCGCGGCTGGCTCGGCACCGACCCCGACGGCACACCCCGCCTCGGCACCGACGAGGCCGGGCGTCTCACGCTCGCCAAGTCCGTCGTCTCCGACCTCGACGTGCTGCGCTCCCTCTACCACGAGGCCACCCAGGGCAAGGGAGTCGACAGCCGTGTGGTGCGCGGCCGGCTGCTCACCGACGCGCTCGTCCTGGTCCGCGGCCCGCTGCTCGCCGACCGCCCGCAGGGCCGCTACGGCTGGCTCACCCACGAGATCATCGACGCCCAACTCCCGCTCCTCGTCGCGGACATCGGGCTCGCGCTGTCCGCCTTCCACCTGGAGAAGGACCGCGCGGAGAAGGCGATCGAGGCCCTGAACGCCTCGCTGAACTCGGCGCCGGGCGACGAGCGCCTGTGGAACGAACTGCTCCGCGCGACCCACGCGACGGGCGACACCGACCGGCTGAAGCGGCTCGCCGCCGACCTCGTCACCCGCGGCGGTGCCCGGGGCCTCCCGCCCCGCACCGAGGCCCTCCTCGACGAACTGCTCCCCACCTGGCGAACGGGCCTCCCGGACGGGGCAGCCGTGGGGTGAGCGGCCACCCAACGGCCACTCGCTTCCCGGCCACCCGGACCGGACCGGGCTGGGCCCGGGCCTGGTCTGGTTCGGCTCGGACCGGGCTCGGGGCCGTCCCCGCTGCGGGTGCGGCTCTCGTACGGGGCGGGGCCCCTGGTCCACGGGGCGGGGCCCTGGTCCCGTACGGGCGCGGGTCCGGGGTCGTACGGGGTGGGGGTCCGAGGCCGTACGGGTTCGGGGTGGGGTCTCCCGGCCCTGGCGCCCGGGGTCACCGACCGTGGCGCCCGGCGTGACGGCACCGTCCGTCGTCTCCGTACCGATCTTCCGTCTCCGTACCGATCTTCCAGGGGGAACGCGTGGATCTCGATCTCTGGGTGGCCGTCGCCGCCGCCGTCTGGGGTGCTGCCGCCGGGCTGCTGGTGCCGCGGCCCGCGTACCGCCTCGCCGTGGAACCGGGCGAGCCATGGCGGGACACCGGCCCCGACGGCCTCCCGCTCACCGGCCCGGCGCGCGGCTGGCTCGGCCTCGCGCGCTCACAGGGCGCCCCCCACGGGCCCCGCACCCTCACCGTCTCCCTCGTCACCGCCGCCCTCTGCGCCGGCCTCGCCCTCGCCACCGGCACCCGCCCGGAACTGGCCGTCTGGCTGCTGCTCGCGCCGCTCGGCGTGCTCCTCGCCCTGGTCGACTTCCGGGTGCAGCGGCTGCCCGACCCGCTGACCCTGCCGTTCGCGGCGGCGGCGCTCGCCCTGCTCGGGGTGGCCGCGGCCCTGCCCGAGCACGCGGGGGAGTGGCCGACGGCGCTGTTCGGGGCGCTCGCGCTCGGCGGCGGCTATTTCGTCCTCTTCCTCGTCAACCCGAACGGCATGGGCTTCGGCGACGTGAAACTGGCCCTCGGTCTCGGCGCCGTCCTCGGCTGGTACGGCTGGAGCGCGGTGTTCCTCGGGACCTTCGCCGGGTTCCTGTTCGGCGGGCTCTACGGGCTGGGCCTGGTGATCGTGCGGCGGGCGGGCCGCAAGACGTCGATCCCCTTCGGCCCGTTCCTGATCGCGGGCGCCTACACGGGGCTCCTGATCGGGGCGTACACGGCCTGACGTCTGGGGGTACGGGGTGCTGGCGTAGGCTGGCCGGGTCTGTCCACAACCCTTACGAAAGGGACGCTCCCGGTGACCGAGAAGGCCGACCTCACGTCTGTCACAGCCGTCCTCGACCGTGCCGCCGCGGGTGGACGGATCACTCCGGAAGAGGCGCTCGTCCTCTACCGCGACGCCCCGCTGCACGCCCTCGGCGCCGCCGCCGACGCCGTACGCCGCCGCAGGTACGCCGGTACCGAGCACATCGCGACGTACATCATCGAGCGCAACATCAACTACACGAACGTGTGCGTCACGGCGTGCAAGTTCTGCGCCTTCTACGCTGCCCCCAAGGACACCGCCAAGGGCTGGACGCGCGACCTCGACGACATCCTGCGCCGCTGCGCCGAGACCGTCGAGCTGGGCGGCACCCAGATCATGTTCCAGGGCGGCCACCACCCGGACTACGGCGTCGAGTACTACGAGAAGCACTTCGCCGCGATCAAGGGCGCGTACCCCGAGCTGGTCATCCACTCCCTCGGCGCGTCCGAGGTCGAGCACATGGCCCGTATCTCCAAGGTGAGCGTCGAGGAGGCCATCCAGCGGATCCACGCGGCCGGTCTCGACTCCTTCGCCGGCGCCGGCGCCGAGCTGCTCCCGGCCCGCCCGCGCAAGGCGATCGCCCCCCTCAAGGAGAGCGGCGAACGCTGGCTGGAGATCATGGAGATCGCGCACGGGCTGGGCGTCGAGTCGACGTCCACCATGCTGATGGGCACCGGCGAGACCAACGCCGAGCGCATCGAGCACCTGCGGATGATCCGCGACGTACAGGACCGGACGGGCGGCTTCCGCGCCTTCATCCCGTACACCTACCAGCCGGAGAACAACCACCTGAAGGGCCGCACGCAGGCGACGCTCTTCGAGTACCTTCGGATGATCGCGATCGCCCGCCTGTTCCTCGACAACGTGGCGCACATCCAGGGCTCCTGGCTGACCACCGGCAAGGAGGTCGGCCAGCTCTCCCTGCACTACGGCGCCGACGACCTCGGCTCGATCATGCTGGAGGAGAACGTCGTCTCCTCCGCCGGCGCCAAGCACCGCTCCAACCGCCTGGAGATCATCGACCTCATCCGCAAGGCGGGCCGCGTCCCCGCGCAGCGGACGACGACGTACGAGCACATCGTCGTGCACGAGGACCCGGCGAACGACCCGGTCGACGAGCGCGTGATGTCCCACATCTCCTCGACGGCGATCGACGGCGGCACGGCCCACCCCGAGCTGAAGCTGCTGGCCTCCAACTGACACCCCAGCCGAAACCCCGACCGACACCCCGATCGACGCCTCGACTGAAGCCACGATGCTGACGATTCACACCGCCGAGCGGTCGCCCGAGACGGCGGTACTGGTCGACGGGTCCGCCGTCGCCGCCGTCGGCCCGTACGAGGAACTGGCCGCCGCCCGGCCGGACGCGCGGGTGCGGCGCTGGCCCGGCATCCTCACCCCGGGCCTGCTGAACCCGTACGGCCCCGAGCTGCTGGAGGCCACCTACCACCCGGACCCGCGCGAGGCCGAGGGCTTCGGCACCGAGCCCATCGGCGGGGAACGCGCCCGGCGGATCTTCCGCGCCGACCCCGCCCGCCTCGGCGCGAGCGCGCGGCGCGGTGTCCAGCGCATGCTGGCGCACGGCACGGTGGCGGTTGCCGGGGAGCTGCGGTCGCGCGCCGTGCTCGACGCGGTGCGCCGGGCCGGCCTCGCGGTGGGCCGGCGGCCCGACCGGCTCCCGGGGCCGGCGGCGCTGTCCCCGGCCCCGCTGATCCTGCTGCCCGCCCTGGCGCCGGGCGGTCCCGCCCGCTTCGCCGTCTTCGACGTCGCCGACCGCACCGAACTGGTCGCGCGCGGCGCCGGAACGTGCGTGGCGACCGTGATCGGCGGACGGCTGGTGTACCGGGGCCGCTGACCACGGCCTTGGCGTACCGGGGCCGCTGACCACGGCCGGCCCTGGTGTACCGGGGCCTCTGATCTCGGCCGGCCCTGGTGTACCGGGGCCGCTGATCACGGCGGGGTACGTGCGGCCCGGTCGCGGTCTACGGACGTGCGTACGGCGGGGTACGTGCGGCCGGTCGCGGCCTACGGCCGGGCGCCGCCGTGTCGGCCGGGGGCTCCTGCCACAATGGGTGGGTGACCCGCGCATCCCTGGACAAGCAGCCGCACGAAGTCGCCTCGATGTTCGACGACGTGGCGGAACGGTACGACCTGACGAACGACCTGCTGTCGCTCGGCCAGGACCGGGTGTGGCGCAAGGAGGTCGCGAGGGCGGTCGACGCGCGCCCCGCGCAGAAGATCCTCGACCTGGCGGCGGGTACGGCGACCTCGTCCCTGCCGTTCGCGCGCAGTGGCGCGTACGTCGTCCCCTGCGACTTCTCCCTCGGCATGCTCCGTGTGGGCAAGCGCAACCACCCGTGGCTGCCGCTGACCGCCGGTGACGCGACGAAGCTGCCCTTCAAGGACGACACCTTCGACGCCGTCACGATCTCCTTCGGACTGCGCAACGTCCAGGACACCGACACGGCCCTCGGCGAGCTGTACCGCGTGACCAAGCCCGGCGGGCGCGTCGTGATCTGCGAGTTCTCGCACCCCACCTGGGCGCCGTTCCGCACCGTCTACACCGAGTACCTGATGCGCGCGCTGCCCCCGGTCGCCCGCGCGGTCTCCTCGAACCCCGAGGCGTACGTCTATCTCGCCGAGTCCATCCGCGCCTGGCCGACCCAGCCGGAACTGGCCGAGCGGCTGCGCAAGGCGGGCTGGTCCCGTACCGCCTGGCGCAACCTCTCCGGCGGCATCGTGGCCCTCCACCGGGGCTTCAAGCAGGCCTGAGCGAACGGGGGTTCGGGCGGCCAGCCCTGGGTGGCTGCACCGTCCCACCGCGAGGCGAGCCGACTCCTCACAGGGCCAGCCGGTAGCGGTGGCCCTCCGCCTTCGAGGACGGGAGCGTGAACCGCTCCGCCAGTTCCATGCCGAGCCGTCTGGTCACCGCGATGGAACGGGCGTTGCCCGCGTTGACCATCGCCGTCACGTCCGTGACGCCCGCCGAACGGACCCGCTCCAGGGTCGTCAATGCCGCCGCCGTGACGCACCCCTTGCCCCAGTGCGCCCGGCCGAGCCGCCAGCCGATCTCGATCTGCCCGGTGGGCCCCCACGCGTGCGGCCACGGCTGCGCGCCGGTGAAGCCCAGCACCTCGCCCCCGGCGTCGACCATCGTCCACAGGCAGAACCCGTACTCCGCGTCGTGCCGCCGCTGGCGGGCGGTGAGTTCCTCGTACACGGACAGCTCGGCCGCGCGGCCCCCGTGGAACTCCATGACCTCCGGGTCGTCGAAGACCCGGTGCCAGGCATGGGCGTCCTCGTCGGTGGGGACGCGCAGCCGTACGTCGGGGAGAGCTAGGTTCACGGGGCAGCCCTTCAGCCGGTGATCGGTACCGCTGCATAGACTGCCCATGTCCAGTGCCCGTCGGCACGTTGATTTCGAGCCTTGGGGAGACCCCGCCGTGACCGAGCCCCAGCCCCTCTCCGAAAACACCGCCGACGTCATCGTCGTCGGGGCCGGGCCAGCCGGTTCCACCACCGCCTACTACCTGGCGAAGGCGGGGCTCGACGTCCTGCTGCTGGAGAAGACCGCCTTCCCTCGCGAGAAGGTCTGCGGCGACGGACTGACCCCGCGCGCCACCAAGCAGCTCGTGTCGATGGGCATCGACATCTCCGAGGAAGCCGGCTGGCTCCGCAACAAGGGGCTGCGCATCATCGGCGGCGGCGTCCGGCTCCAGCTGGACTGGCCGGATCTCGCCTCCTTCCCCGACTACGGACTCGTACGGAAGCGGGACGATTTCGACGAGCAGTTGGCGCGGCAGGCGCAGAAGGCGGGCGCCCGGCTGTACGAGCGCTGCAACGTCGGCGCCCCGATCGTCGACGACCGCACCGGCAGCATCACCGGCGTCCACGCGAAGCTCGGCGACGCCGACTCCAAGGAGAAGCGGGAGGTCACCTTCCACGCCCCGCTGGTGGTGGCCGCCGACGGCAACTCCAGCCGCCTCTCCCTCGCGATGGGCCTGCACCGCCGCGAGGACCGCCCGATGGGCGTCGCCGTGCGTACGTACTTCACCTCGCCGCGTCACGACGACGACTACCTGGAGTCCTGGCTGGAGCTGTGGGACCGCCGGGGTGCCCAGGACCGGCTGCTGCCCGGCTACGGCTGGATCTTCGGCATGGGCGACGGCACCTCGAACGTCGGCCTCGGCGTCCTCAACACCTCCGACTCCTTCAAGGAGCTGGACTGGCGCGAGGTCCTGAAGGCGTGGTGCGCCTCGATGCCGGAGGACTGGGGCTACACCCCGGAGAACATGACCGGCCCGATCCGCGGCGCCGCCCTGCCGATGGCCTTCAACCGCCAGCCGCACTACACCAAGGGCCTGTTGCTGGTCGGTGACGCCGGCGGCCTGGTGAACCCCTTCAACGGCGAGGGCATCGCCTACGCCATGGAGTCCGGCCAGATCGCCGCCGACGTGATCGTCCAGGCCCACGCGCGCGCCACCCCGGGCCAGCGCGAACTGGCGCTCCAGCGCTACCCGCGCGTCCTGAAGGACACCTACGGCGGGTACTACACGCTCGGCCGAGCCTTCGTGAAGCTCATCGGCAACCCGAAGGTCATGAAGATCGCCGCCCAGCGCGGTCTGACCCACCCGATGCTGATGAGGTTCACCCTGAAGATGCTGGCGAACCTCACCGACCCGACCGGCGGCGACGCCGCGGACCGCATCATCAACGGCCTCTCGAAGGTGGCCCCGAAGGCCTGACCCCCTCCCGACGACGCGAGCGGCTGTCCGGGCAGTAGGAAAGCGGCGGCCCGGACAGCAGGGGAGCGGCTGTCCGACCGCCCGTCACCCTCGACCGTCCGTCACCCTCGGCTGCCCGTCAGCGCCGACTCCTTGGCGGCGCGGCGGGCCATGACCTCCTCGCGCCGTTCGGCGACCTGACGCAGGGCCTCCTTGCGGTCGCGGCGGGCGAGGCGGTCCAGGTAGACATGGCCGTCGAGGTGGTCGCTCTCATGCGCCAGGCACCGCGCGAAGTACCCCGTCCCCTCGATGACCAGGGCGTTCCCGTCCTTGTCGACACCGCGTACGACGGCGTGGTCGGGGCGGGGCACGTCCACGACGGCCCCGGGGACGGACAGGCACCCCTCGCCCTCGTCCAGCAGCCGCCGGCCGGACGGCGCGAGGCGCTCCAGGACGGGGTTGGCGATATGGCCGACGTGCCGGTTCCCGTCGTCGTCGGGGCAGTCGTAGACGAAGAGGCGCAGATCCACCCCGACCTGGTTCGCGGCCAGACCCGCGCCGTCGGCCACGTACATGGTCAGGAACATGTCGTCGATGAGCGCGGCGAGGTCGGGGCCGAACTCGGTCACGTCCCGGCAGGGCCGGTGCAGGACCTCCTCGCCGACCTCGGTGATCCGCCGGACGGTGCCCCGGCGGGCTTCCGGCGAGAGCGCCGGGTACGAGCCGACGGGGCTTCCCTGGACGAACACACGGGGCATCGCTGTCTCCTTCGGGTGCGCGGGCACCGCGGCCGGCGGCGGCCCGCCGACTCCCCGGCGCCGAGCCACACTCTCCCGCACCGGCGGAGCCCACCGGGCCCGAACAGCCCGAACCCGGAAACCCGAACAGCCCGAAGGACCGCCTCCCCGTGCGGGGAAGCGGTCCTCGGGATGTCACCCGCGGGTCAGAGCACGCGCACCGCGCCCGTCGCCGGGTAGCCCGAGAGATCCTGGATCACGACGCCCTTGGAGGGGTTGGCCGCGTCGAGGTACTGCCCGCCACCGATGTACACGCCGACGTGGTACGCCGAGCCGGCCGAACCCCAGTACAGGATGTCGCCGACCTGGACATTCGACAGCGAAACCGGCGTACCGGCCGTCGACTGGGCTTCCGAGACGCGCGGCAGGTCGACGCCGACCTGCCGGAACGCCGCCTGGACCAGACCCGAGCAGTCCCACGCGTTGGGTCCGGTGCCGCCCATCACGTACGCGTCGCCGACCTGGGCCTTCAGGAAGGCGATGACCGTCGCGACGCTGCCGCTCGCCGGGGCGGAGACGTTCGTCGACGCGGACGAGCCGGCCGAGGGGGCGCTGGAGGCGGACAGGACGGTCCGCTCCGTGGAGCGGGAGACGGCCTGGGCCGCCGCGGCCTTCCGCGCGGCCTCGGCCTTCTTCTTGGCCTCCGCCTTCTTCTTGGCGTCGGCCAGGTCGGCCTTGGCCTGCTTGGCGGCCTTCGCGGCGGCCGCGTCGCGCTCCGCCTGGAGCTCGTAGTTGGCCGCGGCCTGCTGAGTGGCGTCCGCGGACTGCGCGACCTGCGTGGCCAGGTCGGCCGTCAGGGTCGGCAGTTCGAGCGTCTGCGTGACGGGCTCGGCGGCGTTCGCCGAACCGGCCGCCCCGGCCACGGCCAGGGTGCTGAGAACGCCACCGGCAACTCCGGCGCGCATCGCGAGCGACGACGCGTTGCGACGGGGCTTCCGGTGGCTTCGTATGTGAGCGGTGTGGGACATGGGTACAAGCGGTACCAGCAGCTCCTCCATACCTTCAAGAAACGTGTGGTGCGCCACAGTTGTTCAATCGACGGCCGAATTCAACGCGCGTCACTCTTTATTGACGCCGTAACGGGCATTGCGGACACCGTCCACCAGGCCCGTGATCATGGCCTTTCAGTAATACGTCCGAATTGCCCCCTGCCTAGCATCGGTTGAGGCCGGTGGCCAAGCCCGGCTTATCTGACACACAGGTAGATGTGGTGCAGGTCACGGAACGGTCACCGGCGCCGGTGCGTCCCGCGCGCACGGCCGGCCCGCTCCGCTCGTGAACGCGTGCACGCGTCCACGCCCGTCCCCTCTTGTCCTCCGAAGTGTGAACACCGCGCACTATCAAGGGCGTGCGTCCAGCGCCAATTTGCATGCAGGGGAAGTCTCTTGATATGGAGACGCCGCCTCGGACCTGCGATGACGAGCGGAAATGTCACCTCTGGTGATCGACCGGACGCTTCGCGTGTGAAGATCACTGCTCATCCGACTTCATGATCGTTCGTCAGGTGGTGGAGATCACAAAGCTTGTGGAATACCCCGTGTCGCAGATCACAGACCGCCGGGCATAAGATGCGAGGCAGTTGGGCTTGTGACCTGCTTCACATGTCCGCGATCTTCGCCGGGACGGGTGGGGTTCGCGGTGCTGCCGAGGCGGGAGCGCGGGCCCTCGAACCGCCACCAGTCAGTGCCGACTGAGAGGAGCGAGGAGCGTGAACGCGTATGCGCCGATCCTCGTACTGGGAGCCCTCGGGGCAGGCTTTGCGATCTTCTCCGTGGTCATGGCCACGCTGATCGGTCCGAAGCGGTACAACCGCGCCAAGCTCGAAGCCTACGAGTGCGGCATCGAGCCGACGCCCACGCCGGCCGGCGGCGGGCGTTTTCCCATCAAGTACTACCTGACGGCGATGCTCTTCATCGTCTTCGACATCGAGATCGTCTTCCTCTACCCCTGGGCCGTCACCTTCGACGCCCTGGGTGTTTTCGGGCTCGTGGAGATGCTGCTCTTCGTGCTCACCGTCTTCGTCGCGTACGCGTACGTATGGCGGCGCGGCGGCCTGGAATGGGACTGAGGGGCCTTTAAGACATGGGACTCGAAGAAAAGCTGCCGAGCGGATTCCTGCTGACCACGGTCGAGCAGGCCGCGGGCTGGGTGCGCAAGTCGTCCGTCTTCCCCGCGACATTCGGACTCGCCTGCTGCGCCATCGAGATGATGACGACCGGCGCCGGGCGCTACGACCTGGCGCGCTTCGGTATGGAGGTGTTCCGCGGATCGCCCCGCCAGGCCGACCTGATGATCGTGGCCGGCCGGGTCAGCCAGAAGATGGCGCCGGTGCTGCGGCAGGTCTACGACCAGATGCCCAATCCCAAGTGGGTCATTTCCATGGGGGTTTGTGCGTCATCGGGCGGAATGTTCAATAACTACGCCATTGTGCAGGGCGTCGACCACATCGTCCCGGTCGACATCTATTTGCCCGGATGCCCGCCGCGGCCCGAGATGCTGATGGACGCGATTCTCAAGCTCCACCAGAAGATCCAGACCTCCAAGCTCGGCGTCAACGCCGAGGAGGCGGCCCGCGAGGCGGAGGAAGCGGCGCTCAAGGCGCTCCCCACCATCGAGATGAAGGGCCTGCTGCGGTGAGCGACGCGAACGGCAACGGCGTCAACCCCGAGAAGGATCTCGGCGCCTCCAACCTTCCCGGCCAGCGGGGCGACCAGGGCGAGGAGATCCGCGTCCAGCGCGGCATGTTCGGCGCCAACAACGGCGGCGACACCTCCGGCTACGGCGGCCTCGTCCGCTCGATCCGCCTCCCCGGCCCGGCCAACCGCCCCTACGGCGGCTGGTTCGACGAAGTGGCCGACGAACTGGAAGGCGCCCTGGAGGAACAGGGACTCGTCCCCGAGAACGCCATCGACAAGACGGTCGTCGACCGCGACGAGATCACCTTCCACATCGAGCGCGAGCACCTGGTCCGCGTCGCCCGGACCCTGCGCGACGACCCGGCGCTCCGCTTCGAGCTGTGCACCGGCGTCTCCGGGGTGCACTACCCGCACGACAAGGGCCGCGAGCTGCACGCCGTCTACCACCTGCGCTCGATCACCCACAACCGGCTGATCCGGCTGGAGGTCAGCGTCCCCGACGCCGACCCGCACATCCCCTCGCTCGTCTCCGTCTACCCGACGAACGACTGGCACGAGCGCGAGACGTACGACTTCTTCGGGCTGATCTTCGACGGTCACCCGGCGCTGACGCGGATCATGATGCCGGACGACTGGCAGGGCTTCCCGCAGCGCAAGGACTACCCCCTCGGCGGCATCCCCGTCGAGTACAAGGGCGCCCAGATCCCGGCTCCGGACCAGCGGAGGTCGTACTCATGAGCACGCAGACCCCTTCCGGGGCATCGGCCGCATCCCCCCGCGAGACGACCGAGGGCACCGTCTACACGGTCACCGGCGGCGACTGGGACGAGATCGCCCAGACCGCGGCCAAGTCCGACGACGAGCGCATCATCGTCAACATGGGCCCGCAGCACCCGTCCACCCACGGTGTGCTCCGGCTCATCCTGGAGATCGACGGCGAGACCGTCACCGAGGCCCGATGCGGCATCGGCTACCTCCACACCGGCATCGAGAAGAACCTCGAGTTCCGCACGTGGACCCAGGGCACCACGTTCGTGACGCGGATGGACTACCTGACGCCGTTCTTCAACGAGACGGCCTACTGTCTCGGCGTCGAGAAGCTCCTCGGCATCACCGACCAGATCCCCGACCGCGCCTCGATCATCCGCGTGCTCCTCATGGAGCTGAACCGGCTCTCCTCCCACCTGGTGTGCATCGCCACCGGCGGCATGGAGCTGGGCGCCACCACGATCATGATCTACGGCTTCCGCGACCGGGAACTCATTCTCGACATCTACGAGCTGATCACCGGCCTGCGGATGAACCACGCGTACATCCGCCCCGGCGGACTCGCCCAGGACCTGCCGCCCGGTGCGGTGGACCAGATCCGCGAGTTCGTGAAGAAGATGAAGAAGAACCTCCCCGAGTACGACAAGCTCGCCACCGGAAACCCCATCTTCAAGGCCCGTATGCAGGACGTCGGCTACCTCGACCTGGCCGGCTGCATGGCCCTCGGCGCCACCGGCCCGGTCCTGCGCTCGGCGGGCCTGCCCCACGACCTGCGCAAGTCCCAGCCGTACTGCGGCTACGAGACCTACGACTTCGAGGTCCCGACCGCCGACACCTGCGACTCCTACGGGCGCTTCCTGATCCGCCTGGAGGAGATGCGCCAGTCGCTGCGGATCGTCGAACAGTGCCTGGACCGGCTGCAGCCCGGCCCGGTCATGGTCGCCGACAAGAAGATCGCCTGGCCCGCCCAGCTCGCGCTCGGCCCTGACGGTCTCGGCAACTCGCTCGACCACATCAAGAAGATCATGGGCACCTCCATGGAAGCCCTGATCCACCACTTCAAGCTGGTGACCGAGGGCTTCCGCGTGCCGCCGGGACAGGCGTACGCGGCGGTCGAGTCGCCCAAGGGCGAACTCGGGGTGCACGTCACCTCCGACGGAGGCACCCGCCCCTACCGGGTCCACTTCCGCGACCCGTCCTTCACCAACCTGCAGGCGATGGCGGCGATGTGCGAGGGCGGCCAGGTCGCCGACGTCATCGTCGCCGTCGCGTCCATCGACCCCGTGATGGGAGGCGTCGACCGGTGACCACCACCCCCGAGGGCGTCAGCCTGGGCATGCCCCAACTGCCCGCGCCCGCCTACCCGGACGACGTCCGAGCCCGGCTGGAGGCGGACGCGCGCGAGATCATCGCCCGCTACCCCGACTCCCGCTCGGCCCTCCTTCCGTTGCTGCATCTCGTGCAGTCGCAGGAGGGCCACGTCACGCGCACCGGACAGCAGTTCTGCGCGGACGTCCTCGGTCTGACGACCGCCGAGGTCAACGCGGTCGCGACCTTCTACTCCATGTACCGCCGCAAGCCGAGCGGCGACTACCAGGTGGGTGTCTGCACCAACACCCTGTGCGCCGTGATGGGCGGCGACGCGATCTTCGAGGCCCTCCAGGACCACCTGGGCGTGGGCAACGGAGAGACCACCGGTGACGGCAAGGTCACGCTGGAGCACATCGAGTGCAACGCGGCCTGCGACTTCGCCCCGGTCGTGATGGTCAACTGGGAGTTCTTCGACAACCAGACCGTGGACTCGGCCAAGCGCCTCGTCGACGACCTGCGCGCGGGAGCCGACGTCGAGCCGACCCGCGGTGCCCGGCTGTGCACCTTCAAGGACACCGCCCGGATTCTGGCCGGCTTCCCCGACGAGCGCGAGGGCGCCGTGGAGGCCGGCGGCAGCGCGGGCCACGCCTCCCTGGTGGGGCTGCGGCTGGCCAAGGGGGAGACTGGTCCAGCGCGCGTGGTGCATCCGCGCGGCGGCGGAGAGGCACCGAGGGACCGGACTTCCGAGGACCGCGCTGCCGAGGACCGCACGCCCTCGGACCAGCCGCCGGCCGGACACCAGAGTTCGCACGACGCGCCGCAGGACACGTCGGCTTCCGACCCGTCCCATCCCGCGGGCCCGGTCGCAGAGGAGGGGGAGTGATGACCTTGGCAGCAGAGATCAACGAGACGAGTCCCGAAAAGCTGCTCGCACCCGTGCTGTCGGCCTTCTGGGACGAGGACAAGTCCTGGACGCTGGACGTCTACAAGAGGCACGAAGGGTACGAGGGCCTGCGCAAGGCACTCGCCATGTCGCCGGACGACCTGATCGCCTACGTCAAGGACTCCGGACTGCGCGGCCGCGGCGGCGCGGGATTCCCCACCGGAATGAAATGGCAGTTCATTCCGCAGGGGGACGGTAAACCACACTATCTAGTTGTCAACGCCGACGAATCGGAGCCGGGCACCTGCAAGGACATCCCGCTCCTCTTCGCGAACCCGCATAGCCTCATCGAGGGCATTGTGATCGCGTGTTATGCCATTCGGTCTTCGCATGCGTTCATCTATCTGCGTGGTGAAGTGGTCCCCGTACTGCGGCGGTTGCACGAA
This sequence comes from Streptomyces sp. NPDC007084, assembly GCF_040703595.1. Taxonomy (NCBI): domain Bacteria; kingdom Bacillati; phylum Actinomycetota; class Actinomycetes; order Kitasatosporales; family Streptomycetaceae; genus Streptomyces; species Streptomyces sp. NPDC007084. Next base: position 94,266 of record NZ_JBEYFY010000006.1, read on the forward strand.
GCCGTACGCGAGGCGTACGAGGCGGGCTACCTCGGCGAGAACATCCTGGGCAGCGGACTCGACCTCCAGCTCACCGTGCACGCGGGCGCGGGCGCGTACATCTGTGGTGAAGAGACCGCACTGCTCGACTCGCTCGAAGGACGCCGTGGACAACCGCGGCTCCGACCCCCTTTCCCTGCTGTCGCGGGACTCTATGCGTGCCCGACTGTGGTGAATAACGTCGAATCCATCGCGTCGGTTCCCGCGATTCTGCAAAAGGGCAAAGACTGGTTCAAGTCGATGGGCAGCGAGAAGTCCCCGGGCTTCACGCTCTACTCGCTCAGCGGCCATGTCGCCAGCCCCGGCCAGTACGAGGCGCCGCTCGGCATCACCCTGCGCCAACTCCTCGACATGAGCGGCGGGATGCGCCCCGGCCACCGGCTGAAGTTCTGGACGCCGGGCGGCTCCTCGACCCCGATGTTCACCGACGAGCATCTCGACGTCCCCCTTGATTACGAAGGAGTGGGCGCCGCGGGTTCCATGCTCGGCACGAAAGCACTCCAGTGCTTCGACGAGACGACCTGTGTCGTCCGCGCCGTGACCCGCTGGACCGAGTTCTACGCCCACGAGTCCTGCGGCAAGTGCACGCCCTGCCGCGAAGGCACCTACTGGCTCGTGCAGTTGCTGCGCGACATCGAGGCCGGCAAGGGCGTCATGTCCGACCTCGACAAGCTGAACGACATCGCCGACAACATCAACGGCAAGTCCTTCTGCGCCCTCGGCGACGGTGCCGCCTCGCCGATCTTCTCCTCGCTCAAGTACTTCCGCGACGAGTACGAGCAGCACATCACGGGCCGCGGCTGCCCCTTCGACCCGGCCAGGTCGACGGCCTGGGCGGACAAGCACACGGAGGTGAACGCATGACAGTGACCACCAGCGCTCCCTCCGGAGGCGGGGAAGCGGCGGTCCCCCCGGAGGACCTGGTCGCGCTGACCATCGACGGCGTCGAGATCAGCGTGCCCAAGGGCACCCTGGTCATCCGGGCCGCCGAACAGCTCGGCATCGAGATCCCCCGGTTCTGCGACCACCCGCTCCTCGACCCGGCCGGCGCCTGCCGGCAGTGCATCGTCGAGGTCGAGGGCCAGCGCAAGCCCATGGCGTCCTGCACGATCACCTGTACGGACGGGATGGTCGTCAAGACCCAGCTCACCTCGCCGGTCGCCGAGAAGGCGCAGCACGGCGTGATGGAGCTGCTGCTCATCAACCACCCGCTGGACTGCCCGGTCTGCGACAAGGGCGGCGAGTGCCCCCTGCAGAACCAGGCGATGTCGCACGGCAACGCCGAGTCCCGCTTCGAGGGCCGCAAGCGGACCTACGAGAAGCCGGTCCCGATCTCCACGCAGGTCCTGCTCGACCGTGAGCGGTGCGTGCTGTGCGCCCGCTGCACCCGCTTCTCCAACCAGATCGCGGGCGACCCGATGATCGAGCTGATCGAGCGGGGCGCGCTCCAGCAGGTCGGTACCGGGGACGGCGACCCCTTCGAGTCGTACTTCTCCGGGAACACGATCCAGATCTGTCCGGTGGGCGCGCTGACGTCGGCGGCGTACCGCTTCCGTTCGCGCCCCTTCGACCTGATCTCCTCGCCGTCGGTGTGCGAGCACTGCTCCGGCGGCTGCGCGACCCGCACCGACCACCGGCGTGGCAAGGTCATGCGGCGGCTGGCCGCCGCCGACCCCGAGGTCAACGAGGAGTGGGTCTGCGACAAGGGGCGGTTCGGGTTCCGGTACGCGCAGCAGCGCGACCGCCTCGACACGCCGCTGGTGCGCAACGCGGACGGCGTCCTGGAGCCCGCTTCCTGGCCGGAGGCCCTGGAGGCGGCGGCGCGCGGACTGACCGCGGCCCGCGGCCGGACCGGTGTCCTCGCGGGAGGCCGGCTCACCGTCGAGGATGCCTACGCGTACAGCAAGTTCGCGCGCGTGGCCCTCGACACGAACGACATCGACTTCCGCGCGCGCGTGCACAGCTCCGAGGAGGCCGACTTCCTGGCCGCCAAGGTCGCCGGACGCGGACGGGATCTCGACGGTACGGGCGTCACGTACACCTCCCTGGAGAAGGCGCCCGCCGTTCTGCTGGTGGGCTTCGAGTCCGAGGAGGAGGCGCCCGGCGTCTTCCTGCGGCTGCGCAAGGCCTGGCGCGGGCACGGCCAGAAGACCTACGCGCTCGCCACCCACGCCACCCCCGGCCTGGCGAAGGCGGGCGGCACGCTGCTGCCGGCCGCGCCCGGCACCGAGACCGAGTGGCTGGACGCGCTCGCGAGCGGGGTCGGCCTCGAAGGGGACGGCGCGACGGCCGCCGAGGCGCTGCGCGCCGAGGGGTCGGTGATCGCCGTCGGAGAGCGGCTGGCCGCCGTGGCGGGCGGGCTCACCGCCGCGGTCCGGGCGGCCGCCGCCATCGGCGCCCACCTGGTGTGGATTCCGCGCCGGGCGGGCGAGCGCGGTGCGATCGAGGCGGGTGCGCTGCCCTCGCTGCTGCCGGGCGGACGCCCGGCGACCGACCCGCGCGCGCGGGAGGAGGTCGCGGCCGCCTGGGGCGTCTCCGAACTCCCGCACCGCTACGGCCGCGACACCGGCCAGATCGTCGAGGCCGCCGTGGCGGGCGAACTGCGCGCGCTGCTGGTCGCGGGCGTGGAGGTCGCCGACCTTCCCGACCCGGCACGCGCGCGTGAGGCCCTGTCCGAGGTGGGCTTCCTGGTCTCGCTCGAACTGCGGCCGAGTGAGGTCACCGACCACGCGGACGTCGTCCTGCCGGTCGCCGCGGTCGCGGAGAAGTCCGGCAGCTTCCTCAACTGGGAAGGCCGGCTGCGGTCCTTCGAGGCGGCGCTCAAGCCCGAGCAGATGACCCGCAACCTGTCGCCCACCGACGCGCGCGTGCTGCAGATGCTGGCCGACGCCATGGACGTACACCTGGGGCTGCCGGATCTGCGCACCGCGCGCGGGGAGCTGAACCGGCTCGGTGCATGGGACGGGCCGCACGCGTCCGAACCCCTGGAGACCGGGGCGCAGTTGCCGCGTCCGGCCGCCGGGGAAGCCGTACTGGCGGGCCACCGGCTGCTTCTCGACCAGGGGCTCCTCCAGCAGGGCGACGAGGCGCTCGCCGGGACCCGGCACGCCGCCCACGCGCGCGTGTCGCCCGCCACGGCCGCCGAGGCGGGCGTCGGGAACGGTGACGTCCTCGCCGTGACGGGACCCGCCGGGGTGGTCGAACTCCCGCTCCAGGTCACGGAGATGCCCGACCGGGTGGTCTGGCTCCCGCTGAACTCGACCGGCGGGGGCGTCGCCTCCGACACCGGGGCGCTGCCCGGCGCACTCGTCCGCATCGGCCCGGCGGCCATCGCCGCCGAGGCCCCCAAGGAGGTGGAGGCATGACGCCGTACCTCGCCGCTGAAGACCTCTCGATGTTCGGCCGCGACCCCTGGTGGCTGGTCGTCGTCAAGGCGGTCTTCTGCTTCGCCTTCCTGATGGTGACCGTGCTGTTCTCCATCGTGTGGGAGCGCAAGGTCGTCGCCTGGATGCAGTTGCGCATCGGCCCCAACCGGCACGGTCCCTGGGGGATGCTCCAGTCGCTCGCCGACGGCGTCAAGCTGATGCTGAAGGAAGACGTCATCGTCAAACGCGCGGACAAGGTGGTCTACGTCCTCGCGCCCGTCGTCGCCGCCATCCCGGCGTTCATGGCGATCGCGGTGATCCCCTTCGGGCCCGCCGACAACCAGGTCTCGATCTTCGGGCAGCGCACCACGATGCAGCTCACCGACCTGCCGATCGCGATGCTCTTCATCCTCGCGGTCGCCTCGGTGGGCATCTACGGGATCGTGCTCGCCGGCTGGAGTTCCGGGTCGACGTACCCGCTGCTCGGCGGCCTGCGGTCCTGCGCCCAGATGATCTCGTACGAGATCGCCATGGGCGCGGCCTTCGCCTCGGTGTTCCTGTACTCGGGGTCGATGTCGACCTCGACGATCGTCGAGCAGCAGCACGACCGCTGGTACATCCTGCTGCTGCCGGTGTCGTTCCTGATCTACATCGTGACCATGGTCGGCGAGACCAACCGGGCCCCGTTCGACATGCCGGAGTCCGAGGGCGACCTCGTCGGCGGCTTCAACACCGAGTACTCGTCCATCAAGTTCGCGCTGTTCATGCTCGCCGAGTACGTGAACATGGTGACGGTCTCGGCCGTGTCGACGACGCTCTTCCTGGGCGGCTGGCGGGCCCCGTGGCCGATCAGCACCTTCTGGGAGGGCGCCAACCACGGCTGGTGGCCGATGCTCTGGTTCGTGGTGAAGGTGCAGCTCCTGCTGTTCTTCTTCATCTGGCTGCGCGGCACGCTGCCGCGCGTCCGCTACGACCAGTTGATGAAGCTGGGCTGGAAGGTCCTCATCCCGGTCTCCGTGGTCTGGCTGATGCTCGTCGCGACGGTCCGGACGCTGCGCAACGAGAACTACGACTTCGCGGACATCGCCCTGTACGTGGGCGGAGGCGTCCTGGTCCTGCTGTTGCTGTCGTTCGCGGCGGACATCTTCCGCGACAAGCAGAAGGCCGGGGACATGCCCGCCGAGCCGGCCGCCTTCGACCCGATGGCGGGCGGATTCCCCGTGCCGCCGCTGCCCGGCCAGGAGCTGCCGCCGGTGCCCCGGCGCCGTCCGCGCCGCGAGCGGGAGCTGATTGTCAGTGGCGGGTCCGATACTGCGAGTGACGGATCGACTGCCGGATCTCGTGACGGAAAGGAGGGGTCCGATGGCTGAGGAGCCGAAGGAGACCAAACCGGGTTTCCAGAACCCCGTCGCCGGTTTCGGCGTGACCTTCAAGGCCATGTTCAAGAAGCGGCTGACCGAGCAGTACCCGGAGCAGCCGAAGACCACTGCGCCGCGGTTCCACGGCCGGCACCAGCTCAACCGTCATCCGGACGGTCTGGAGAAGTGCGTCGGCTGTGAGCTGTGCGCCTGGGCCTGCCCGGCGGACGCCATCTACGTGGAGGGCGCGGACAACACCGACGAGGAGCGCTACTCCCCGGGCGAGCGGTACGGCCGCGTCTACCAGATCAACTACGCCCGCTGCATCCTGTGCGGCCTGTGCATCGAGGCGTGCCCCACGCGCGCGCTGACGATGACGAACGAGTTCGAGCTTGCGGACAGCAGCCGCGCCAACCTCATCTACACCAAGGAGCAGTTGCTCGCAGGTCTGGAGGAGGGCATGGTCGACTCGCCGCACTCGATCTTCCCGGGCACGGACGAGCAGGACTACTACCGGGGTCTGGTGACCGAGGCGGCGCCCGGCACGGAGCGTCAGGTGGCCGTGTCCAAGGGCGAGTTCTACCCGGCGGGCAGCCCTTCAAAGAGCGCCTCGGAGAGCCCCTCGGGCTTGCCGGCGGAGAAGGGGGCGCAGGCATGAGCGAGCTGGCCGCGTACTCGACCTCCACCGGCGAGGCCTTCCAGTTCTGGGTCCTCGGCACGGTCGCGGTGATCGGCGCCCTGTGCACCGTCTTCATGAGGAAGGCCGTGCACAGCGCGCTGTGCCTCGCCGGGACCATGATCATCCTGGCGGTGTTCTACCTCGCCAACGGCGCGTACTTCCTGGGCATCGTCCAGATCGTCGTCTACACCGGCGCGATCATGATGCTGTTCCTCTTCGTCGTCATGCTCGTCGGTGTCACCGCGGCGGACTCCCTGAAGGAGACCATCAAGGGGCAGCGCTGGCTCGCCCTGCTCTGCGGACTCGGCTTCGGCGTCCTGCTGTTCGCCGGGATCGGCAACGCGTCGGTCAAGGACTTCGACGGCCTGGCGAAGGCGAACGCGAACGGCAACGTGGAGGGCCTGGCCGCCCTCATCTTCACGAAGTACGTGTTCGCCTTCGAGATCACCGGCGCCCTGCTCATCACGGCCGCCGTCGGCGCCATGGTGCTGACGCACCGCGAGCGCACCGAGCGGGCCAAGACGCAGCGCGAGCTGTCCGAGCAGCGGGTCCGCGAGGGCAAGCACGTACCGCCGCTGCCGGCCCCCGGTGTCTACGCCCGGCACAACGCCGTGGACATCGCCGGGCTGCTCCCGGACGGCACCCCGTCCGAGCTGACCGTCAGCAAGACGCTGCGCGACCGCGGGCAGATCCGTGACGTGTCGGCGGACGCGCTCAGCGACCTGAAGGCGCTGGAGCAGCGTGCCGAGGAGCGCCTTGAGCGCACGAAGCCGGAGGAGGCGTCCAAGTGAATCCGGTCAACTACCTCTATCTCGCCGCCCTGTTGTTCACGATCGGCGCCACCGGCGTGCTGATCAGGCGGAACGCGATCGTGGTGTTCATGTGCGTCGAGCTGATGCTCAACGCCTGCAACCTCGCCTTCGTCGCCTTCTCCCGCCTGCACGGCAATCTCGACGGCCAGATCTTCGCCTTCTTCACCATGGTCGTCGCCGCCGCGGAGGTCGTGGTCGGGCTCGCGATCATCGTGTCGCTGTTCCGTTCCCGCCACTCGGCCTCGGTCGACGACGCCAGCCTGATGAAGCTGTAAGGGGTCGCTGAATCGTGGACAATCTCATTGCGCTGCTGATCGCGGCGCCTCTGCTCGGAGCGGCCGTACTGCTGTGCGGCGGCCGGCGGCTGGACGCCGTCGGCCACTGGATCGGCACCGCGCTCGCGGCGGCCTCCTTCGTGATCGGCGTCGTGCTCTTCACCGACATGCTGGGCAAGGGCGCCGAGGACCGCTCCCTGACCCAGCACCTGTTCACCTGGATCCCCGTGGGGGGCTTCAAGGCGGACGTCGGCTTCCAGCTCGACCAGTTGTCGATGACGTTCGTGCTGCTGATCACCGGCGTCGGCTCGCTCATCCACGTGTACTCGATGGGGTACATGGAGCACGACGAGCGCCGCCGCCGTTTCTTCGGCTATCTGAACCTGTTCCTCGCGGCGATGCTGCTGCTCGTCCTCGCCGACAACTACCTGTTGCTGTACGTCGGCTGGGAGGGCGTCGGTCTCGCCTCGTACCTGCTGATCGGTTTCTGGCAGCACAAGCCCAGCGCCGCCACCGCCGCGAAGAAGGCCTTCCTGGTCAACCGCGTCGGCGACATGGGCCTGTCCATCGCCATCATGCTGATGTTCACCACCTTCGGGACGTTCGCCTTCGGTCCCGTGCTCGGCACCGAGGAGCACCCGGGCCTGGTCGGGGACGCCACGGAGGGCAAGCTGACCGCCGTCGCCCTGATGCTGCTGCTCGCCGCGTGCGGCAAGTCGGCCCAGGTGCCGCTGCAGTCCTGGCTCGGGGACGCGATGGAGGGCCCGACCCCGGTCTCGGCCCTCATCCACGCGGCGACCATGGTGACCGCCGGCGTGTACCTGATCGTGCGCTCGGCCAACGTGTTCAACGCGGCGCCCGACGCCCAGCTCGTCGTCACCGTCGTCGGCGGTGTCACGCTCCTGTTCGGTGCGATCGTCGGTTGCGCTAAGGACGACATCAAGAAGGCGCTGGCCGGCTCGACCATGTCGCAGATCGGCTACATGGTGCTCGCCGCGGGCCTCGGCCCCATCGGCTACGTCTTCGCGATCATGCACCTGGTGACACACGGCTTCTTCAAGGCGGGGCTCTTCCTCGGCGCCGGTTCGGTCATGCACGGCATGAACGACGAGGTGGACATGCGGAAGTTCGGCGGTCTGCGGAAGTACATGCCGGTCACCTTCGTGACCTTCGGCCTCGGCTACCTCGCGATCATCGGGTTCCCGGGCCTGTCCGGCTTCTTCTCCAAGGACAAGATCATCGAGGCGGCCTTCGCCAAGGGCGGCACCGAGGGCTGGATCCTCGGCGGTGTGGCCCTGCTGGGCGCCGCGATCACCGCGTACTACATGACCCGCGTGATGATCCTGACGTTCTTCGGCGAGAAGCGCTGGCAGCCCGACGCGGACGGCCACGAGCCGCACCCGCACGAGTCGCCCGGCTCCATGACGATCCCCATGATCGTGCTGGCCTTCGGGTCGGTGTTCGCCGGCGGCTTCTTCGGTATCGGCGACCGCTTCCTGCACTGGCTGGAGCCGGTCACCGGGCACACGGAGGGCGACTCGCCCGTCAGCGCGCTCACCGTCACGGTGGCCACCATGGTCCTGCTGGTCGTCGGCGCGGGCATCGCCTACCTCCAGTACGGCCGCAGTTCCGTCCCGGTCGTCGCTCCGCGCGGTTCCCTGCTCACCCGGGCCGCCCGGCGCGACCTGCTCCAGGACGACTTCAACCATGTCGTGCTGGTGCGCGGCGGTGAGCACCTCACCCGCTCCCTGGTGTACGTCGACCACACCCTGGTCGACGGAGTCGTCAACGGCACGGCCGCCTCGGTGGGCGGTCTCTCCGGGCGGCTGCGCAAACTGCAGAACGGCTACGCACGCAGTTACGCGGTCTCGATGTTCGGCGGTGCGGCCATCCTCGTCGCCGCGACCCTGCTGATGAGGGCGGTCTGATACCGATGTCCTTTCCTCTGCTGACAGCGACGGCGGTGCTCCCGGCGCTCGGGGCGATCGCCACGGCCGCCGTGCCGGCCGCCCGGCGGGTCGCCGCCAAGTGGCTCGCGCTGCTGGTCTCCCTGGGCACCCTCGCGCTCGCGGTGGTCACCCTGGTGCGCTTCGACCCGGGCGGTGACCGCTACCAGCTCACCGAATCGCACGCCTGGATCGCGGACTTCGGGGTGCGCTACGAGCTGGGTGTGGACGGCATCGGGGTGGCGCTCGTCGCGCTCACCGCGCTGCTGATGCCGTTCGTGATCCTGGCGGGCTGGCACGACGCCGACCCGCACGAGACCGGCAGCAAGCGGTGGCGGCCCACGCAGGGCTTCTTCGCCCTGATCCTGGCCGTCGAGGCGATGGTGATCATCTCCTTCGAGGCCACCGACGTCTTCCTCTTCTACATCTTCTTCGAAGCCATGCTCATCCCGATGTACTTCCTCATCGGCGGCTTCGGGGACCGTGCCCACGAGCACGGTGACGAGGCGGCGGCGACCCAGCGCTCGTACGCCGCGGTCAAGTTCCTCCTCTACAACCTGGTCGGCGGACTGATCATGCTGGCCGCGGTGATCGGACTGTACGTGGTGGCGGGGAACTTCTCGCTCCAGGAGATCGTCCAGGCGCGGGCCGACGGCTCGCTGCACATGGCGACCAGCACCGAGCGGTGGCTGTTCCTCGGCTTCTTCTTCGCCTTCGCGGTGAAGGCGCCGCTGTGGCCGCTGCACACCTGGCTGCCCAACGCCATGGGTGAGGCCACCGCCCCGGTCGCGGTGCTGATCACGGCGGTCGTCGACAAGGTCGGCACCTTCGCGATGCTCCGCTTCTGCCTCCAGCTCTTCCCGGAGGCCAGCAAGTGGGCGACGCCCGTGATCCTCGTCCTGGCGCTGATCAGCATCATCTACGGGGCGCTGCTCGCGGTCGGCCAGCGTGACATCAAGCGGCTGGTCGCGTACGCGTCGATCTCGCACTTCGGCTTCATCATCCTCGGCATCTTCGCGATGACCAGCCAGGGCCAGTCGGGCGCGACGCTCTACATGGTCAACCACGGGATCTCGACGGCCGCCCTGATGCTGGTGGCCGGCTTCCTGATCTCGCGGCGCGGCTCGCGTCTGATCGCCGACTACGGAGGGGTGCAGAAGGTCGCCCCGGTGCTCGCGGGCACCTTCCTGATCGGCGGTCTAGCGACCCTCTCGCTGCCGGGGCTCGCGCCCTTCGTGAGCGAGTTCCTGGTCCTGGTGGGCACGTTCGCGCGCTACCCGGCCGTCGGCATCATCGCCACCTTCGGCATCGTCCTCGCCGCGCTCTACACCCTCGTCCTGTACCAGCGGACGATGACGGGCCCGGTCAAGGCGGAGGTCGCCGAGATGCCGGACCTCAGGGTGCGTGAGCTTCTGGTGGTCGCCCCGTTGATCGCTCTGCTGATCTTCCTGGGCGTCTACCCGAAGCCGGTCACCGACATCGTCAACCCGGCGGTCAAGCAGACCATGTCAGACGTACACAAGAAGGACCCCCAGCCCGAGGTGGAGGCGGCCAAGTGAGCGCATCAGCCGTCCACAGCCTGTGGACAACGGCGGCCGTCGCGGCCGATCCGATCCCCAAGATCAACGCGCCGAAGATCGAGTACGGGCAATTGTCCCCGGTCTTGATCGTTCTCGGCGCCGCGGTCATCGGGATCCTGATCGAGGCCTTCGTGCCGCGCAAGTCCCGCTACTACGCACAGGTGTTCGTCGCCGTCGTCGCACTCGCCGCCGCGTTCGCCGCGGTGGTCGCGCTCGCGGCCGGCGGATACGGCACGACCAAGGCGCACATCGCCGCCATGGGCGCCATCGCGGTCGACGGACCGGCCCTGTTCCTCCAGGGCACGATCCTGCTGGCCGCACTGCTCGGCGTGTTCACCTTCGCCGAGCGGCGCCTCGACCCCGAGGCGCACGGGAACCGCGTCGACTCCTTCGCCGCCCAGGCCGCCTCCGTGCCCGGCAGCGACAGCGAGAAGGCGGCCGTCACGGCCGGGTTCACCACCACCGAGGTGTTCCCGCTGCTGCTCTTCGCGGTCAGCGGCATGCTGGTCTTCCCGGCGGCCAACGACCTGCTGACGCTGTTCATCGCCCTGGAGGTCTTCTCCCTCCCGCTGTACCTGCTCTGCGCCCTGGCCCGCCGCAAGCGGCTCATGTCGCAGGAGGCCGCCGTGAAGTACTTCCTGCTCGGCGCCTTCGCCTCCGCGTTCACCCTCTTCGGCATCGCCCTGCTGTACGGCTACGCGGGCTCGGTCTCGTACGCGACGATCTCGCAGGTCGTCGACGGCACGCTCACCAGCGTCGACCCGGCGCTCGCCGGCACCATGGGCAACGACGTGCTCCTGCTCATCGGCAGCGCCCTGATCGTCATGGGCCTGCTCTTCAAGGTCGGCGCGGTGCCCTTCCACATGTGGACACCGGACGTCTACCAGGGAGCACCGACCCCGGTCACCGGCTTCATGGCCGCGGCGACGAAGGTGGCCGCGTTCGGCGCGCTGCTGCGTCTGCTGTACGTCGTCCTGCCTGGCCTGCGCTGGGACTGGCGGCCGGTCATGTGGGCGGTGGCGATCGTCACCATGCTGGGCGGCGCGATCGTCGCGATCACCCAGACCGACATCAAGCGGCTGCTGGCGTACTCCTCGATCGCGCACGCGGGATTCATCCTCGCGGGTGTCATCGCGACCTCGCCCGACGGTGTCTCGTCGGTGCTGTTCTACCTGGCCGCGTACTCGTTCGTGACGATCGGCGCCTTCGCCGTCGTCACCCTCGTCCGGGACGCGGGCGGCGAGGCCACGCACCTGTCCAAGTGGGCGGGCCTCGGCCGCAGGTCCCCGTTGGTGGCCGCGGTGTTCGCGATCTTCTTGCTCGCCTTCGCGGGCATCCCGCTGACCTCCGGGTTCGCCGGGAAGTTCGCCGTGTTCAAGGCGGCGGCCGAGGGCGGCGCGGGCGCGCTGGTCGTGGTCGGTGTGATCTCCTCGGCGATCGCCGCGTTCTTCTACATCCGTGTGATCGTGCTGATGTTCTTCAGCGAGCCGAAGCCGGAGGGGCCGACGGTCGCCGTGCCCTCCCCGCTGACCATGACCGCCATCGCGGTCGGTGTGGCGGTCACGCTGGTGCTGGGTGTGGCACCCCAGTACTTCCTGGACCTGGCCGGCCAGGCCGGCGTCTTCGTGCGCTGAGCACCGGGCACCGCCGTCACACGGGCCGGGCCCCGCTTCCCCACCGGGAGCGGGGCCCGGCCCGTCTCAGTGTGCCGAGCGCCGACTATGGCGATTACGCCGAGCGTGCCGAGTGGCCGAGCGTGCCGAAGGCGCTGACTGCGCGGAGGTCAGGCGGCCCGGACCGCTCATGGGTTCGATGCGTAGGGAAGTCGGACGGTCGCAGCCTGTGGACAACTCTCGGGCTGTCGGCGCGGCCCCCTATCGTGGACGCAGTGGTCGAGGCGCGACGTACGGGGGACAGGACGATGGGCGGGACGGGTGTGATGACCGGAGCGGACGCGACGGAGACGCTGAGGGAGAGCGAGGCGCTGGCCACCCTCCACCGGGTCTTCGGATACGACTCCTTCCGCGGTGAGCAGGAAGCGATCATCGAGCACGTGGTGGCGGGCGGTGACGCCGTCGTGCTGATGCCGACCGGCGGCGGCAAGTCCCTCTGCTACCAGATTCCGTCCCTGGTCAGGCCAGGCACGGGCATCGTGGTGTCGCCGCTCATCGCGCTCATGCAGGACCAGGTGGACGCGCTGCGGGCGCTGGGCGTGCGCGCCGGGTTCATGAACTCCACGCAGGACTTCGACGAGCGGCGCGTGGTCGAGGCGGAGTTCCTGGCCGGCGAGCTGGACCTGCTCTACCTCGCCCCGGAGCGGCTGCGCCTGGAGTCCACGCTGGACCTGATCTCCCGGGCGAAGGTCTCCCTGTTCGCGATCGACGAGGCGCACTGTGTCGCCCAGTGGGGGCACGACTTCCGCCCCGACTATCTGGCGCTGTCGCTGCTCGGCGAGCGCTGGCCGGACGTCCCGCGGCTCGCGCTGACGGCCACCGCCACCCGGGCGACGCACAAGGAGATCACCCAGCGTCTGGGCATGCCGGCCGCCCGACACTTCGAGGCGAGCTTCGACCGGCCCAACATCCAGTACCGGATCGTGCCCAAGGCCGACCCCAAGAAGCAGTTGCTGTCCTTCCTGCGCGAGGAGCACGCGGGCGACGCGGGCATCGTCTACTGCCTCTCGCGCAACTCCGTGGAGAAGACGGCCGAGTTCCTCTCGCGCAACGGCATCGAGGCAGTGCCGTACCACGCGGGTCTGGACTCGGGGACCCGTGCCGCCCACCAGTCGCGCTTCCTGCGCGAGGAGGGGCTCGTGGTGGTCGCCACGATCGCCTTCGGCATGGGCATCGACAAGCCGGACGTACGGTTCGTCGCCCACCTCGACCTGCCGAAGTCGGTGGAGGGCTACTACCAGGAGACGGGCCGCGCGGGCCGGGACGGACTGCCGTCCACCGCGTGGATGGCCTACGGCCTGCAGGACGTGGTCCAGCAGCGCAAGCTGATCCAGGGCTCGGAAGGTGACGAGGCGTTCCGCCGCCGGGCCGCCTCCCACCTGGACGCGATGCTCGCCCTGTGCGAGACGGCGCAGTGCCGGCGCTCCCAGCTCCTCGCCTACTTCGGCCAGGACCCGAACACCCCGGCCTGTGGGAACTGCGACACCTGCCTGACGCCCCCGGAGACCTGGGACGGCACGGTCGCCGCGCAGAAGCTGCTCTCCACGGTGGTGCGCCTCCAGCGGGAGCGGGGACAGAAGTTCGGCGCGGGGCAGATCATCGACATCCTGCTCGGCCGGAAGACCGCCAAGGTGATCCAGTTCGACCACGACCAGTTGTCCGTCTTCGGGATCGGCGCGGAGCTGGCCGAGTCCGAATGGCGCGGTGTGGTCAGACAGTTGCTGGCCCAGGGCCTGATCGCGGTCGAGGGGGAGTACGGCACGCTGGTGCTGACCGACGCGAGCGGGACCGTGCTGCGGCGTGAGCGCGACGTGCCGCTGCGCAAGGAGCCGCCGAAGCCGGTGGCCTCCCGCTCGTCGGGCTCCAAGGGCGAGCGGAAGGCGAAGGCCGCCGCCGCGGCGGCCGAGCTGCCGGCCGAACTCGTCCCGGCCTTCGAGGCGTTGCGTGCCTGGCGCGCCGAGCAGGCCCGCGAGCAGGGCGTCCCGGCGTACGTGATCTTCCACGACGCCACGCTGAGAGAGATCGCCACGGTGTGGCCGACCACGGTGAGAGACCTGGGCACCATCAGCGGGGTGGGCGAGAAGAAGCTCGCCACCTACGGGGAGGGAGTGATCGCGGTGCTCGCCTCCCTGGGCGACAGCGCACCCTCGACCACCTCGGTGCCGGCGTCCGGCGCGGCAACCGCGGGCCGGGAAGGGGCGACCCCGGCGTCCGGCGCGGCAACCCCGGGCCGGGGAGCGGCGACCCCGGCCCCGGTATCCGTCTCCGCCTCGGCGGCCGGCCACGCCCCGGACCCGGACTGGCCCGAGCTGGACCAGGAGCCGGAGCCCGAGGACTGGATGTAGCGGGCGCGAGGCCGGCCTCGCCGGGAGGGGACACCCGCCGAGAGCCGAGAGCCGAGAGCCGAGAGCCGAGAGCCGGTAGGCGGTAGGCGGTAGCGCGGTGGACTCACGGTGGCCAGGGCCCTGGCCACCGTGACGGAACCTCCCGCCAGGCAGCGCCGGTTACCCGGTGACGGCCGGGGCGATGCGGCCGCGGACCTCGCCCAGGCCCACCCGGCTGCCGCCCGGGCCGGGTGCCCAGGCGGTCAGGGTGACCTCGTCGCCGTCCTCCAGGAACGTGCGCTTGCCGTCGGGGAGTTCGAGGGCGTCGCGTCCGTTCCAGGTGAGTTCGAGGAGGGAGCCGCGCTCGGCGTCGGCGGAGCCGCTGACGGTGCCGGAGCCGTAGAGGTCGCCGGTGCGCAGGGAGGCGCCGTTGACCGTCATGTGCGCCAGTTGCTGGGCGGCCGTCCAGTACATGGTGGAGAAGGGCGGCTCGGAGACGACGTGTCCGTTGACGGCGACCGAGATCCGCAGGTCGTAGCCGCCCGGGTCCTCGGAGGAGTCGTCCAGGTAGGGGAGAAGGGGGTGCGTGCGGGCCGGGGGTGCGATCCGGGCGTCGTCGAGGGCGTCGAGCGGGGTGATCCAGGCCGACACGGACGTGGCGAAGGACTTGCCGAGGAACGGGCCGAGGGGGACGTACTCCCAGGCCTGGAGGTCGCGCGCGGACCAGTCGTTGAGGAGGCAGAGGCCGAAGACGTGGTCACGGTAGTCGCCGAGGCCGACCGGCCGGCCCATCTCGGAGGGGGTGCCGACGACGAAGCCGACCTCCGCCTCGATGTCCAGGCGGATCGACGGCCCGAAGACGGGGGCGGCGTCGGCGGGGGCCTTGCGCTGGCCCGAGGGGCGCACCACGTCCGTACCGGAGACCACGACCGTGCCGGAGCGGCCGTGGTAGCCGATCGGCAGGTGCTTCCAGTTGGGGGTGAGGGGGTCGGCCGCATCGGGACGGAAGATCTGGCCGACGTTCCGGGCGTGGTTCTCGGAGGCGTAGAAGTCGACGTAGTCGGCGACGGTGAAGGGGAGGTGGAGCGTCACCTCGGAGAGGGGGTGCAGGTGCGGGGAGAGGGTGTCCCGGTGGGCCGGGACGGTCACCCATGCCGTCAGCGCGCGCCGGACGTCGGACCAGGCGGTGCGGCCGGCGGCGAGGAGCGGATCGAGGGTCGGCTGGGCGAGCAGGCCCGCGTAGGGCGAGCCGAGTGCCCTGGCCGCGGCGCCCGCGTCGAGCACGTGGTCACCGAGGCGGACGCCCACGCGACGCTCGGCGGCGTCGGTCGCGCCGGCCGGGGAGAAGACGCCGTACGGGAGGTTGTGCGGGCCGAAGGGATCGCCCTCGGGGACATCGAAGGGGGGCATCGGTAGGTGCCTCGCTCTCGGGTTCGTACTCGCCATGTCATCCGTGCGTGCCACGCGTTTCATGTGGTCGGGGCACACGTTACGGGGGAGGACCGCGCAGCGGCAGTGTCTAAAGAGTTTGCAATGTCCGAATTGGCCTTGTCGGACGCGGCAATTCCGGCTTAGCGTCCTTTGGGGGACACGGACGGGGTGGGTCCGGTCCGTAGGGGGGACATGTGGGGGGACGCATGGCCAGGAGTTCCAGTGGCGTGCCGGTCGACGCCGACCGTGAAGTCCCGGGCCTCATCGTCAAGTTCGGCGACTACCCGCTGCACCACGGCGGGGTGGGCGCCATCCGGAGCCTGGGCCGGCTCGGCATACCCATGTACGCCATCACCGAGGACCGGTACACGCCGGCCGCCAGTTCGCGTTATCTGCGGCGCGCGTTCGTGTGGCCGACCACGGGGACGGAGGAACCGGGACGGCTCGTCGAGGGGCTGCTGCGCATCGGCCGGCGCATCGGCCGGCCCACGGTGCTCGTCCCGACCGACGAGGAGGCCGCGGTCCTGATCGCCGAGCACCAGGAGGAGTTGGCCGGCCGCTTCCTCTTCCCGCGGGTGGACGCCGGGCTGCCGCGCCGGCTCGCCAGCAAGCAGGGGCTGCACGAACTGTGCGTGGAGCACGGCATCCCCAGCCCGGCCGCCGCGTTCCCGGAGTCGTACGACGAGATCGAGGCGTTCGCCGAGAAGGCGCTGTTCCCGCTCGTCGCCAAGAACCGCGAGGCGTTCGTGCGCCGCAGCCGGCCCGCGGTGAACGGGACGACCCGGATCTCGACCCGCGAGGGGCTGCTCGCCCTCGCCCGTGACTGGGGGCCGCGGCCCGGCGTGATCCTCCAGGAGTACCTGCCGAGGGAGGACGCCGAGGACTGGATCGTGCACGCCTGCTTCGACGCGGACTCGACGCCGCTCGCGATGTTCACCGGCGTGAAGGTCCGCTCCTGGCCGCCGCACGCCGGAATGACCGCGAACGCGTATGTCGTCGACAATCCGGAACTCGCGGACATCGCCGCACGTTTCATCAAACAGATCGGCTTCACCGGAATCATCGACCTCGACCTGCGTTTCGACCGCCGAGACGGTCAGTACAAGCTGCTCGACTTCAACCCGCGCATGGGCGCCCAGTTCCGGCTCTTCGAGAGCGAGTCCGGGATCGACGTCGTCCGTGCCCTGCACCTGAATCTGACCGGCCGCGCCGTTCCGGAGGGGGAACAGCGCGCCGGCCACCGGTACATCGTGGAGAACATCGACCTGCCGGCCCTGCTCGCCTACCGGCGCAGTGGCTACACGACACCGCACGCGCCGGCCCGCGCGAGCGGTACGGAGCTGGCCTGGCTCGCGGGTGACGACCCGCGGCCTTTCTTCACGATGCTCGCGCGCTTCGTGCGGCCGGGCGCGAGGCATCTCTACCAGCTGTGGCGGACCAACCGCCGTGGCGGCAGCGGCAGTTCCACTGCGAAGTACGCGAAGTAGACGTAGTACGTCCTGGGGAGGGACTTCGTGAACCATCCGGTAGCAGTCATCGGGGCGGGGCCGTTCGGGCTGTCCACCGCCGCCCATCTGCGGGCGCGGGGCATTCCGGTTCGGGTCTTCGGCGAGCCCATGGTGAGCTGGCGCGACCACA
This sequence comes from Streptomyces sp. NPDC007084, assembly GCF_040703595.1. Taxonomy (NCBI): domain Bacteria; kingdom Bacillati; phylum Actinomycetota; class Actinomycetes; order Kitasatosporales; family Streptomycetaceae; genus Streptomyces; species Streptomyces sp. NPDC007084. The sequence goes on from NZ_JBEYFY010000006.1 coordinate 111,386, forward strand.
TGCCCGAGGGGATGCTCCTCAAGTCGACCCCGGCGGCCTCGAACATCGACGCCCCGCAGCCCGGCCACACCCTGGGCGACTACTGCGCGGCGGCGGGGATACCGCGCCTGGTCACGGACGAGGACATCATCCCGGTCGAGACGTTCATCGCGTACGGGGAGTGGTTCCGGGACAAGCTCGTGCCCGAGCTGGAGCGGGTGCGGGTCGTCTCGGTCGACCGCGAGAGTGGACGGGGCGCGGCGGACGGGCCGGGCGGTTTCGACATCAAGCTGGACTCGGGGGAGTCGTTCACCGCGCGCGCGGTCGTCGTGGCGACGGGGCTGTCCGGGCTGGCCCGGCTGCCCGCCGAGCTGGCCGAGGCGGCGCACGACGGTCCGGCTCCCTCCGGTCCGGTCTCGCACAGTTCGCAGCACCACGACCTGAGCCGGTTCGCCGGCAAGGAGCTGATCGTCGTCGGCGCCGGCCAGTCCGCGCTGGAGACGGCGGCGCTGGCGGCGGAGGCGGGCGCGCGGGTCCGTGTGGTCTCCCGGGGCAGGGGAGCGGTGGACTTCGGAGCGCCCCCGTGGGACCAGCCGAGGCTGCGCCCGGAGTCGCCGTTCGGGCGGGCCTGGTCGCTGTGGGCGCTGAGCTACTACCCGGGGCCCTACCGTCATCTGCCCGCCGGAGCCCGGCACTACCTGGTCCGCCGGGTGCTCGGACCGCTCGGCGCCTGGTGGCTCCGGGACCGTTTCGAGGGCAAGGTCGCCGTCCAGGAGGTGCGGCGGATCGTCGGTGCGGCGGCCCCCGAGGGCAGGCCCGTCCTCAGAGTGCGGACCCATGCCGGCCGGGTGGACGAGCTAACCGCCGACCACGTCATAGCGGCGACCGGCTACCGGGTCGACATCGCCGCGATGGACTTCCTCGGACACGAGCTGCGCGCCGGGCTGGCGGTGAGCCGCGGCACCCCGAAGCTGGGCGCGGGGTACCGGTCCTCCGTGCCGGGGCTGTACTTCACGGGCCTGCCGGCCGCGTCCTCGTACGGGCCGGTGATGCGTTTCGTGTGCGGCACGGAGTACGCCTCGCCCCGGCTGGCCAAGCACCTGGCGGCGGCGCACGGCTGACCCGCCGGATCAGGCAAGCGGTGGCGGGCGTCGGCAGGCGGTGGGCGGGGCGATCGCGCGGGCGGGGCAAGGGCGTTGAGACCTTGTGATCGGTCCTGCCCGGGAAAGTCCGACCGGGCGGAAGCGGGCCGAGCGTGATCCCAACCGGTCGCAACGCGCCTGCCACCGTACGGTGAACGGCGTTGCCGAGGGGATACCGGACGTCGTCCGGTTCACGCCGGGCCGATGGGTCGTCCGATCCGTATTCTTCGGATCATGGCCGCTCCGACTGCATATTCACTCATCGCCACTGACCTGGACGGAACGCTGCTGCGCGGCGACGACACGCTCTCCGGCCGGTCGCGGGCCGCGCTGGCGAAAGTGACCGCGGCAGGTGCCCGGCATCTCGTGGTGACGGGCCGCCCCGCACCACGCGTCCGACCGCTGCTCGACGAACTCGGCGGCCGGGGACTGGCGGTGTGCGGACAGGGGGCGCAGCTCTACGACGCCGGCGCGAACCGTTTGCTCTGGTCGGTCACCCTGGACCGGGAGTTGGCGGAGACGGCACTCGGCAAGATCGAGGCGGAGGTCGGCCTGCTGTACGCGGCGGTGGACCAGGACGGTGTGGACGGGCTGACGCTCATCGAGCCGGGCTATGTGATGCCGCACCCCACGCTGCCCGCCGTGCGGGTGCGGCGCCGGGACGACCTGTGGGAGCGTCCGATCAGCAAGGTGCTGCTCCGCCATCCCACCCTGTCCGACGACGAGTTGGCGTCGGTGGCCCGGGGTGTGGTCGATTCGCTGGCGACGGTCACCATGTCGGGGCCAGGGACCGTCGAACTCCAGCCACGCGGGGTGACCAAGGCCACGGGCCTGGCGCTCGCAGCGGACCATCTCGGGCTCACCCCGTCCGCGACGCTCGCCTTCGGGGACATGCCCAACGACATTCCCATGTTCGACTGGGCCGCCCACGGGGTCGCGATGGCCAACGCACACCCGGAACTGAAGGCCGTGGCCGACGAAATCACCCGGTCGAACGAGGAGGACGGGATCGCCGTGGTCCTGGAGCGGCTCTTCGGGTTCGAGCGGCCGAACTGACGCGGGGCGCCCGCTCGCCAGCCACCGCCGCCTGTTCACGATTCGCCTGTTGACGTCCCGCGTGTTCACGTCCCGCCTGTTCACACGCCACCGGCCGGCGGACACCCGAGGGTGCCGCCGGCCGGTGGCGTGCGAGGCCGTCTGAGGCCGTGCGAGGCCGTGCGATGCGATGTGATGCGCCCGTGTGGGTGGCGGGTGGGCGCAGGTGGGCCCGGGTGGGCGCCGGTGTGATCAGTACGCGCCGTTGACGTTGTCGATCGAGCCGTACTTGTCGGCGGCGTAGTTGCAGGCGGCCGTGATGTTGGCGACCGGGTCGTACGGGTCCATCGAGGTGCCGGGCACGTGGTAGGCCAGGAAGGTCGGGTCGATGACCTGGAGGAGGCCCTTCGAGGGGGTGCCCGCGACGGCGTTGGAGTCCCAGTTGTTGATGGCCTGGGGGTTGCCGGAGGACTCGCGCATCACGTTGCGGTAGATACCGTCGTAGCTGCCCGGAATGCCCGCCTTGCCCATGATGTCCAGGGACTGCTTGATCCAGCCGTCCAGGTTGTTGGCGTAGGTGGTGGCGGAGGCCTGGGTGGCGGTGGTCTTGGCGGCCGTGGTGGCCGCCGGGGCCTTCAGGGTCTTCGTGCCGACGGTCAGCGTCAGGCCGGTGCGGAGGTGCCCGGGGTTGTCGCCGATGACGGCGCGGTTCGCCGTGTAGAGCTTCTGCCAGCCGCCGCTCGACGGGTACTTCTTCGCGATGCCGACCAGGGTGTCGCCGGCGACCACCTTGTAGGTGACGAGCTGGACGTTCGGGACGGCGGCGGTCTTGGCGGCCTGGGGGGTGGCGGCGTGGGCGCCGGTGGCGCTCATGAGCGGCAGCGCGAGGGCGAGGGCGCCCGTTCCGGCGGCGACGATGCCGCGGGTGACGAGGTTGTTCCGGCCGTGACGGTTCTTGCCTGCGGGCATGACGAAATGTCCTCTCCGACGCCTGCGAGGTGAGCTGTCGGGTTCGGGCGGGAGATGCCCGGCCGCGCTTTTCGGGCGCGGCTTCACCCCTAGCCGGTCCGGTCTCCCGGATCGGCGGCTTACCTGTGGTTCCCCCGCTCCTGCCGTGCGTGGGTGGGTGGGTTGCCGGGCGACGGCAGGATTAGGCGATCCGCCCGGTGCGACGAGAACGTATGCGACCGCACATGTCGGGAACAAGGCCGGATGTGGCGTTGAAGATCGCTTTTGCCTGTTTAGAGCGTGGGCAATACGTCCGTTTGTGCCGGAATTGAATCCTCAACTTGCCTTTGGCGAAGGGGTTGGCGCGGAGTCGGTGCCGGGTGATCCACTGGTTCGCGCGTGACCCAATTCACGCGCTGGAGGGTCACCAAGGCGGCATGGCAGGCAAGTCGGACATTACGCCACCGTCGGCCGGTGGACCGGGAGTTCCCGTACGCCCCCGGACCGGCCCTCGCGCCGCGGAGCGGCCCCGCCGTCCACGGCGCCCGCCCGGCCACCCACGGCGCCCGCCCCCGCCATCCACAGCGCCCGCCCCGCCATCCACAGCGCGCCCGCCCTGCCACCCACGGCGCCCGCCCCGCCACACCCGCCCCGTCCCCACAACTCCCCTCCCCGCAAGCCTTCTTCAGCCCGCCGTGCGCGGAATTTTCTTCTCCCAGGTCCGGTGGAAGACGACTTCGCCGCCGTCCCGGCAGACGACCTCGTTGGACGTGATGAAGTCCCGCGCGTCGCAGGTGATGGAGGACCGCGTCTCGACGCGGGCGTCCCACGGCAGGTCCGGCCGGTGCAGCCGCACCGACCAGGTGGACTCGGCGCGGGCGGACAGCGGGTCCGACGCGTCGATCGTGTACGTCTCCCGCGCGTCCTCCGAGAATTCGAGACCGTCGGGATAGACGCGGGTGCCGCCGTACCGGGGGTCCACGTCCAGCCGCCAGGTGCCCGCGGCCACGTCCCGCACCACCAGGCGCTCGGGGCGGGGTTCGTCGAGCGTCTCCGGGATCACCACGCCGAGCGGCTCGGCCTGCTCCGGCTCCCCGAAGGTGATGGAGGGGTCCGACTCCCTTACACGCACGGGGAGTTCGAGGCTGCTGCCCGCCGGGTCCAGGGTGAAACCGGCCTCGGAGCCGGGCTGCGGCCAGACCCAGGGCCAGTACGCGGAGGAGACACTCAGCCGGATGCGGTGGCCGGCCGGGAAGGCGTAACCGATGCCGTTCAGCTCGAACTCGACGTCCTCCGTGGTGCCCGGCTGCCAGGGGACGGCCCTGTCACGGCCCCGGCGCGCCGACAGGTTCAGCACACCTCGGGTGACGAGCGTGGACGCGCCGTCGGGGGTCACGTCGCACAGCCGGGCGATCACCTGGCCCCGCGTGGCCGCCGAGGTGAGCCGCAGCCGGACCCGGGGCCGCCCCAACACCCAGGTTTGTTCCGGTACTTCGAACTCGAAGCAGGCCGAGCGGGCGTCCTCCTCGCGCTGGTCCGGCGGCAGGTCGGCGTCGTTCCCGAAGGGGAAGAAGCGGCCCGCGTCGACGCCGGTGTGCTGCGGGGAGCGCACCGGCACCGGGTCCCCCTGGAGTTCGTACGGGATGGCGGTCACCGAGGGCGAGGGCCACGCAGGGTCGCCGACCCAGCGGCCGGGCAGCTCCGGGTAGACGGTCGCCGGGGGATGCGCGTCCATCACGTAGGAGCGCAGCAGCGGGACGTCGAGCGCGCCCGAGTCCTCGTCCTTGAGCCAGTGGCCCCACCAGCGGAGCGTCTCCTGGAGGAAGCCGATCGCGGGGCCCGGCGGCAGGCCGCGGTCGGGGTACTGGTGGGACCAGGGGCCGATGAGTCCCCGTACGCGCTCGGGTGGCAGGTTCTCGACCAGGCGCAGCACGGTGTCGCGGTACGGGTCGTGCCAGCCGCCGACCGCGAGGACGGCCGCGCTGATCGCCCCGTAGTCCTCGCAGGCGCTGCCGTGCCGCCAGTAGTCGTCCCGGGTCTGGTGGGCCAGCCAGGTGTGCACGAAGGGGTCGACGGCCTCCAGCCGCCGCGTCCACAGGTCGCGCCACATCACCTCGCCCACGTGCAGCGGGTCCGGCGGGCGGGCGACGAAGGCGAGCATGGTGGCCGCCCAGGCGTGCATGTCGACGGCGAGGACGGAACCACCGGTGTAGTGCACGTCGTTGTCATAGCGGTCGTCCGTCGAGCAGACCGTGACGATCGCCTTGAGCGGCTCGGGCGCGAGGGCCGCGATCTGGAGGGAGTTGAAGCCGCCCCAGGAGATCCCGAACATGCCCACCCGGCCGGTGCACCAGGGCTGGGCGGCCAGCCATTCCACCACCGCGACCCCGTCGGCCAGCTCGGTCGCGGAGTACTCGTCGCCCGGCAGTCCCTCCGAGTTGCCGTGGCCGCGCACGTCGACGCGGACGGAGGCGTAGCCGTGCCCGGCGTACCAGGGGTGGCGCTGCCAGTCGCGCGGTGCCGTCCAGTCGGTGAGCCGGTACGGCAGGTACTCCAGGAGGGCCGGTACGGGCTCGTCGGTCACCGGGCGCCAGATCCGGGCGTACAGCCGGGTGCCGTCCGGGAGGGGGACGAGGACGTCCTCGTGGACGGTCTCGTAGGGAAAGGACGTACGGATGCGCATACGGGTCACCTCGGTGGACGGGACGCGGCGGGGCTCGGTGGACGGGGCGCGGCGTGGCTCGGTGGGCGGGATGCGGCGTGGCTCGGTGGAGGGGATGTCACGAGGCTCAGTGGACGGGGTGCATCGTGCGGCGGAGCCAGGGTGCGAGGGCCATCACGGCCAGGCCGGCGGCCACCGCGATGGCGCCGTTGACGCCGAAGTACGCCGGTTTGGAGACGTCGTCGTAGAGCTTCACCGTCTGGGCCTGGATGCCGTTGGCGAGCGCGAGGGACAGGAACCAGAGGGACATGGTCTGGCTGGAGAAGGCGGCCGGGGCGAGCTTGGTGGTCGCGGACATGCCGGACGTCTCCAGCAGGACGTCGCCGAGGCCGAGGAGCAGATAGGAGCCGACGATCCACCAGACCGACATCAGGTAGTCGTCCCCCGAGTGGCCGGCGGTCGGCACCACGATGAGCAGGAACGACAGACCGCCGAGGACGACCCCGAGGGCGATCTTGTTCGAGGCGTGCGGCTGGCGGCTGCCCATCCGCACCCAGACGGCGGCGACCACCGGCGCGAGCGCCACCTCGAAGGCGCCCAGCGCGGAGGCGTACCAGCCGGCCGGGAAGTCGAAGCCGAGGATGTTCGACTCGGCGTTCGTCGAGGCCAGCAGGATCATCGTCGAGTAGGCCTGGAAGAGGATGAAGTTGAAGACGGTCGAGGCGAGGAAGAGCACCACGTACGGGCGCAGCCGGCCGCGTTCCTCGGCGGTCACCCGGGGGCTGGTGAACATCACCGCGAAATAGATCACCGGCATGATCACCGAGATGACCGTCAGCAGGTCCACGAACCGGCCCATGGTCAGCCAGCCGACGAAGGCGAGGAGCACGGCGAGGACCGCGACGCCGAGCACCCCGAGGACGATCCCGCGCACCGCGCGGCGCATCGCGTCCGGCGCGAGGGCGAATTCCGCCGCGTGGGTGCGCCCGGCCAGGTGACGGCGGCCCGCCACGTACTGGATCAGGCCGAGGGTCATGCCGATCGCCGCCGCCGAGAAGCCCCAGTGCCAGCCCTTGTGGTCGCCGAGCCAGGCGGTGATCAGCGGACCGGCGAAGGCCCCGATGTTGATCGCCATGTAGTAGAGGGCGAAACCGGCGTCGCGGCGCTCGTCGTCGGTCCGGTAGAGCTTGCCGACCATGGTGGCGACGTTGGGCTTGAGCAGACCGGTGCCCGCGCTGATCAGGCCGAGGCCCGCCCAGGTCGCGGCGGCGGCCGGGATCGCCATCGCGTAGTGGCCGCAGGCGATCAGGATGCCGCCCCACAGGACCGCGCGGTACGAGCCGAGCATCCGGTCGGCGAGCCAGCCGCCCGCGACGGACACCAGGTAGACGAGGGTTCCGTAGGCGGCCGACACCGACGCCGCGGTGCCCGGCGCCATGCCCAGGCCGCCGTGGGCCACGGTGTCGGCGAAGTAGAGGACGAGGATCGCCTGCATGCCGAGGAACGAGAAGCGCTCCCAGACCTCCAGCCCGGAGAGCGTCAGGAGCCCTCGGGGCTGGCCGAAGAAGGCGTGGTCGTCGGCCGGCGGCGGGCCGGGCTCGGCCTCGACGGAGCTGCGGGACACTGTCACCCACTTCCGCGTACCTCGGCACCGGGACACGTGTACCTCGGTGCCACCTCGGTGCCGGTACATGTCGTCGGATATCGGCTCGTATCAGTCGTATCAACTGATCGTGAACATACCTTCGGCTTCCGGATAACGCCCGGGAGGAGGGGTACCCGCTCGGGGTAGCCGATCCGGATGGCGCCGGGGCGACCGCTTCGGGCAGCGTCGGGAGAGGAGTGCGGGCTCCGGATGGCACCCCGGAGGCGGGGTACTCGCGATGCCGGGTGCGCGGGTGCGTTACGTGTGCCCTACAGGCGTATTCCGGGCCCACCTCCTGGCGGGGCCGACTCGGCCGGGGGACGGTGGGCGCTCGTGGTGATCGAAACGTGACCGGATACGCTGACTTGAGTGATGGCAGCGACACATCGACAAACCGTGTCATCGACCGAATGATCGACCGAGTTCGCCATGTGATCGTCAGCAGACAGGAGAACCTCTCGTGACCGTCGTCGGGCCGTTCGGGCTGAGCGTGCGGGACCAGGCTCTCGAAGCCGATGTCCAGGCCGGATTGGCGGCTGTCGAGGAGGGTTTGCTCGAAGCCACCAAGAGCGAGGTCCCCTTCATCACGGAAGCCGCCCAGCACCTCGTGCGGGCCGGCGGGAAGCGGTTCAGGCCGCTCCTCGTGATGCTCGCCGCCCAGTTCGGCGACCCCTACGCGCCGGGTGTCGTGCCCTCGGCCGTGGTCGTCGAGCTGACCCATCTCGCCACGCTGTACCACGACGACGTGATGGACGAGGCCGAGGTCAGGCGCGGTGTGGACAGCGCGAACACCCGCTGGGGCAACTCGGTGGCCGTCCTCACCGGCGACTTCCTCTTCGCCCGCGCCTCCTACATCCTGGCCGACCTCGGACCCGACGCGGTCCGCATCCAGGCCGAGGCGTTCGAGCGGCTGGTGACCGGCCAGATCCTGGAGACCGCGGGGCCGCGCGACGGACGGGACCCGGTCGACCACTACCTCGACGTGCTGAGCGGCAAGACCGGCTCGCTGGTCGCCGTCGCCTGCCGCTTCGGCGCGATGATGTCGGGCGCCGACGAGACGGTGGTCGACGTGCTGACGCAGTACGGCGAGCGGCTCGGCGTCGCCTTCCAGCTCGCCGACGACGTCCTCGACATCGCGTCCGAGTCGCACGAGTCGGGCAAGACCCCGGGGACCGACCTGCGCGAGGGCATCCCCACGCTGCCGGTGCTGCGGCTGCGCGAGCGCGCCGAGCGGCTCGGGCTCGCCGAGGACATCGCGCTGTGCGAGCTGCTGGACTCCGACCTGACGGACGACGCCCGGCACGCGGAGGCGCTGGCCCGGCTGCGGGAGCACCCCGCCCTGGAGCAGGCCCGCCGGGACACCGTGCGGTACGCGGAGGACGCGCGCGCCGCGCTGGCCCCGCTGCCCGAGTGCGACGCGAAGGCGGCCCTGGTCGAACTGGCGGACGCGGTGGTCCACCGGGCGGGCTGACCTGCCCGGCCCTTGCTTGCCTGCCTGCCCCCTTCCTCCGGCTGTCCTTGTCCCGGCCGGGGGGAGCGGCCCCCGCACGCCCCCCCCGCCGGACAGCGGCCCCCCACGCCCCCGCCGGGACACCCCCCCGCATGCCCCCGCCGGGACAGCGGCCCCGCATGCCCCCCCCGCCGGGACAGGCCCCCCGTACAACCCCTACGGGTAAGCCCAACGCAACCCTCCGGGTGTCATACCGCAGGACTACGCGGAGTTGATCCCCCGGACTGACGCTTCTCTCCGGCTGATTTGGTCATATGGAAAGCACCACTCCTCACCGGTTCGGGTGAGAATGGCGGCTCAGGGGTGGGGCAGGGGCAGGACCACATGGCCGCCGCCGACGACGGAGGTAAGGCACACATGGCACCGTACGAAACCGACGACAGCGCGCGGGCCGCCGACGAGACCGACGACGTACGCGCCGGACGACGCAAGGCCGCGCGGTACGTCGTCCCGGTCGCGGTGGTGGGGGTGGCGGCGGCGACCATCGGGCTCGTCCCCGCACTCGCCTCGTCCGGAGACCCCGACCTGCCGAAGGTCACCGCGCAACAGCTCATCGAGGAGATCGCCAAGTCCGACGTCCAGCAGCTCTCCGGCACGGTGAAGATCACCACCGACCTCGGGCTGCCCGACCTCGGCGGTCTGGCGAGCGGCCTCGCGTCCGGCGCGGCGCGCGGCGGCGACGGCTCGTCCGCCGACCCGCAGTCCAAGCTCCTCGAACTGGCCTCGGGCACCCACACGCTGCGCGTCGCGGCCGACGGCCCGGACCGAGGCAAGGTCTCGCTCCTCGACAACGCCGCCGAGTACAGCGTCATTCACAACGGCAAGGACGTCTGGGGCTACGACAGCAAGTCGAACGAGGTCTACCACGCGACCGCCCCCGAGTCCGCGGGCGCCAAGGGCGAGGCGCCGCACGACGTGCCGGCCACGCCCAAGGACCTCGCCGACGAGGCACTCAAGTCCGTGGACGACACGACCTCCGTGACGGTCGACGGCACCGCGCAGGTCGCGGGCCGCGACGCGTACAAGCTGGTGGTCAAGCCGAAGCAGTCCGGTTCGACGGTCGGCGCGATCAGCATCGCGGTGGACGCGAAGACGGGGCTGCCGCTGAAGTTCACGCTGACCCCGGCCGCCGGGGGCGCGGCGGTCGTGGACGCGGGCTTCACCAAGGTCGACTTCTCCCGTCCGGCCGCCTCGACGTTCGCCTTCACCCCGCCGAAGGGCGCCAAGGTCACCGAGGGCGACGAGCACAAGGACGCCGGGAAGGACGCCGGGAAGGCGTGGCCCCAGGGGAAGGACAAGGCGTTCCCCAAGGGCGACAAGGCACTCCCCGAGGGCGGCAAGGGCCTGGCCGGGGGGCTCGACGGAGTGAAGACCATCGGGAAGGGCTGGAGCACGATCGCCGAGTTCCGCACGGGCGGCGAGGGCCTGCCCACCGGCGCCAAGGGCTCGTCCGGCAACAGTGACGTCGACGGGTTCCTGAACTCGCTCGGCGACCACGTCACCGGCAGGTTCGGCTCGGGCACGGTCTTCTCCACCCGCCTCGTCAACGCCCTGATCACCGACGACGGCACGGTGTACGCGGGTGCCGTCACCAAGGACGCGCTGGTGAAGGCGGCCGACGCGGCCCACTGAGTCCCGCGGGCCGCCGTCCCGTGGGCCCGCCGAACCGAGGGAGCCCATGGAGGAGCTGTCCGCCGCCGAGTCCGGCCCGGCTGATCCCGCGCACGGCACCGCGTCCGAGGGCGACGCGGTGACCGTGGCCGCCGGCGCGTTGATCGCCCCCGAGGACGCGGTGATCGCGCCCCAAGACGCGGTGATCGCGCCCGAAGACGCGGTGATCGCGCCCGAAGACGCGGTGATCGTCACGCGTTCGCTGAGCAAGCGCTACCGCGGCGGACAGCTCGCCGTCGACGGTCTCGACCTGACCGTCCCGGCGGGCAGCGTCTTCGGCTTCCTCGGGCCGAACGGCTCGGGCAAGACCACCACCATCCGCATGCTGATGGGCCTGATCGAGCCGACCTCGGGCACGGCCCGCGTCCTCGGGCAGCCCATGCCCCGGTCCGCGCGGGCCGTGCTCCCGCAGGTCGGGGCGCTGATCGAGGGCCCCGCCCTGTACGGCTTCCTCTCCGGCCGCGACAACCTCCTGCGGTACGACGCCGCCGACCCCGCGGCCGACCCCCGCACCCGGCGGCCCCGGGTGGCCGCCGCTCTCGACCGGGTCGGGCTGACCGCGGCGGGCGGCAAGAAGGCGAAGGCGTACTCCCTGGGCATGAAGCAGCGGCTGGGGATCGCGGCAGCGCTGCTCCAGCCGCGCCGGCTCCTCGTCCTGGACGAGCCGACCAACGGTCTCGATCCGCAGGGTATGCGCGAGATCCGGTCCCTGGTCCGGGAGTTGGCCTCCGAGGGCACGACCGTCTTCCTCTCCTCGCACCTCCTCGACGAGATCGAGCAGGTCTGCACCCACGCGGCCGTGATGGCGCGCGGGCGGCTCATCACCCAGGGTGCGGTGGCCGACCTCGCGGCGGGCGCGCGCGGACGGCTGGTCGTGACCACCCCGGACGCGGGCGACGCGGCCCGCGTCCTCAAGGAACAGGGCGTGGCGGACATCGCCGTGACGGAGACGGGCGTGACCGCCGAACCGCCGGACCGTGAACTCGCCGAACTGAACGCCGCGTTGGTCATGGCGGGCGTCCGCGTCCGCGGCTTCGGCGTCGAACGGGCCTCACTGGAGGACGCGTTCGTGGCACTGACGGGGGAGGGCTTCGATGTCGCGGGCTGAAAGCCTTCCGGAACCGGGACGTACGGCAAGGGAAACGGGCCTCCCCGGAGCGGGCGGTCCTGGAGCGGGCCTCCCTGGAGCGGACCTCCCTGGATCGAACGGTCCCGGGGCGAACGTTCCCGGGGCGGGCGGTCCCGGGGCGGATGCCACCGTTACGGGCCTCCCCGGAGCCGGCCGCACCGGCAAAGGCGGTGCGGCCCCCCGCCCCAACCCCCTCTGGACGCTCGGCCTCTTCCGCAGTGAGCTGGTCACCACCTTCCGGCGCTGGCGGACGATCGCGCTGCTCGGGGTGCTCGCGACGGTGCCGGTCCTCATCGGCGTGGCGATCAGGATCGAGACGAGCGACGGTTCGAGCGTGGGCCAAGGCGGCGGCGAGGGACCCGCGTTCATCGCGCAGATCACCAACAACGGCCTGTTCCTGGTGTTCACGGCGCTGGCCGCGACGCTTCCCTTCTTCCTGCCGATGGCGATCGGGGTCCTCGCGGGCGACGCGATCGCGGGCGAGGCGGGCGCGGGCACCCTGCGCTATCTCCTCGTCGCACCCGCCGGCCGCACCCGCCTGCTCCTCACCAAGTACGCCACCACGATGACGTTCTGCCTGGCCGCGACCCTGGTGGTGGCCGTCTCCGCCCTCGCGGTGGGCGCCCTGCTGTTCCCGCTGGGCGAGCTGACCACGATCTCCGGGACCCGCATCAGCTTCACCGAGGGACTTGGCCGAGCCCTGCTCATCGCCCTCGTCGTCGCCGCGTCACTGACCGGTGTCGCCGCGCTCGGCCTGTTCGTCTCGACTCTCACCAACAGCGGCATCGCGGCCATGGCGACGACGGTCGGCCTCCTCATCTCCGTGCAGATCCTCGACCAGATCCCCCAACTGCACGCGCTCCAGCCGTACTTCTTCTCGCACTACTGGCTGTCCTTCGCCGACCTCATGCGCGACCCGGTCTACTGGGACGACCTCGTGCACAACCTCGGCCTCCAGGCGCTGTACGCCGCCGTGTTCGGCTCGGCGGCCTGGGCCCGCTTCACGGCGAAGGACATCACCGCCTGACGGCACGCGCGCCACCCGTGAGTACGGGGTTCACGCCTCGTACGGGAAGCGGGCGAGCGGCGGTTCCTGCGCGAAGAACGTCTTGGCGCGGGCCAGGGCACCGGCGTCGTTCAGTACGTCACCGCGCCGGCTGCCGTTGCCGAGCAGGACCCCGCCGAAGCGCATCCCCAGGTAGGCGGCCGAGTGGTTCAGCGTGCCGACCAGCGGATCGGCGACCTCCTGCTCCTCGTGCGCGAGGGCGGTCACTCCCCAGAGGGTGCGCCCGGCGAGCGTCTCCTTGAAGTCGATACCGGGGGTGCGCAGCCAGCCGGACCAGTAGTCCAGGTACCGCTTGGTGAGCCCGGACACGGAGTACCAGTACAGCGGCGAGACGATCACGATGTCGGTCGCCGCGAGCGTGGCGTCCAGGAACAGGCCCGGCGCGGTGTCGGCGGGCGGACGCACGTGGTCGCTGTCGCGGCGCAGGTCCACGAAGTCGGGGAGCGGATGCTCGGCCAGGCTCAGCCAGCGCTGTCCGACCTCCGGGGGCAGTTGCTCGGCCGCCTTGCGGGCCAGCAGCTCGGTGTTGCCCTCGGCGCGGCTGCTGCCCAGCACGAACAGGAAATTCCGGGTCATGGTTCCCCCTGGGGTACGCGCCGCGGCTGCGGCACGACGACGACTGCGGACTATATGCGTGGACAATATATGCGTGCGCATTTAGTTGTCCAGAGTGCTCCGGCCCCCTGGGACGAGCCTGTGACGTCGCGGTGACCTGGGAAGCAGGGGGGAGCGGGGAGACTCGGTGTAGGCACCCCGCATCCGACCCGCCCCAGACCGCCTCAGATCCCCCTTTCGTCTGTCACAGACCGTCTCAGATCCCCCCTTCGCCTGTCACAGACCGTCTCAGATCCCCCCTTCGCCCGTCCCAGACCACCCCTTCGTGAGGGAACCGATGTCTCGACTCAGCCGCGACCAGCAGCGAGAACCCCAGCGGCAGTACCCGGCGGCCGATGCCGGGGGACAGCCGGCGCCGGGGGAGTCCCCGATCGAGGTACGCGTACCGGCGGCGCCGGCCGGCCCGGCGCCCGGCGAGGCCCCCGATGTGACCGCCATCGTGGCGACGGCCGACGGCAGGCCGGTCACCGCCAGGCCGGGAGAGCCGGTCCAGGCCGCCATCCTCAGGCACCTCCAGCACCTGGCGCTGGCCGCGGGCCACCCCGTGCTCGCCTCCGTGCACGACGAACGCATCGGCTTCGTCGTGCCGCTCCAGGTGGCCGCCGACGGCTCCAGCCGCTATGCGGGGGAGCCGGTACGGACACCGACGGGCCCGGAGGGCGAGCAGCCCCGGCCGGCGGAGCCCACGCCGACCCCACGGCCGACACCGGCACCGCAACCGGTCCCTGCGCCGCAGGTGGCACCGGCGCCGCAACAGGTCCCGGCACCGGACCCGGTCCCCGCACCGCAGCCGCTCCCCGCACCGGACCCGGTCCCGGCACCCCAGCCCGCCGCCCCGCCCCTCCCGACGCCCCAGCCTGCCTCGGCACCCCAGCCCGCCCCCGCGCCGCTGGGCCAGTTCGGACCGGCTCCCGTCATAGCGCCCCCTGTCGTGGAACTCCCGCCGGCCCCCGCCGTGGAGGCCCTGTCCTCCCTGCTGGGCTCCGAGCGGGAACCGGACCCCAAGCCCGCTCCCGTGCGCGGCTTCGACGCCGTGGCCGAGGCGATGCTCGCGCCGGACCCGGCCCCGGACTCGTCGGGGGCGGAGCGGGCGGGCACGACGGCGTTCTACGCGGAGCCCGTCGCGCGGATCAACGAGTCCGTGCGGATGGGCCGTATCGACGAGGCCGCCGGGACGGCGGAACGGACCGTCGCGGCGGCGGCGCAGGCGCTCGGCGAGGAGCACCCCGAGGTGCTGAAGCTGCGCGAACTGACCGCTTACATCGCCTACTTGGCCGGTGACGCGCTCAGGTCGTTCCATCTGTCGCTCGACCTCGCGCGGACCCGGCGACGCCACGGGGACGCGGACGGCGCGTACGGCGATGTGCAGAGCGCGGCGACCGCGTGGCGTGCGGTGCGCGACCCGCTCCAGGGCCTTCACCTCGGACGGGACCTGATCGGCGTCTGGACCGACCTCGTGACCGACGGCGGCCCGGCGGCCGACGACATCGGCCAACTGGAGTCGGCTCGCACCCGCATGGGCCGCCTCACCGAGCGCGCCCGCGCCCAGCACCGCAAACGCTGAACCGCCCTTCCCCGCCCCCGGGTGCGTGACGATCTCGTCCCAGGGGGAAGGAAGGAAGCACCAACGGGCCTGCGGATTACGGGAATCGAGGTCCGGCGACGGGAGGGAGCGGCCATGGCGAGGCGATCGGCGAGGAAGAAGAGGGCGTTCGTCGACGAGCGAGCCGAGGGCGCCGAGAGGAATCCGAGCCCGCCGAAGAACACCCCCGCGCACGCGGAGCCGGTGCCGGTGCCGGTGTCGTTGCCGGCGTCGGCGCTCGATCACGCCCGCGTCATCGCCGCGTACAGCCGCTCACCCCGCTCCCGCCGCACCCCCGCCGTACGGCCGGCCCCGCGTCCCCGCGTCGAGGTGAGCGTCAACGAGCTGACCGGCATGATGAGTTGGCGCACCGTCCAGCCGCCGGTGACCGGTGCCGAAGCGCGCCGGGGACGTCAGGGCGACCGGAACGGGGGAGGCGGAGCGGCGGATGGCCCGCCCGGCCTCCGTACGAAGAACAGCCACGGCGCCGCGCCCATCCCGGCGAACCCGGCGGACGTACGGGCCGCCGTGAACGTCTCTCTGGCGTCGCTCCCTCCGGAGCAGTTGCGGCGCCACCTGGCCGTGGTCGAGGCGCTCCGCTCCCATGTCACGGCGGATGTGGCGGTCGGCGCCAAGCTGCCGTTGTCGGTGGCGGCGCATCTGCGGGCGGGGGCCACTCCGGCGGCCGTGCACGCGCTGAGCGAGGAGCGGGCGGACACGACGAGGGAACTGAAGCGCACGGCGCCGGCCGCTCCCGCAGCGGCCCGGACCTCTCCGCAGGCCCGCGCCCGCCACCGCTGAGCCCGCCACCGCTGAGCCCGTCACCGCTGAGCCCGTCACCGTTGTGCCCGTCACCGCTGAGCCCGTCCCGTTCAGCCCGTCACCGTTGGGAGCGGGCCCCAGGGGCGCCCGTCAGTGGACGCAGAACTCGTTCCCCTCGGGGTCCGTCATCACGACCCACGCGCCGGAGGGCTCCCGGACCTCCCGCAGGACCTTCGCCCCCAGGCCGCTCAGCCGCTCGACCTCGTCGTCCCGGCGGCCTTCGCCCGGGTGCAGGTCGAGGTGGAGGCGGTTCTTGCCGGTCTTCGGTTCCGGGACCCGCTGGAAGAGGATGCGGCGGCCGAGGCCGGTGCCGCGCTCGGTGTCGTACGGGTCGTCGGGGTGCCGTACGGCGATCAAGTCCCGGAAGGCGGGGCGGCCGTGGAAGTCCACGGTGGCCTCGGCCGGCAGGGCGCCCAGGGTCAGGAGCTGTTCGATGAGGGCGCTGTTGTCCTCGGCCGTGTAGCCGAGTGCGGCGGACCAGAAGTCGGCCTGTGCGTGGGGGTCGGCGGCGTCGATGACGAGTTTCCAGTGCACGGGGGTCGGCGTCATGCCTTCACTTATACGCACCCCGGCCGCCGCCCGCTCGCGAAGCGGTTTTTCGCCCCCTCCGCCCCTGCCCTTCCCGACCCCCGGTGGCTCCGCCCCCAGACCCCCGTTCCTCAAACGCCGGAGGGGCTGGAATCTCTGGCCGTACCCGGTACGACCCCGGGGCTCCGCCCCCAGACCCCCGCTCCTCAAACGCCGGAGGGGCTGGAATCTCTGGCCGTACCGGGGCTGGAATCTCTGGCCGCGCCGGGGCTGAGATCCCTGTCCGCGGCCGGTACGGCCCCGGGGGCTTCGACCCTGGAGCCCCGTCGGGCCGCCCGTAGCGCGTCGAAGGTCAGGAGGGACAGGGCGAGCCACACCAGGGCGAAGCCGGCCCAGCGCTCGGGGGGCATGGCCTCGTGGAAGTAGAAGATGCCGAGGAGGAACTGGAAGACGGGCGCCAGGTACTGGAGCAGCCCGAGTGTGGACAGCGGCACCCGGATCGCGGCGGCGCCGAAGCAGACCAGCGGGATCGCGGTGACCACCCCGGTCGCCGCGAGCAGCGCCGCGTGCCCCGCCCCCCGTGTGCCGAACGTCGCGTCGCCCCGGGACCCGAGCCACAGCAGGTACGCCACGGCCGGCAGGAACTGGATCGCGGTCTCGGCGGCCAGCGACTCGATGCCGCCGAGATTGACCTTCTTCTTGACGAGCCCGTACGTGGCGAAGGAGAAGGCGAGGCAGAGGGAGATCCACGGCGGCCGGCCGTACCCGACGGTGAGGACCACGACGGCGGCGAGACCGACACCGACGGCCGCCCACCGCACCGGACGCAGCCGTTCCTTGAGGAGCAGCACGCCCATCGCGATGGTGACGAGGGGGTTGATGAAGTACCCGAGCGAGGCCTCGACCACGTGCCCGGAGTTCACCGCCCAGATGTAGACGCCCCAGTTGACGGTGATGACCGCGGCGGCGACGGTGACGAGGCCCAGCTTGCGCGGCTGCCGCAGCAGCTCGCCCGCCCAGGCCCAGCGGCGCATGACGAGCAGCGCGGCCCCGACGACCACCAGGGACCAGGCCATCCGGTGGGCGAGGATCTCACCGGCCCCGGCGGGCTTGAGCAGCGGCCAGAACAGGGGCACGAGCCCCCACATGCCGTACGCCGCGAAGCCGTTCAGCAGACCGACGCGCTGCTCGCCCTTCGGCTTCCCGGCCACCGGCAACTCCTTCTCACGCGCTCGCGGACGCCCACCGCGCCCCGGCCGCCGGCCGGATTCCGGATGGTCGGAACCCTGGGTGCGGCCTCCAAGACGGTAGCGCCGCGCACCGGCGCCTGTCATGCCCGTATCGCTATACGGTCATGACAGGCGTCGGCGGCGGCTCACGTGCCCGGAGCGGGGGCGGATCAGCCCTTCAGGCCGGCGGTGACGGCCTCCGAGAGCGGCGTGGTGGGACGGCCGATGAGCCGGGACAGCTCCCCGCTGGTGGCGGCCATCTCACCCCGGGAGATGGCGACCTCGCTGCCGGTGAGGACCTCGGCGAGGACCTCGGGCAGCCCGGCGCCGGTCAGGATGCCGGTGTAGGTCTCGGCGGAGACGGGACGGTAGACGATCTCCCTGCCGGTCTGCCGGCTCAGCTCGGCCGCGTACTCGGCGAATCCCCAGGCCTCGTCGCCGCTCAGCTCGTACGTGGCGTTCTCGTGGCCCTCGCCGGTGAGCACGGCGACCGCGGCGGCGGCGTAGTCGGCGCGGGCGGCGGAGGCGACCCGGCCGTCACCGGCGGCCTGCACGACCGCGCCGTGCTCCAGGACCGGGGCCAGGCGCTCGGTGTAGTTCTCGTGGTACCAGCCGTTGCGCAGCAGCGTGTAGGGCACTCCGGAGGCGAGGAGGACCTCCTCGGTGGCGCGGTGGTCGTCGGCGATCGTGGCCGTGAGGGCGCCCAGCGCGCTGGTGTAGGCGAGGAGGGCGACCCCGGCCGCCTTGGCGGCGTCGATGACACCCTTGTGCTGTGCCACCCGGCTCTTGTCGAACTCGTTGCCGGAGATCAGCAGCACCTTGTCGCCGGCCGAGAAGACGCCGTCGAAGCTTGCGGGCTCGTTGTAGTCGGCGACCGCGAGCCGTACGCCCCGGGCCGCGAGGTCGGCGGCCTTCGCCTCGTCGCGGACGACGGCGGTGATCTGCTCGGCCGGAACCTTCTCCAGCAACTGTCCGACGACGTGACGGCCGAGGTGTCCGGTGGCTCCGGTGACGACAATGCTCATGACGTGCATCTCCTTGTGGGGTGCGGATGTCACTCACCCTACGAGCGGCACTAACTCTTGGAAAGTACCCACCTTGAAGTAAGGTACTGGCATGGCCGTAAGCAAAAGGACGGCGGACGCGGGCGGCGCCGGTGAGGCGATGTGCCCGTACCGCCTGGTCCTGGAACACGTCACCAGCCGGTGGGGCGTCCTGGTCCTGATCGAGCTGCTGGAGCGCCCGTACCGGTTCAGCGAGCTGCGCCGGGCGGTGGGCTGGGTGGGCAGGCCGGTCAGCGAGAAGATGCTGACCCAGACCCTCCAGACCCTGGAGCGGGACGGGCTGGTGCACCGCGACGCCAAGCCGGTGATCCCGCCGCGCGTCGACTACTCGCTCACCGAGCTGGGCCGCGAGGCCGCCGAACAGGTCCGGTCACTCGCCCGGTGGACCGAGGTGCGCATGGCGGACGTGGAACGCTCCCGCGCCGCCTACGACGAAGCCCGGGAACCCAAGCCCCGGGCTTCCTGAAGCCGCGCACGGCATACGACGAGACCCGGGCGCCGCGCTCAAGGCGGCCCCGGGTCCCCTGGGAGTCGGACTACGGGCCCTGTCAGCCCACGACCGTCCAGGTGTCGCCGCCCGCCAGCAGCGCGGCGAGGTCCCCCTTGCCGTTCTGCTCGATGGCCGCGTCGAGCTGGTCCGCCATCTGGGTGTCGTAGACCGGCCGTTCGACCGAGCGGAGCACGCCGATGGGGGTGTGGTGCAGGGTTTCCGGATCGGCGAGCCGGGACAGCGCGAACGCGGTGGTGGGGCTGGCGGCGTGCGCGTCGTGGACGAGGATCTGCGACCGATTGGCGTCCGTGACCGCGACGACCGCGAGGTCACCGGTGGCCGGATCGCGGACGACGCCCTTGGAGTTGTCGGCGCCGAAGGTGATGGGCTGCCCGTGTTCGAGGCGGATGACCGCCTCCTCGGCCTGCTGCTTGTCCTTGAGGACCTCGAAGGCGCCGTCGTTGAAGATGTTGCAGTTCTGGTAGATCTCCACCAGCGCCGTGCCCGGGTGGGCGGCGGCCTGGCGCAGCACCTCGGTGAGGTGCTTGCGGTCCGAGTCGACCGTGCGCGCCACGAAGGACGCCTCGGCGCCGATGGCCAGCGACACCGGGTTGAAGGGGGCGTCCAGGGAGCCCATCGGCGTCGACTTGGTGATCTTGCCGACCTCGGAGGTCGGCGAGTACTGGCCCTTGGTGAGGCCGTAGATCCGGTTGTTGAACAGCAGGATCTTCAGGTTCACGTTGCGGCGCAGGGCGTGGATGAGGTGGTTGCCGCCGATGGACAGCGCGTCGCCGTCACCGGTGACGACCCACACGCTCAGGTCCCGCCGGGAGGAGGCCAGTCCGGTGGCGATCGCGGGGGCGCGGCCGTGGATCGAGTGCATCCCGTAGGTGTTCATGTAGTACGGGAAGCGGGAGGAGCAGCCGATGCCGGAGACGAAGACGATGTTCTCCTTCGCCAGGCCCAGTTCGGGCATGAAGCCCTGCACCGCCGCGAGGATCGCGTAGTCGCCGCAGCCGGGGCACCAGCGCACTTCCTGGTCGGACTTGAAGTCCTTCATGGACTGTCTGCCCTCGGCCTTGGGGACGAGGGAGAGCGCCTCGATCGTGCCCGTGCCTTCCGTGGACGTCTCAGCCATCGATGGCCTCCTTGAGAGCCGTGGCGAGCTGCTCGGCCTTGAACGGCATGCCGTTGACCTGGTTGTACGAGTGGGCGTCCACCAGATACCTGGCCCGGATCAGGGTGGCGAGCTGGCCGAGGTTCATCTCGGGGATCACCACCTTGTCGTAACGCCCCAGCACCTCGCCCAGGTTCCGGGGGAACGGGTTGAGGTGGCGCAGATGGGCCTGCGCGATGGGAACGCCCGCGGCACGCAGTCGGCGAACGGCCGCGGTGATCGGCCCGTAGGTGGAACCCCAGCCCAGCACCAGGGTGTCCGCGCCGCCCCTGGCACCGTCGGCGGGGTCGTCCACGTCGAGGTCGGGGACGTCGATCCCGTCGATCTTGGCCTGCCGGGTGCGGACCATGAAGTCGTGGTTGGCCGGGTCGTACGAGATGTTCCCGCTGCCGTCCTGCTTCTCGATCCCGCCGATCCGGTGCTCCAGACCCGGCGTGCCCGGCACCGCCCACGGCCGGGCGAGGGTCTGCGGGTCGCGCTTGTAGGGCCAGAACACCTCGCTGCCGTCGTCGAGGGTGTGGTTGGGGCCCTGGGCGAACTGGACGCGCAGGTCCGGGAGTTCGTCCACCTCCGGGACCCGCCACGGCTCGCTGCCGTTGGCCAGGTAACCGTCCGACAGCAACAGGACGGGGGTGCGGTAGGCCAGCGCGATCCGCGCCGCCTCCATCGCCGCGTCGAAGCAGTCGGCCGGTGTCATCGGCGCGACGACCGGGACCGGCGCCTCGCCGTTGCGCCCGTACATCGCCTGGAGCAGGTCGGCCTGCTCGGTCTTGGTCGGCAGACCGGTCGACGGACCGCCGCGCTGGATGTCGATGACCAGCAAGGGCAGTTCGAGGGAGACGGCCAGCCCGATGGTCTCCGACTTCAGCGCCACACCCGGCCCCGACGTCGTCGTCACCGCCAGCGAACCGCCGAACGCCGCGCCCAGCGCCGCCCCGATCCCCGCGATCTCGTCCTCCGCCTGGAAGGTCCGCACCCCGAAGTTCTTGTGCCGGCTCAGCTCGTGCAGGATGTCCGACGCCGGAGTGATCGGGTAGGAGCCCAGGTAGAGCGGCAGATCCGCCTGCCGCGAGGCCGCGATCAGACCGTAGGAGAGCGCCAGGTTCCCCGAGATGTTCCGGTACGTGCCCGTCGGGAAGGTCTGGGCGGCCGGCGCGACCTCGTAGGAGACCGCGAAGTCCTCGGTCGTCTCCCCGAAGTTCCAACCCGCCCTGAACGCCGCCAGGTTGGCCGCCGCGATCTCGGGCTTCTTCGCGAACTTCGTCCGCAGGAACTTCTCCGTGCCCTCCGTCGGCCGGTTGTACATCCACGACAGCAGGCCCAGCGCGAACATGTTCTTGCTCCGCTCGGCCTCCTTGCGCGAGAGGTCGAACTCCTTCAGCGCCTCCACCGTCATCGTCGTCAACGGCACCGGATGCACGCTGTATCCGTCCAGCGAGCCGTCCTCCAGCGGACTGACCGCGTAGCCGACCTTCTGCATCGCGCGCTTGGTGAACTCGTCGGTGTTGACGATGATCTCCGCGCCCCGCGGCACATCGGCGATGTTCGCCTTCAGGGCGGCCGGGTTCATCGCCACCAGCACGTTCGGCGCGTCACCGGGGGTCAGGATGTCGTGGTCGGCGAAGTGCAGTTGAAAAGAGGAAACGCCCGGCAGGGTTCCCGCGGGCGCGCGGATCTCGGCGGGGAAGTTCGGCAGCGTCGACAGGTCGTTGCCGAAAGAAGCCGTCTCGGACGTGAAGCGGTCGCCCGTGAGCTGCATCCCGTCGCCCGAGTCTCCCGCGAACCGGATGATGACCCGGTCGAGCCGGCGGACGTCCTTCGTCCCCACCGGTTTGCGCTGTTCTCCCACGACGGCTTCGTCGGCCTGCTCGGCTGGGCTACTGACCTGGCTCGTCACTGAACTGGACCTCCTTTGAGGCGGCTGTCCGGGAGAGGCCTTCCCGCAGGCCCTTCCCTTTTCAACCCTACGTCCGTAAGGGTCGCCTTCCTTCGGCCATTCGCATGATGGACACCATTTTGAGACGGCCCGACGCCCCGACTTGTCATGATTTCCCCGCCCCGGCTCTCACCCCGTACGACGATCCCGGTCCGCCTCCCCGTTCTGGGCGACAACTGACACAGTGTCAGATGGTCAGGAGTTCAGATAGGTCAGAACGGCCAGAACACGCCGGTGGTCCCCGTCGCTGGGGGAGAGCCCGAGCTTCAGGAAGATGTTGCTGACGTGCTTCTCGACCGCCCCGTCGCTCACCACGAGCTGACGGGCGATGGCGGAGTTCGTCCGGCCCTCGGCCATCAGACCCAGCACCTCACGCTCCCGTGGCGTCAGCCCGGCCAGCACGTCCTGCTTGCGGCTGCGGCCGAGCAACTGCGCCACGACCTCCGGGTCGAGCGCGGTCCCGCCCTGCGCCACCCGCACCACGGCGTCCACGAACTCGCGCACCTCCGCGACCCGGTCCTTGAGCAGATAGCCCACGCCACGGCTGGAACCGGCCAGCAGTTCGGTGGCGTACCGCTCCTCCACGTACTGTGACAGCACCAGCACACCGAGTCCCGGGTGCGCCTTGCGCAACTGCACCGCCGCCCGCACGCCTTCGTCGGTGTGCGTCGGCGGCATCCGTACGTCGGCGACCACCACGTCCGGCAGCGCGCCCTGCGCCGCGAACTCCGTCATGGTCTTGACCAGCGCCTCGCCGTCCCCGACCCCCGCCACCACGTCGTGCCCGCGGTCGGTCAGCAACCGGGTCAGGCCCTCCCTGAGCAGCACCGAGTCCTCGGCGATGACCACCCGCACCCTGTCCTCCACGATCTCTCGGCCCCCCACAGCCCACCCCGGGCCGCCCCCGGACCCGCCGGGCGCGTCCCCGCTCGTACGACAGTGTTCGTACGACACCCCCAGCATTCCAGGCTTCGGCCCGGGACGCGCCCGGGCCGGGGAATCCGCGGGGGCCGCTTACGGGGCCGGCGCACGGAGTGCCCGGGGAACGCGGGGCGGCGGCTCGGCCCGCGCCACGGGAGGCGCCGGGAGCCCGCGCGCGGACCGCTTACGGGGGGCCTGCACACGGAGTGCGTGCCCTGGGAGTACGGGGAGCCGTGCGGGGACCGGGTTCAGCCGCGAGGCGGCTCAGCCGCGCCAGGGGAGTTCCGCCGTGACGCGGGTCGGGCCGCCCGGCGGGGAGTCGATCACCAGGATTCCGTCGACCGCGTCGAGCCGGTCCGCGAGGCCCGCCAGCCCCGACCCCGACGTGGCGTCGGCGCCCCCCGTGCCGTTGTCCACGACCTGGAGCAGCAGCCGGTTCTCCACCCGCCACACGTCCACGCTCGCCCGGGTCGCCCCGGAGTGCTTGCTGACGTTCTGGAGCAGCTCGGAGACGGTGAAGTAGGCGATGCCCTCGATCGCGGGGGCGGGCCGCGACGGCAGATCGACCTCCACCCGTACCGGCACCGTGCAGCGCGAGGCCACCGCCGACAGCGCGGCGTCGAGCCCCCGGTCGGTCAGCACCGCCGGGTGGATGCCCCGCGCGAGGTCCCGCAGCTCCTGGAGCGCCGTCTTCACCTCGCCGTGCGCCTCGTCCACCATCCGCGCGGCGGCCCGCGGGTCCTCCGTCAGCTTCTCCTTGGCGAGCCCCAGGTCCATCGCCAGCGCGACGAGCCGGGCCTGCGCCCCGTCGTGCAGATCCCGCTCGATGCGCCGCAGGTCGGCCGCCGCCGTGTCGACGACCACACCCCGGTCGGACTCCAGCTCCACCACCCGGGTGGCCAGCCGCGACGGCCCGAGCAGTCCGCGCACCATCAGCGCGTCCACGCTCGTCAGCGCCCGCACGATCCACGGGGTCGCCATCGTGAACAGCAGTCCGAGCAGCGCGGTCATCGTGATCTCGAACGGGTTGTCCAGGTACACCGAGTGCGTGCCGTCGCCGTACAGCTGGAGCCCGTCCTGGCCGGCGTACACCGGGAAGACCCAGAACCACAGGGGGTAGGTCAGCAGCGCCCACCCGTACGCCCAGAAACTCAGCGCCACGCTGAAGGAGAGCACCGCCCACGGGAACTGGACCACCGAGTACAGCAGGTGCCGCCACGAGGCGCCGCTCCTCAGCAGCGCACCGGTCCACGCCATCGCGCCGCGCCCCCGTGGCCGCAGCGGCTCCGGGTCGTCCATCTCGACTCCCAGCAGCCGCCGCGCCCGCGCCCGCTCCAGCGCGCCGAAGCCCCGGCAGCCGCTCAGCGCGGCGGCGAGCACCGGAACGCCGAGGAAGGTGATCAGCAGGCCGGCGCCCAGCGACACCATCGTGACGGCGAACGTGAACATGAGGATGCCAAGGGGAAGGCCCAGCAGCACATAGCCGAACTCACGCCAGCTGCGGGCCTCGAACGGCGCCCGCAGCGGGGCCGGGAGACGGTGCCGCCGCTCACCGGAACCCGCCCCGCCGAATCCGGGGTCGCTGAATCCGGGGTCGCCGAATCCGGCTCCGTCGAAGCGGGGCCCGTCGAATCCGGGCCTGTCGGATCCGGGGCCGCTCCGGTACCCGTATCCGTGTCCGTACTCCGTGGCCATCGGTCGTCCGTTCTCTCGTCGCGTCCAGCGTCCAGCGTCCAGCGTCCAGCGTTAGGTGTTCGGTGTTCGGCGTCCCGAACCGGGCCGTTCCTGGGCGCCGGCTCAGCTCCTACCGCCAACTCTGCTGTCCGCGCCGCCCCCGGACCATGGAGCGGGTCGGCCTCTCGGTACGGGGGTTTTCCCTACCTGTCCCCGGCACCACCTGTTCCCGGCACCGGGGTACGGCGAAGGCCGCACGGTGGTCCACCGTGCGGCCTTCGCCGTACTTCAGGAGTGCGCTCGCGCCTTCGGGAGCGTGCCCGCCTGCTACCGCGCGAGCCCGTGCCCCTCCTGCCGCTCCCGCCAGGGGAGTTCGGCCGTGACGACCGTCGGGCCGCCCACCGGGGAGTCGACCACGAACAGGCCGTCCACCGCGCCGAGCCGGTCGGCGAGCCCCGCCATGCCCGTACCGCCGTCGAGGCCGGCCCCGCCGTGGCCGTCGTCGCGGACCTGGATGAGCAGACGGTCGTCCGACCGCCAGACGTCGACGGACGCCGAACGCGCCCCACTGTGCTTGCTGACGTTCTGGAGCAGCTCGGAGACGGTGAAGTACGCGATGCCCTCGATGGCCGCGGCCGGCCGCGTCGGCAGATCGGCCGTCACCTTCACCGGCACCGTGCACCGCGAGGCCACCGACGACAGGGCCGCGTCCAGACCCCGGTCGGTGAGAACCGCCGGATGGATACCCCGGGCCAGATCGCGCAGCTCCTGAAGCGCGAGCTTCACCTCGCCGTGCGCCTCGTCCACCATCAGCGCCGCCGCGTCGGGGTCCTCCAGCAGCTTCTCCTTGGCGAGACCGAGCCCCATTGCCAGCGCGACGAGCCGGGCCTGCGCCCCGTCGTGCAGGTCCCGCTCGATCCGGCGCAGATCGGCGGCGGCCGTGTCGACCACCAGCCCGCGGTCCGACTCCAGCTCGGCGATCCGCCGCTCCAGCCCGTCGTCGGGGGACAGCAGCCCGCGCACCATCGCCCGGTCCACGTTCGTCAGACCCCGCGCGAGGAACGGCAGCACCGGCCACAGCACGAACAGCGCCACCAGCGTCACCGTGAAGGTCGCGATGCCCCAGGGCAGCCGTATGAGGTCGTAGAGCGCCGCCCGCCAGGCCACCGGGTCCTTCAGACTCGACCACAGCCAGCCGAAGAACCCCGCCCTGCGCACCGGCAACGGGCTCGGCTCCTCGATCCGCAGCCCCAACAGCCGCCGCGCCCGCGCCCGTTCGGCCTTGCCGAGCTGCCGCGAACCGCGCAGCCCGCCCGCGAGCAGCGGCAGTCCGACGACCGTCACCGCGAGCCCGGCGCCGGTGGACAGCATGGTCACCACGTACACGAAGCCGATGATCGAGGCGGGCAGGTTCAGCAGGAGATGGGAGATCTCCTTCCAGGTCTGCCCGTCGAGGGCGAAGCGCGCGGGTGGCAGCCGGTCGTCGTCGGACGGTCCGTCCGGCGCGCCGGTGGGCGTGATGCGTTCGGTCATATCCGCCAGCCTGCCCGGCGGCGCGCCGCCGCGCCATGAGGTGGGCCGCCGCGATGGACTGGGGATAACCCCACCCCCAGGTGTGACGGGCTGCTTACGCTCTCTTTAGCAGGCCCTAGACTCCCGTCCGTACAGATCGTCGAACACGGCGCATCACCGAGTGCGCGACGGCGCACGACGGGGTGCGACGAGGTCAGGGAGTGAGGGGCTGACGTGCCGGAACCGACCGTTGCCACGGCGACCGGGACCGCCGTCGTCCCGGCGGCCCACCCCTCGCCGTCCGTCCTGGTCGCGGACCACGTGCCGTCGTCCGTTCTCGCGGCCGACTACTTCCGGTCGTACTCCGTCGTGGGGCTGCTCGCCGTGGTCGGCGTGCTGTTCGTCGCCGTCGCGTTCGGCGCCGGCCGCCTGCTGCGGCCCGTGGTCCCCACCCCCGAGAAACTCCTGACCTACGAGTGCGGAGTCGACCCCGTCGGCGAGGGCTGGGCCCACACCCAGGTCCGCTACTACGTGTACGCGTTCCTCTACGTGATCTTCGCCGTCGACTCGATCTTCCTCTTCCCCTGGGCCACGGTCTTCGCCGCTCCCGGCTACGGCGCCGCCACGCTGGCCGAGATGTTCGTCTTCCTCGGCTTCCTCGCCGTAGGCCTGCTGTACGCATACAAGAAGGGCGTCCTCGCATGGACGTGACCCCCTCCGCCCCGGAGCCGGTAGCGTTGCCCGAACCCAAGCGGCTCGGCGCGCTCGCCCGGCTCGCCCCCGAGCCCATGAAGGTGGTCCTGAACTGGGGCCGCCGCTACTCCCTGTGGGTCTTCAACTTCGGCCTCGCCTGCTGCGCGATCGAGTTCATCGCCGCGTCGATGGCCCGCCACGACTTCATCCGGCTCGGCGTGATCCCGTTCGCGCCGGGCCCCCGCCAGGCCGACCTGATGGTGGTCTCCGGCACGGTCACCGACAAGATGGCGCCCGCGGTCAAGCGCCTCTACGAACAGATGCCCGAGCCGAAGTACGTCATCTCGTTCGGCGCCTGCTCCAACTGCGGCGGCCCCTACTGGGACTCCTACTCGGTCACCAAGGGCGTCGACCAGATCATCCCCGTCGACGTCTACGTGCCCGGCTGCCCGCCCCGCCCCGAGGCGCTGCTCCAGGGCATCCTCAAGCTCCAGGAGAAGATCGCCCGCGAGTCGCTGGGGGAGCGGTACGGCACGGGTGCGGCGCGGCCGTCCGTCGCGGCGCTCCAGAGCGGCCTGGTGAAGGCGCCGGTCCCCGCGACGGCCTCCGGTGGGACCGGGGGGACCTCCGGCGGGACCGGGGCGGCCTCCCGTGGGTCCGGCCCGGCCTCTGGTGGGACCGGTGGGACGGGCCCGGCCTCTGGTGGGACCGACGTGACCGGTGAGGGAGACTCGACTTCCGGTGGGACCGGTGGGACCGGTGGGACCGGTGAGGCCGATGCGAGCGCCCCCGGGGAGGAGGAACGATGACCGTCGGCTGGCTTCCCGCCCCCGTCGAGGACCTCTTCGGCCCCGACGCCACGGCCGAGGAGTCCTACGAGGTCCTCACCGTCGACGTACCGCCCGCGTCCTGGATCGCGGCGCTCGAAACGGCGCGCGACACCCTCGGCTGCACCTACTTCGACTGGCTGAGCGCCGTCGACGAACCCGGCACCGGCTTCCGCGTCAGCGCCCACGTCGTGGCCCTCTCCCCGGTACGCCGCCTCCTCGTCCGTACGACCGTCCCGCACGCCACCCCGGTCCTGCCGTCGGCCGTGTCCGTCTACGCGGGCGCCGCCTGGCACGAGCGCGAGACCCACGAAATGTTCGGCGTGGGCTTCGAGGACCACCCCAACCTCGCCCCCCTGCTGCTCCCGGACGGCTTCGAGGGCCACCCCCTCCGCAAGGACTTCGTCCTCGCCGCCCGTGTCGCCAAGGCCTGGCCCGGCGCGAAGGAGCCCGGCGAGTCCGAGCACGGCGGCCCGAAGCGCCGCCAGATGCTCCCGCCCGGCGTCCCCGACCCCAACGAGTGGGGCCCCCTCAAGGGCCAGCTCCCGCCGGCCCCGGCCCGCCCCGCCCGCGGCGCGGGCCGTGCGGCGGGGGCGGGGGGTCCGGCGGGCGCGGCGGCGGACCGCCCGGTCCGCCGCACCCGCACCGCGAGCGCCGGCTCTGCCAGCCAGACACCACCGCCCACAGCA
The DNA here is from genome assembly GCF_040703595.1 of Streptomyces sp. NPDC007084. Classification (NCBI taxonomy): domain Bacteria; kingdom Bacillati; phylum Actinomycetota; class Actinomycetes; order Kitasatosporales; family Streptomycetaceae; genus Streptomyces; species Streptomyces sp. NPDC007084. The sequence continues at coordinate 139,932 of NZ_JBEYFY010000006.1, forward strand.
GCTCCCGAGGGGCCGGCCGCGACGGGCGGAGCAGGTCCTACGGGCGCGGCTGCCTCGGACGCACCCCGCGCTACGGGCGCGGACGCACCCGGCGCTACGGGCGCGGACGCACCCCGCGCTACGGGCGCCGCTGCCGCGAACACGGGTGCCGCCTCCGGTGCCGAGCCCGTAGGACCCGTCGAGCCGGTGCGCCCCGCCCGCCCGGCCCGCCGTACACGCAGCGCGGGCCAGGGTTCGGCCAGCCAACGGGCCGAGCGCACGACACCGGCCGAGCCGGGTGAGCCGCGCCCGGCGAAGCCGGCCGGCGCTCCGACGGGCGCCGGCGACGCACCCTGGCACCAGCCGAAGCCCGCCTTCGACGAGGCCCCAGCGCGGCCGGCGGGGCAGCCGTCCCCCGAACGACAGCCGGAACCGGGGCCTGAGCCCCGACCGGAGCCCGAGCCCCGACCGGAGCCCGAGCCACAGCCGAAGGCCGACCGCGCCTCCGAGGGGGACCCGGAGCCCAAGGCCGAGTCCGGGCCCAGGACCGAGCGGACCGAGTCCGGGCCCAGGACCCAGCGGACCGAGCCCGGCGACGGGCCCGACAGCGAGCCGGCCCGCGACCCCGAGTCGCCCGAGCCTCGACCGGCCCGCAACCCCGAGTCGGCCGAGCCTCGACCGGCCCGCGACCCCGAGTCGCGCGAGCCTCGACCGGCCCGCGACCCCGAGTCGGCCGGCACCTCCGGCCCCGCCCCCGACGATCCCGACGACGCCCCCTCAGGAGGAACGCAGTGAACGACGCGCTCGACGTCGCCCTCCGCCTGATCGTCGTCTTCGTCGTGTTCCTGACGTTCCCCCTGATCGTCGGTCAGACCGAGCACAAGGTGATGGCCCATATGCAGGGCCGGCTCGGCCCCATGTACGCGGGCGGCTTCCACGGCTGGGCCCAACTCGTCGCGGACGGCGTCAAGTTCGCCCAGAAGGAGGACATCGTCCCGGCGGGGGCGGACCGCCGCGTCTTCCAGCTCGCGCCCGCCGTCGCCCTCCTCCCGTATCTCCTGATCCTGCTGGTGATCCCCGTCGGCCCCGGCGAGGGCGCCGTCGGCGAGGTCGTCGACGCGGGCATCTTCTTCGTGCTCGCCGTGATGGGCGTGGGCGTCCTCGGCTCGCTGATGGCGGGCTGGGCCTCGGCCAACAAGTTCTCCCTCCTCGGCGGCCTGCGCACCGCCGCCCAGCTCCTCGCCTACGAACTCCCCATGCTGCTCACCGCGGCCTCGGTCGCGATGGCCGCCGGCACGGTGTCGCTGCCCGGGATTTTGGACGCCTTCCACTGGTGGTGGCTGCCCTGGCAGATCGTCGGCGCGATCGTGTTCTTCGTCGCCGGCCTCGCCGAACTCCAGCGGCCCCCCTTCGACATGCCCGTCGCCGACTCCGAGATCATCTTCGGCGCGTACACCGAGTACACCGGCCTGCGTTTCGCCCTGTTCCTGCTCGCCGAGTACGCCGGGATCGTCGTCCTGTGCGGCCTGACCACCGTCCTCTTCCTGGGCGGCTGGCACGGCCCCTGGGGCGCCGACGGCCTCGGCTGGGTGTGGACGCTGCTGAAGACCGCGATCCTCGCGTTCCTCGTGATCTGGCTCCGCGTCACCTACCCCCGGCTGCGCGAGGACCAGCTCCAGAAACTCTCCTGGACCGTCCTCGTCCCCCTCTCCCTCGCCCAGATCGCCCTCACCGGCATCGTCAAGGTGGTGATCGCGTAACCATGGCTGAGCCTCTCCCGCCCAACCGTCCCCGCCTCCCCGGCTCCGGCCTCGCCAAGGGTCTGGCCGTCACCCTCCGCACGATGACGAAGAAGACCGTCACCGCGCAGTACCCCGACGCCCAGCCCGAACTCCCGCCCCGCACCCGCGGTGTCATCGGGCTCTTCGAGGAGAACTGCACGGTCTGCATGCTGTGCGCCCGCGAGTGCCCGGACTGGTGCATCTACATCGACTCCCACAAGGAGACGGTGCCGCCCGCCGCCCCCGGTGGCCGCGAGCGCAGCCGCAACGTCCTCGACCGCTTCGCCATCGACTTCTCCCTGTGCATGTACTGCGGTATCTGCATCGAGGTGTGTCCTTTCGACGCGCTCTTCTGGTCCCCGGAGTTCGAGTACGCGGAGACCGACATCCACGAACTCACCCACGAACGCGACAAGCTCCGCGAGTGGATGTGGACCGTGCCGGCCCCGCCCGCCCTCGACCCCGGCGCCGAGGAGCCCAAGGAGATCGCCGCCGCCCGCAAGACAGCCGACAAACTCGCCGCCGGACAGGCCGCCCGAGCCGACGCCGGGCAGGACGGACCGTCAGCTCCGCCCGGGCGCCCGGAGCCCCCGGCCGCACCCTCCTCCGGTCCCCGGGAGGGCCAGTCGTGACCTTCGCAGCAGTCACCGCCACGGCGGCCCGCGCGACCACCACCCTCGCCGCCGGCGGTGCCGGACACCACGGCTTCCTCTCGCCGACCGGCGTCGAGATCGCCTTCGTCCTCGTCGGCCTGGTCACCTTCGGCGCCGCGATCGTCACCGTCACCACCCGGCAGCTCGTGCACGCCGCCCTGTGGCTGGTCGTGGCGCTCGGCGGCCTGGCCGTCGAATACCTGCTGCTCACCGCCGAGTTCATCGCCTGGGTGCAGGTCCTCATCTACGTCGGTTCCGTGGTCGTCCTCCTCCTGTTCGGTCTGATGCTCACCAAGGCCCCCATCGGGCGCTCCCCGGACGCCGACTCGGGCAACCGCTGGGCCGCCCTCACCGTCGCCGCCGCCTCGGCCGGCACCCTGGTCTGGGTGGTCGTCGACGCCTTCCGGACGACCTGGGTCGACCTGAACGGCGCCGCCGCCGGCTCCACCGAGGTCACCGGAGCGAGCCTCTTCCAGAACTGGGTCCTGCCCTTCGAGGCGCTCTCCGTCCTCCTCCTCGCCGCCCTGGTCGGCGCGATCGTCCTCTCCCGCAAGGCGAAGGCGGACACCATCGCGACGGCCGCCCCGCGCGTCCCCGCCGGCCGCACCGGCACGGACCACGAAGACAAGCAGGGGGCCCGCTGATGCACCTCGCCTACCCCGCCGTACTGGCGGCCCTCCTGTTCGGCACCGGCCTCTACGGAGTCCTCGCGCGCCGCAACGCGATCCTGGTCCTGATGTCCGTCGAGCTGATGCTCAACGCCGTCAACCTGAACCTCGTCGCCTTCGACGTCTGGCTCTCCAAGGCCGCCCGCGACACCCTGCACTCCGGCCAGGCCCTGACCCTGTTCACCATCGCCATCGCCGCCGCCGAGATCGGCATCGGCCTCGCGATCGTCCTCGCCGTGTACCGCAACCGCGGCACCTCGGACATCGACAAGCTCCGCGACACCGCCGAGGGCCACGGCCCCGACGACCCCGACAGCGACGACCACGACAGCGACGCCCCCGCGGCCGAGAAGGCTGAGGCCACCGCGTGACCACGACCACCCTCGCCGTCCTCGTCCCCCTTCTGCCGTTCCTGGGCGCAGCCGCCGGCCTCCTCCTGGGCCGCACGTCACCCGGGTTCGTCCGCCCGCTCGCCGTCCTGCCCCCGCTCGCCTCCCTCGTCCTCGCCGTGACCGTCGCGGTCCGCCAGGGCGGCGGACAGGCCGTCGACGCGCACACCGAACTCACCCCGACCGGTTCGGTCCCCGTCGAACTGGCCCTGCACATCGACGGCTTCGCCGCCCTCGTCGCCGTCCTGGTCGGCCTCGTCGCCACCTGCGTGCAGATCTACTCGACGGGCTATCTGCGCGACGACCCGCGCTACCCCTCGTACGCCGCTCTCGTCTCCCTGTTCACCTCCGCGATGCTGCTCGTCGTCTACTCCGGCGACCTGATGGTGCTCCTGGTCGGCTGGGAGATCATGGGCATCTGCTCCTACTTCCTGGTCGGCCACTACTGGGAGACCCCGGAGGCCCGCGCCGCCTCCCTCAAGGCCTTCCTGGTCACCAAGCTCGGCGACATCCCCTTCCTCATCGGCCTGTTCGCCCTGGCCACCGACGCCGGCTCCTTCCGCGTCACCTCCGTCCTCGGCACCGTCGCGAGCGGCGGACTGCACCACCCGACGCTGGTCGCCCTGCTGCTCCTGGCCGGGGTCGCGGGCAAGTCGGCGCTGTTCCCGCTGCACACCTGGCTGCCCGACGCGATGGCGGGCCCCACGCCCGTCTCCGCGCTGATCCACGCCGCGACGATGGTCGCCGCCGGCATCTACTTCGTCGCCCGGCTCCTCCCCGTCTTCCAGGCCTCCTCGGCCGCGATGGTCGTCCTCGCCGTCATGGCCGGCGTCACGATGGCCGGCTCCGGCCTCGCCGCGCTCGCCCAGGACGACATCAAGCGCGTGCTCGCCTACTCGACCATCGGCCAGCTCGGCTACATGGCCGGCGCCCTCGCCGTCGGCGACCGCGGTGCCGCCGTCTTCCACCTCCTCGCGCACGGCGCCTTCAAGGCGCTGCTGTTCCTCGCCGCCGGTGTCGTCATCCACGCCTCCGGCACCCACTCCCTCGCCGTCATGTCCCGGATGAAGGGCCTGCGCGACCGCGTGCCCGACGCCTACTGGACGATGACCGTGGCGCTCCTCGCGCTCGCCGCGATCCCGCCGTTCAGCGGCTTCTTCTCCAAGGAAGCCGTCCTCGGCGCCGCCGAGCACGTCGCCACCGGCCACACCGAGCACGCCCCCGGCGCGGCCGGCTGGATCGTCCTGGTCACCGGCCTGGTCACCGCCGTCCTCACCGCCGCGTACGCGACCCGGCTGTGGCTGCTGGCCTTCCACGGCCAGGGAACCGAGGCCCCCGACCACGGTCGGCAGCCGGTCACCATGACCGCCGTCCTGTGGGTGCTCGCCGTGCCCTCGCTCGCCTTCGGCCTCGCCTACGGACCGCTGCCCGACTGGTTCGACGGCCGCGATCTCACGCCCGTCCTCACCACGTCGGTGCTCGGCACCGGGCTCGCCCTGGTCGGCGTGATCATCACGTACGGGGCCTGGCGGCACACCACCGCGATGGCGCGCGTACCGCTGGGCGCGGTCGCGGCCCACCCCGACGCCGATGCCGGACTGGTCGAGGCCGAGGCCATCGCCAGCCACGCACCCGCCTTCGGAGACGTGGCCTACGCACCCGACCCGGCGGACCCGGGCCGGCTGCTGCTCGGCCCGCTGCACCGGCACGCGGCCGTCGGCTTCCACCTCGACGCCGTGTACCACGCGCTGTTCGTCCGCCCGGTGCAGGCCGGAGCCCGGCTCGTCCGGTTCCTCGACCGCGAGGTCGTCGACACCTACGTACGCGGCGCGGGCGCCCTACCCCGCTGGCTCGGCACCGCCGTACGGCGGGCGCAGACCGGCAATGTGCAGACCTATGTGAGCGCGCTGCTCGCCGGCACCGTCGTCCTGGTGGTCGCCGCCGTCCTCGTCGCCACGGGAGCGTGAGCAGGCGTGATCGATATCAGTGAGTCCGTGATGCGGCTTCTTCTCGCGTTGATCGTCGTCGGCCCGCTCATCGGGGCCGCCGCCGCTCTGCTGCCGGCCCCGCCCGGACTGAAGGGGAAGTCGCCCGAGCAGGCGGTGCTGCGGCACGGCGTGGCCGTCACCGGCGTCGTCCTCATCGCCGCGATCGTCCTCGCGCTCGGCTTCGACCACGACCATCCGTCGAAGACGCAGGCCACGACGGACATCAGCTGGATCCCTGCACTCGACGTGCGGATCCACCTCGGCATCGACGGCATCTCCCTCCCCCTTCTGGTGCTGACCGCGCTGCTGACCTTCCTCTGCGCGCTGTACTCCTACTTCAAGATGCCTTCGGGTCCGGGCCCGAAGGCATTCGTCGCGCTGCTGCTCGTCCTGGAGACCGGCACCCTCGCGACCTTCGCCGTCCTCGACCTGCTGCTGTTCTTCCTCGCGTTCGAGATGGTGCTCATCCCGATGTACTTCCTCATCGCACGGTGGGGAGGCGCCCGACGCCAGGCCGCGGCCTGGAAGTTCATCCTCTACACCCTGCTCGGTTCGGTCGTCATGCTGCTCGGCCTGCTCCTGATCGGAATCAGGGCGGGCACATTCGACATGGTGGCACTCGCCACTGACAACGGCCGGTCGCTGAGCACATCCGTGCAGGTCATCGCCGTTCTGGCGATCGGGATCGGGCTCGCGGTCAAGACGCCGATGTGGCCGCTGCACAGCTGGCTGCCGGACGCCCACACCGCCGCGCCGACCGTCGGCTCGGTCCTGCTCGCCGGCGTCATGCTGAAGATGGGCACGTACGGGTTCGTGCGGATCCTGCTGCCGGTCGCCCCCGACGGCTTCCGCACCTTCGCGCCCTACCTCGCCGCCCTCGCCGTGGTCGGGATCATCTACGGTTCGCTGGCCTGTCTGGCCCTCGCCAAGCGGGGCGCGAAGGGCGATCTCAAGCGGCTCATCGCCTACTCCTCCGTCGGCCACATGGGCTTCGTGCTGCTCGGCATCTCGACCATGACCCCGACCGGCGTGAACGGCGCCCTGTTCGCCAACATCGCCCACGGCCTCATCACCGGCCTCCTCTTCTTCCTCGTCGGAGCGCTGAAGGACCGCACGGGCACCACCGACCTCGACACCCTCGCCGACCGGACCGGCGCCGCGCTGTACGGCAAGGCCCCCCGCCTCGGCGGCCTGCTGGCCTTCGCCGCCGTCGCCTCGCTCGGCCTGCCGGGCCTGGCCGGGTTCTGGGGCGAGATGCTGGCCCTGTTCGGCGCGTTCAAGCCCGCCGACGCCCTCAGCCGGCCCGCCTATCTGACCTTCATGGCGATCGCCGCGTTCGGCACCCTGCTCACCGCCGCGTACATGCTCATCGTGGTCCGCCGCGTCTGCATGGGCACCGCCGCGCCGGAGGCGCCACAACTCGCCGACGTGCGGAGCTACGAGTTCGCCGCCTGGACGCCGCTCGTCGCCCTCACCGTCGTCGCCGGCCTGTGGCCCCGGGCCCTGCTCGGCCTGACCGACCCGGCCGTACAGCAGCTCCTCGCAGGAGGCACCCGATGACTTCCCTGGTCCAGTCCGTCGACTGGCTCGCCATCGCGCCGCCCACCCTCGCGGCGGTCGTCGGACTCGTCGTGCTCGTCGCCGACCTCTTCCTCGGCGAGGCCCGCAAGGCAGTCCTGGGCTGGGTCTCGGTGGCGGGCCTCGCCGCGTCCGCCCTGATGCTGCTGCCGCTGCTGGACGGCGACCGGGCCACGTTCTGCCTGACGGGCGAGGCGGACGCCTGCAGCTATGTAGCGGACCGCTTCACCCTGGTCATCCAGCTCCTGGTCCTCGGCGGCGCGCTGCTCGCCGCGCTGCTGTCGGTCACCGCGCTGAAGGACGCCGACAAGGAACTCCCCGAAGGGGAGTACTGGTTCCTGCTGCTGTCCTCGGCCGCCGGCGCCGCCCTGCTGCCCGCCTCCCGCGACCTCGCCACCCTGATCGTCGCCCTGGAGGTGGCCTCCCTGCCCGCCTTCGCCCTCGTCGGCATCCGGCGCGGCGACCGCAAGTCCTCCGAGGCGGCCCTGAAGTTCTTCCTGTCCTCCGTCACCGCCACCGCGGTGAGCCTGATGGGCGTCAGCTTCGTCTACGCGACGACCGGCACCCTGCACCTCACCCGGATCGCCGACCGGATCCAGCACGTCGACGGACAGTTCCACACCCTCGCCCAGGCCGGCGTCGTCCTCACCCTCGTCGGCTTCGCCTTCAAGACGGCCGCCGTGCCCTTCCACTTCTGGGTGCCCGACACCTACGTGGGCGCGCCCCTGCCGATCGCCGCCTATCTGTCGGTCGTCGGCAAGGCGGTCGGCTTCTCCGGGCTGATCCTCGTCACCGTCATCGCCTTCCCGTCGTACGCCGACGTCTGGGGCCCGGCGCTGGCCGCGCTGGCCGCCCTCACCATGACCGTCGGCAACGTCGGCGCCCTCCGGCAGCGCTCCACGCGCGCGTACAGCGCGGTACGCCTGCTCGCCTGGTCCTCCGTAGGACAGGCCGGCTACCTCCTGGTGCCGATCGCGTCCGCCGCCTACTCCGAGGACGCCCGGAAGGCCATCGGCTCCACGGTGGCCTACGCCCTCATGTACGCCGCCGTGAACCTCGGCGCCTTCGCCGTCGCCGCCCTGGTGGCCCGTACGAGCCCCCTCAACCGGATCAGCGACTACCGCGGCCTGTACGCGCGGAACCCGCTGGCCGCCCTGGTCCTCGGCTTCTTCCTGCTGTGCCTGGCGGGCCTGCCCCCGGGCATCATCGGCCTCTTCGCCAAGGCGACCGTCTTCGCCGCGGTCGTCGACGCGGGGCTCGGCTGGCTGGCCGTCGTGATGGCCGTCAACGTGGTGATCGCCCTCTTCTACTACCTCCAGTGGACGGCGCTGCTCTTCCGCGCCCCCGAGGGCGAGGCGGGCACCCATCGCGTCCCCGCTCCGCTGACCGCGGCGATCGCCCTGACGGCCGTACTGGGCGTCGCCCTTTCCGGGGCACCCCAGCTCGTCCTGCGCTTCTCGGATACCGGCCTCTTCTGACCACCGGTCCGGCCTCCCCCGACCACGCGTCGGGCCTCCCGTCCCGCCGAACAGGGACCGCACCGCACCCGGCCGTGAACGCCACGCGCGCGTGCACCGGTCCTGAACGCCACGCGCGCGTGGACGTCGCCTCCGCTCACCCGGACGGCCCACGCGCCGGGCCGCGCGCACAAGGGAACTAGAGCCTCCCGTCTGGCGTTGACCAGTGCGGGAGGTTCCACTGAAGAGTGGAAGCACAGCAGCAGCAAGCAAAGGGTTCCCCTGCCGCACCACTTGGAGGGCGTACCGTGCACCGCCGGCACAACGGGCTCAGGACCGCCGTACTCCTCGGGGGACTGTCCGCACTCATCATCGTCATCGGCAGCTTCTTCGGGCGTACGGGTCTGATCGTGGCGCTGGTCATCGCGCTCGGGACGAACGCGTACGCCTACTGGAACAGCGACAAGCTGGCGCTCCGCGCGATGCGCGCCCGCCCGGTGAGCGAGTTCGAGGCCCCCGCGCTCTACCGCATGGTCCGTGACCTCTCCACGCAGGCCCGCCAGCCCATGCCGCGCCTGTACATCTCGCCCACGGAGGCGCCGAACGCGTTCGCGACGGGCCGCAACCCGCGCAACGCGGCGGTGTGCTGCACGGAGGGCATCCTGCGCATCCTGGACGAGCGCGAGCTGCGCGGCGTCATCGGCCACGAGCTGAGCCACGTCTACAACCGGGACATCCTGATCTCCTCCGTGGCCGGCGCGCTCGCCTCCGTGATCATGTTCCTGGTGAACTTCGCCTGGCTGATCCCGGTCGGCCGCTCGAACGACGACGACGGCCCCGGCATCCTGGGCATGCTCCTGATCATGATTCTGGGCCCGCTCGCCGCCTCCCTCATCCAGCTCGCCATCAGCCGCTCCCGGGAGTACGAGGCGGACGCGTCCGGCGCCCAGCTCACCGGCGACCCGCTCGCCCTCGCGAGCGCGCTGCGCAAGCTCGACGCCGGCACCAAGCAGCTTCCCCTGCCCCCCGAGCCGCGCATCGAGACGGCGAGTCACATGATGATCGCGAACCCCTTCCGCCCGGGACAGGGACTGTCCAAGATGTTCTCCACGCACCCGCCCATGGCGGAGCGCATCTCCCGCCTAGAGCAGATGGCAGGTCGTCAGCGGTGAAGACAATTCTGAACGTCATCTGGCTCGTCCTGAGCGGCTTCTGGCTGTTCCTCGGCTACCTGGTGGCGGGCCTCATCCTCTGCGTCACCATCATCGGCATCCCGTTCGGCATCGCCGCCTTCCGCATCGGCGTCTACGCCCTGTGGCCCTTCGGCTATACGACGGTGGAGCGTGCCGACGCGGGCGCGCCGTCCTGTGTGGGCAACGTGCTGTGGCTGGTCCTCGCGGGCTGGTGGCTCGCGCTGGCCCACATCGTCACGGGCATCGCCATGTGCCTCACGATCATCGGCATCCCGTTCGGCATCGCGAACTTCAAGCTCATCCCGGTCTCGCTGTTCCCGCTGGGGCGCGAGATCGTGCGCACGGACGAACCCTTCGCGCGCTCCTAGGGCGGCGCGCCCCTCCGTACGCGGTGGGAAGCGGGGGAGGGGAGGCGGGGAGTAGGAAGCGAGGGGAGGGGGGAAGCCATGCGCTTCCGGGGTCACCGGGCCGGCTCGCTCCCCGGGGTGAACAGGGTGCGCAGGGCCGTCTCCGCCTGTTCGCGCAGCCAGGTGTGAGCGCGGTCGTTGTCGTGGCGCTGATGCCAGGCCAGGTACAGCGGGATCGGCGGTAGTTCGACCGGCATGGGCAGTGCCGTCAGGCCCAGGTGCAGGCGTGCCGCCCTGGTGCTCGCCTCGGGGACGGTGACGACCAGGTCCGTGTCGCAGGCCAGGCGCAGGGCGGTCGCCGCCGTCGGAGCGGCCGCGACGACCCCGCGTTCCAGTCCGAGGCCCGCCAGGACATCGTCGACCGGGTCCCGCAGCCGTCCACGCCGGGAGACGGTGACGTGCTCGGCCGCCGCGTAGCGTTCGGCCGTCAACGGCCCCGCGGTCAGCGGGTGTCCGGGCCGGACGGCGGCGACGAGACGGTCCTCCCCGATCAGCCGGTGGCGTACGTCGGGCGAGGCGGGCGTGCCCGTGCCCGACTCCAGATCCACTTCGCCCCGGCGCAGGTCGGGGGTGTCCGAACCGGACTCGGCGACGAGCCGCAGCCGGACGCGCGGGGCCTGGCGGTGGACCGAGGCCAGCAGCGCGGGGCCGCAGGTCTCGGCGAGGGCGTCGTGCCAGCGGACCGTGAAGACGCGGTCCAGTGTGCTCAGGTCCATCGGCCGCTCCGGGGACAGCACCTCGTGCGCCTGCCGGACGAGGGCGTGGACCTGTTCGCGGACGGCGAGCGCGTAGGGGGTCGGAACCATGGTGTGGCCGGAGCGGACCAGGATCTCGTCCCCGGTCGCCTTGCGGATGCGGCCCAGCGACCGGCTCATCGCCGGAGGAGTGACATGCGTACGGGCCGCCGCGCCGGCCACGCTGCCCTCTTCCAGCAGTGCGTCCAGGGCGGTGAGCAGGTTCAGGTCCAAGTGCATGGGAGTAAATGTATAGGTGCCTAACATGCACTTGTTGTTAATTCGCGTGGCCTCTAGCGTCGAGTTCATCGAAGGCACGGCAACCGCCGCCTCGGTCCACCGCAACGTCACCAGGAGCACGCCATGGCCCCGTACACCGAACTCGACACCACCCTGCTTTCCGAGGTCACCTCCATCGTCCAGACCGCCGGAGCGACGCTCCGCGAGCGCTACACCCAGCACGCCCGGGGAACGGCCCTCGACGAGATCGTGAACGAGATCCACGCCAACGACGACGCCGTCCTGGCCGTGATGCGCGAACCGCTCCTGGAGGCCAGGCCGGGCTCGCGGTGGGCCGAGGACGAACTGGCCGGCGGCGCGCTCCCTGAGGGCGAGTGGTGGATCGTGGACCCCGCCGAAGGCAACATCAACCACGTCCACGGCATGCCCGACTGGGGAGTCACCGCCACCCTGGTGCGCGACAACCAGCCCGTGCTGACCGTCGTCGACCTCCCGCTGACCGGTGACACCTACACCGCGCTCGCCGGCCAGGGCGCCCACCTCAACGGCGCACCCCTGCGCGTGTCGGCCAAGACCGACCTGGGCGCGGCCCTGGTCGGCACCGGCCAGGCAAAGCCCGGCGAGGACGTCTCCACCTTCCGCAAGATCGGCGAGTCCGTCACCGCCATGCTGGTCAACGGCCTTGTCGTACGGGTCTCGGTCCCCGCCACCCTGCAGCTCATCCACATCGCCGCCGGACGCATGGACGCCTTCTGGCAGTTCTCCGACGTCCGCTCCGGCCTGGTGGCCGGCGCCCTGCTGGTCCGTGAGGCCGGAGGCACCGTCACCGACATCCACGGAACACCCTGGACTCTGGCCGGCTCCGACTTCCTCGCCGCCGCCCCCGGCATCCACGCCGCCGCCGTCAAGGTGCTCGGCCCCCTCGCCTGACCGGCCCGCCAACCACAAGGAGCACCAGCCATGACCACCATCGGCATTCTCGGTGCGGGGCGCGTCGGCGGTAACCTCGCCCGCGGCCTCGCCGCCGCCGGACACACCGTCATCCTCGGCCGCCGCACCCCCGACGAGCCGACCGCCCCCGGCGCGGCGGGCATCGGCCCGTCGGTCCGGTTCGCAGACCAGCGCGCCACCGCCCGCGCCGCCGACATCGTGATCAACGCGACGCCGGGCGACACCGCCCTGGAACGCCTGACGGACCTCCGCGCCGAACTCGTCGGCAAGATCCTCGTCGACGTCTCCAACGCCACCCGCGACACGGCCGACGGCCTGCCCGGAGACCTGGTCTACCCCGGCAGCAGTCTGGCCGAGCATCTCCAGCACGCCCTGCCCGCCACTCACGTGGTCAAGACCCTCAACACCATGCTCTTCATGGTCATGACGGCTCCGGAGACCCTGGCCACCCCGCCGACGGTGTACCTGTCCGGCGATGACGACGCCGCCAAGAAGGCCACCGCGGCCCTGCTCGGCGACCTTGGCTGGCAGCCCGATTGGATCGAGGACCTCGGCGGCATCACCACCGCCCGCGCCACCGAAGCGCTCATCCTGCTCGTCCCCCACGTCCTACGACGCCGTGGATTCCAGCCCTTCGCCGTCTCCCTGGCGCGCTGAGGGCACCGGCTCGCGTTCCCCGAAGTGGAGCGCGGGCTCGTGCGGGGCCCGCCAAGGATTCGGCTACGCCGGTGAGTTCGGCTCGGCTGGGCCCGTGCCCGCCGGCGTCGCGCGGGAGGGTTGTCCACAGGCTGCCCGATTGTCGGTGGCGCGCTGCATGATGAACCCATGACCGAGATCGAGCAGTTGCTGGCGCGGGTCGCCACACAGGCCCGCAACACCCGCCCCTGGGGCTGGCCTTCCCTCCCCGCGCCCGTGGACACGGCCGAGGTCGCCCGCGCCGAGGCCGCCCTCGGCTTCCCGCTGCCCGCCCTGCTCGCCTCGCTCTACCTGCGGATAGGAGACGGCGGATTCGGCCCGGAGTACGGCTTGTTGCCGCTGCTCGAAGGTCCGCCCTCCGGCGAGCCGGCGGTCGTCCCGCAGTACCGGGCCAGCCGCGAGAGCGGCCGCAAGGACCCCGAGTGGCCCTGGCCCGAGGGCGTCCTGCCGATATCCCACTGGGGCTGCGGGATGTACGCGTGCGTGGACTGCCAGGACCCCGACGGCACGGTCCTGCTCTACGAGCCGAACGCCGACGAGGCCGGCCACGCCTGGTACGTGGACGCGCCCGACCTGGCGACCTGGCTGCGCACCTGGCTCGACGGAACGGGCTGGTACGAGGAGTCGAACGAAGGGGCGGACCTCCAGCCCTGGAGAGACTTCGCCCTGCGCACGGCGACATCCGGCCCGACCGGAGCACCCTGACCCCGCGTCGGATACGGCACCCACCGGCCGCTCGATCACTGCAACCGTCGAGAGCCATGCCCGCGTCTTCCCTCCCGAAGCGGCACGGAGGACCGGATTCACAGGTTCGGGACGGCGTGGCCACGGTGCGGAAGGGCAGGTTCAGAGCATGGGCATCATCAGCTGGATCATTCTGGGGCTGCTGGCGGGCGCCATCGCCAAGCTGCTGCTCCCGGGCCGCGACCCGGGAGGCTTCGTCGGCACGACCCTCATCGGAGTCGCGGGCGCGTTCATCGGCGGCTGGATATCGGCCCGCTGGCTGGACCACCCCATCAGCAAGCACTTCTACGACGGCGCCACCTGGGCGGCGGCGATCGGCGGCTCGCTCGTGCTGCTGATCATCTACCGGGTGCTGTTCGGCGACTCACGCGACTGAGTACGCGGCGCGCGAGGGGTACCGGCGCGTACCGGCGTGACCGAGACCGGCGGACGAAGAGACCGGTAGCCACGGGAAACCGACAGCCACGGGAAACCGGCAGCCGAGGAAATCGACAGCCGAGGAGGGTGGGCACTCGGGGTCCCCACCCTCCTCATCCGTGGGCCCTGTCCGCGGGCCCCCGCCCTGCCGCCGCTTACCGGTAGTTCACGAACTGCAGGGCGAAGTCGAAGTCCTTGCCCTTGAGGAGCGCCTGGACGGCCTGGAGGTCGTCACGGCTCTTCGAGCTGACCCGCAGCTCGTCACCCTGCACCTGGGCCTTCACGCCCTTGGGGCCCTCATCGCGGATGATCTTCGCGACCTTCTTCGCGTTGTCCTGGGAGATGCCCTCCTCGATGGACGCGAAGATCTTGTACTCCTTGCCGGAGAGCTGCGGCTCACCGGCGTCCAGCGACTTCAGCGAGATGCCGCGCTTGATCAGCTTGGTCTCGAACACGTCGAGGATGGCCTTCACGCGCTCCTCGGAGTTCGCCTCCATGAGGATCTTCTCGCCGGACCAGGAGATCGAGGCGCCGACGTTCTTGAAGTCGTAGCGCTGCGAGATCTCCTTCGCGGCCTGGTTGAGGGCGTTGTCGACCTCCTGCCGCTCGACCTTCGAGACGATGTCGAAACTGGAGTCGGCCATGTCCTGTGGCTCCTTGTATCGGGGTGCGTAGGGGCGGCCGTCGAGCCCGGCGTAGGCCCCGGCCGCATCCGCATAAGCCTAGCCACCCCCTTCCCCCCAGGGCTCGATCAATCGGGTGGCGAAGCACCCCCGAGCATCGGGTATCGTTTACGTCGTTGCCACGGAGCACCGCCCAAAAGCGGGGTTCAGGCAGCAACCCCGGCGGTGTGCCCGAGCGGCCAAAGGGAGCAGACTGTAAATCTGCCGGCTTAGCCTTCCCAGGTTCGAATCCTGGCGCCGCCACATGAAGGTAAACCCCCTCCGATCTGCGGAAACGTGGATCGGAGGGGGTTTCTTCTTTTTGGTTCGAAGGGGCCTTGTCTCCGGTGGGGGACTCATCGTCGTCGTCCCTCCACACGGGTCGGCGTTGATCCCACCGGTCAGTGCGTTCCTGCGCCTGTGCCGTCGTTGCGAAGGGCTCAGGCTTCGTAGCTAGATCCCGTCGGGTATCTCGGGGGGCGCGATCACGATTCAGTCACCCTGGGCTTGGGGTGCATCACGTTCTGCTATTCAGTTGGGTGTTGGCGGCCTGGGGGGACTGGATGGATCTGTCGGATGCGGAACGCGTGAGACTGGACGTGGGCCTGGCGGCGCCGAACCTCGGCAGGGTCAGCTCTGCGGTGGACCTGAAGACTGTCCTTGTCACTGCGGTCGTGACGCTTGTCGTCGCCCCGTTGATCTACATGTTGGCGCGACGTATCGGATCGTTCCTGAGGCAGAACGTTCGAATGTGGTTGGAAGCGGTACTCTTCCGGCTCGCCAAATGGTCGCGCAGCTCGCTCGCCAAGCGAATGAGTCTCAAGGAGTACTGCCGCTCCGGACTCGGCGACCCGCATACGCGGTTCCTCCAGGTCCCCGGTCGGGACGGGGCCGCACACCTTGAGGCCGACAGCGCGTTCGTGGCCCTGAAGCTGGAGAACGGCGCAGCATCCTTCGTGTACTCCGGTGACGTCCTCGAGATCCAGGGCATGTCCCGCGTGCGGGTGGTCGGCGACCCAGGTTCTGGCAAGTCCTCGCTGGCCAAGAAGATGTTTCGGGACGCGTGCCGGGAGGCGATGGCGCTCCGCTCGGGTCACCGGCTCCCAGTTCTGGTCGAGTTGAAGCGCTTCACCCCACCGAAGAACGTCACCACGGACAAAGCAAGGGCCACCTGGGCCGTCAAGTTCTTGCGCGACCACGTTGCCAAAGTCCAAGGCTTCGAGATGGGGGATTTGTTCGACGCGTACGTCACAGGCGGGGGACTCTTTCTCATCCTCGACGGACTCGATGAGGTCGCCGGCAGCGACTATCCACGCGTCGCCGCCACCCTGCGTGCCCTCAGCGGTCGACTTGTCGCCGAAAGCCCGCGCAATTCCATCGTGCTCACCATGCGCTCACAGTTTCACAGTCAGGTCAGTGGCCACCTGGAGGCCGACTTCCCGCCGGTCTTCCATGTCCGGCCGTTCTCGCCCGAGGACATCTACGTGTTCCTCACCAAGTGGCCGCACTACGCCGGGGATAAGCGAGCCGAAATTCTGCGGCTTTACAACAACCTGACGGACCGTCCCACCCTCAGAGAGATGTGCAGTAATCCGTTGGTACTCGCCATGTACGTCAGTCACGACCAGCACGGGGCCAAGGGGGTGGCAGTTGATACTCGTACGGCGTTCTACTCCAGGGTCGTTGAGGAACTTCTCGTCGCCAGACGCGGCAGGCAGTTGGAGATGCCCGCGAAAAGTTTGCTGCGGGAACAGAGAGAAACCATTTTTGGACGGCTGGCCTTTGAGCATATGTGTGATCCGGAACAAGCGGCGAACTCGCTGTCCTGGGCACGTGCGGTCGATGTCGTGGCCGACATTTACGGGTGCGGCAAGGAGGAGGCCGAACAGCGTTTTCGCGACCTCTCCAAGGAGACCGGCCTGATCTCTGAGGAGCGCATCGGGGAAAGCTACCGCTTCATCCACCTCACGTTCTGCGAGTTCTTCGCTGCGAAGGAGGCCGCTGAGGGACGTAGTGAGGGTTGGGCTGAACTCATGGCCGCACACCACGCTTTCGCGGCCAACGCGGACTCGTACACGGCATCCCGCCTCGAAGAGGTCATCCCCTTCGCCCTGGCTCTCCTGCCCAGGGCTCACCGCGCCGACGCCCTGCGAGAACTAAGCGACGGTGGAGTCGACAGCCTGGTCATGGGCCGCTGCTTCCTGGAGACGCAGTTGTACGACCACCAGTCGTGGGAGGTGCACTCGGCAGCCGAGTCGGCATTCCTGTCCCGGACGCCGTCCGGTTCGTGGGACGACGCCTGGCTGCGACGACTGCATCTGTTCAATGTCGTACTCAAGGAATCGGAAGAGTGGCTGACTGCGTACGGGCGAAGGCCGCGGAGGACGCTGGAGGACCTTTTCCGGGATCTGGTCCAGGACGACCGTGCACGGCTGGTCCAGCTTTTCAGCAGCTACGCCTCCGTTGATGCGCCGGCCGCAATGCGGCTCGCCGCGGCCACGGGAGTGGACCTTGTGGCCGAGCAACCCGGTCTGGTGGTGGCCAGCATGTCCTATCCGCCGTTGCGAGCCATGATCCTTGAAATGGTCGAGACCGAAACGGACTTCGCGGACGGCCTGGCCCTGCTGGTGGCTGAGGCGGGTCTGAGACATCAGTCGGTAGCCGTTGAGTTTTCCAGGGAAGCCGTACCTCAGTGGCTTGCCGACAAGGTTGCCATGCTCGACGCACGCCAATGGTGGTTCAGGACGGATATTCATTGGGGTGCCTATCGGCCGTCCTTGTACACCTACTGCCTGAGTTATGCGAGCGCATTGGCGAGGAAAAGCGAGATCCATCATCCTGCCGAGTTTCCTGCGGTGGTGACGATCGCGAATGTGCCGGCCCCCGGCGGACTCGTGTCCGGAGTTAAATTCCTCACGCGCCTCCTGGCCTTCGCGCTGGTCTTCGTGGCAGGCAGCTTTTGCGTTTTGGGTCTTGTGGCGTCGTTGACGCCCAGTGCTTTCTCAAGAAAAGCTATTGCAGGGGGGGTGCTGCTTCTGACGAGTGCCGCTTACTTCGTCTGCCTTGATCTCGGTTCGGTACCGAAGCTTCGGCGGGACGTCTACATGGCCTTGGTGAACTTTCCAACGCGGCGAGGCGCCGCACCCAAGTTGATCCTGAAAGTAGCCGACAGCTCGTTCCTTTTCGGGATCACGAGGTTCACCACGGTGCCCAGCACCTTGTGGCTGCGGCGCTTCTCGGGGCAGGTGCTCGAAGCCGCCAGAGCCCTGGACCGCGAGCCGCCGCGACAGTTGAGAGCGAGCGAAGGCCGCTCGCCCGTCCTTCCGCGTGCCCGTTCAGGTCGGCAACCTACCCGGCCCTCAATTTCCCAGCGGGATCAGAGACGCCCACACACCAGTCCTGCTGACCGGGCGAGCGGCAGTGGAGCCATTGCCCGGCGTCCCCTGGAGGTTCCTGGTACTGGCACGCCTGGAGAGCCCGACTGATCACAGACCTTTCGCCGTTCCTGACGAGGTGGGACGCGGGTCGGGTCACCTGGCGCGTCAGAACAGGGGGAGTTGGCCCGGGAAGGCTGGGACTGTGTAGCCGTCCAAGGTTGGCTGGGCCGCGCCCAGTTGGGCCTGGCGGCGCGAGCCCGGGCACGAGATCAGCTCGGTGCTCTCCCGCGCGCCGGGCGGATCGTGACGCGCGAAGCGGCCCGCGACGACGGCGATCTCCCGGCGGCACTCGGGGCAGTGTCTGCGACGCGATGACATGACATCAGTGTGCCCCGTGACCGTCAGGTCGTGACGGACGGTGCGGCCCGCCGTCGGACGGTGCGGCCCGCCGTCGGACGGTGCGGCCCGCCGTCGGACGGTGCGGCCCGCAGCCCGTGGCTGGGTGCCGCCGCCAGCCGTCGTAGCGCGCCACTCACCTCTGACCTGGCCGGCGCCTGCGCACCCCAGCCCGGCTAGTTCCCCGCCACCGACTTCACCGCTACCGAGATCGGGGTCGAGCCGCCGATCGCCTCCAGGGTCAGGCCTGCCGTCGCCGGGGTGTCGACCAGTTCCGCGAGGATCGCGGCCACGTCGTCGCGGGGGATCGTGCCTCGGCCCGTGGACGCCTCCAGTCGTACGAGACCCGTGCCCGCGTCGTCGATCAGGCTGCCGGGGCGCAGGATCGTCCAGTCCAGGCCCTGACGGCCGCGGATGTACGCGTCGGCCTCGCCCTTGGCCCGCAGATAGGCGTCGAAGATCTCGTCGCCGGAGTGGTCCGGGTCGGCGCCCATCGAGGAGACGACCACGTGACGCCGTACGCCTGCCCGCTCCGCCGCGTCCGCGAAGAGGATCGCCGCGCCCTTGTCCACCGTCTGCTTACGGTCCACCCCGCTGCCCGGGCCCGCGCCCGCCGCGAACACGGCCGCGTCCGCCCCGCGCAGGTGTGCCGCCACCTCGTCCACCGATGCCGACTCCAGGTCGCACAGGGCCGGCTCCGCGCCGGTCGCCCGCAGATCGTCGCTCTGCTCGGCGTGGCGGATCAGCCCCACGACCTCGTCCCCGCGCGCGGCGAGCAGTCGCTCCAGCCGCAGCGCGATCTGACCATGACCTCCAGCGATGACAATGCGCATGTCTCCGACCGTACGCCCGGAGGAAGACGTTCGCCGCACAACCCTGTGGACAACTCATGAGTCACATGGGTGATCACTGTGGACACACAGGGCGCACAGCACGCACAGGGCGCTTCGGGCGCCTCTGAGGTGGGCCGACGGGCCCGGTGCGACGGATGCGCCGTGGTCGCGTCGAGCACGACTGAAACACGCGAACGAAGGATCGCCGGGCGGCCCGCACGGCGACGTAGAGGAGATCACCATCACCGCCATACGCAAGACCGTCACCGCGGCCGGCTGCACCGTCGCCCTTCTGACCACGGCGGCAGCCTGCGGCACGGTCGAGAACCTCACCGCCGGCCAGAAGCTGGACCGCGCCGTCGACCGGCTCGGCGAACAGAAGTCCCTCTCCTTCCGGTTGGACCTCGACGCCGACGCCGACGCGATCAACGCCCTCGCCGGCGACTCGGACGACGCCCTTCCGCCGGCGGCCGCCAGGATCCTGAGCACCCTGCACGTCGACGTCTCGGTCAAGTCGAAGAAGCCGCTGGCCGATTCGGGCGAGAAGGACCTGGTCGGGACCAGCCTGAGGATCGCGGGCGCCGACGGCGTCCTCGCCGAGTACCGCGTCGTCGGCGACTTCACGTACTACCGCACCGACATGAAGGCACTCGGCAAGGCGATGGGCTTCCCCGTCCCGTCGGCCGACGATGTCCCGCCCAGCCAGAAGGAGATGAAGAAACTCTTCGTAGGCGCCTGGATGAAGATGGACACCAAGGCGCTCAAGGACGCGCAGAAGTCCGGGGGCGCCAAGGGGGCCGGCGGCTCCGGCGACTCGGGTGACATCGACGCCAAGACGCAGCGGAAGATCCTGGACGCGGTGGGCTCGGTCCTCGGGCGCAAGGTCACCTTCCGCACCAAGGACGGCGCCGACGGTGTCGAACACGTCGTCGCCACGGGCAACTTCCGTGACCTGGTCACCGGCATCGTCGCCAAGCTTCGCCCCCTCCAGAGCGACCTCCCGGCCGGCATGGAACTGCCCACCGCCAAGGACCTCAAGGACGCCCCGGACAAGAAGGTCTCCGCCGACTTCACCCTGAAGAACGGCGACCTGCGACAGCTCCGCGTCGACCTCGGCGCCCTCGCCGACGGCCCCAAGGGCACCAAGCTGCCCCTCGTCCTGAAGCTCACCAAGGCCGGTGACGTCAGCGCGCCCAAGGGAGCCACGGAACTCCCCGCGGACAAGTTCCCCGGCGCCGGCTCCGGCCTCCTGGGTGGCGGCCTGCTCGGCGGCACCGACACGGACACCGGCGACACCGGCGACACCGGCGACACCGGCGAGTTCTAGAAACCCCGCCCCGCGCACCGATCCGCCGGGTGATCGATCCATTGAGTCATCGATCCACCGATCCGCCGGGTCACCGATCCACCGATCCGCCGGGTCACCGGTCCACCCGCTCACCGGCCTCCGGGGAAACACTCCGGGGGCCGGGCGGACCCCTGCTTCCCCATAAGGCTGCCCGCGCCCCCGTACGTAAGAAGGCCCGCGCTCCCGGATGCAAAGTGGCCCGCGCCCTCCGGCGAAGGCGCCGTCCCTAAGAAGGCCCCCCACGCCCCTGCCGAGGAAGGTCCAGCCCCGACGCGG
Organism: Streptomyces sp. NPDC007084; assembly: GCF_040703595.1. Lineage (NCBI taxonomy): Bacteria > Bacillati > Actinomycetota > Actinomycetes > Kitasatosporales > Streptomycetaceae > Streptomyces > Streptomyces sp. NPDC007084. Next base: position 160,699 of record NZ_JBEYFY010000006.1, read on the forward strand.
CCGCCGAGTTGCAGTACTCCCGCACCGCGCTGGTCCGCGCCACCACGCGCCCCCGGTGCACCACGATCCGGCTGTACGCGAGGGACAGCACCCCGTCCAGCCGGTCGCCCCGGACGGCCAGCAACTCCGCCGGGAAGCCCGCCTCCACCCGTACCTCGGGCAGCCCCAGCGCCGCCCGCGCCGCACAACTCACCGTCTTGTAGGCGTCCTCGGGGCGCAGCCCGTAGCGGGAGGCCAACAAGTAGGCGGCCTCCAGCGGGTCTCCGCGGCCCACCGGGTTGGACACGTCACGCAGGGCGCCGCTGCCGGCCGCCACGCGTACCCCGGCCGACCGCAGGAGTCGTACGGGAGCGGTGGCGCGGTGGTCCGCCGCGCCGCAGCCGCCCTGCGGCAGACACACCACCGTCACGCCGGCCGCGGCGAGTTGGTCCGCGGCGCGGGCGGCCACCTCGGCCGGCAGTTCGCCGAGACCGCCGCACGGTCCGAGTGTCACGCCGGGGCGCAGTCCGCCGGCCATCGCCGCGAGCCTCGAGAGCCGCGCGGGGTCGGCGGCGTCCGTGTGCAGGTCGACCGGGCAGCCGTGTTCGGAGGCCAACTCCAAGACGGCTTCCACGTATCCCGCCGGATCGGGATCGGCGTCCGGGCAGCCGCCCACCACGGAGGCGCCCATCTTCAGGGCGTCCCGCAGCATCGCGAGCCCGTCCGCCCCCGCCGCGCCGGTCAGCACCCGTGGCATCGCCACCGTCGTCAGCTCCGCGAGCCCGCGCAGCGACCGCCGTACCTGGAGCACCGCCGCCAGGGCGTCCAGCCCCTGTACGTCGCCGACGCGCACGTGGGAGCGCAACGCCGTGGCGCCGTGCCCGAGTTGGAGCAGGGCGGCCTCGGTGGCCCGGCGCTGGATCTCCTGGTCGTCGTAGGCGAGCGGGCCGTCGCCGTCCGCCGTCAGGGCGGTGTCGCTGTGCGCGTGGGGTTCGGCGGGCGCCGGCAGGAGGAGGTAGCCGTCCAGGTCCACCTTCGCGGCGAGGGCTCCGGAGGCGCCCGCCAGGCTCCCGGCGGTGCCGACCGCCTCGATGCGTCCGCCGCCCAGCCGTACGTCCACGGTCCGGCCGTCGGTGAGGCGCGCTCCGCACAGCAGGAGCGCGGCCGTCTCGGTCTGTCCCGAGGAGGAGTGAGGCTGCTGCTGTCGGTCGGGCATCGCACTCCTGGGCTCGGGGGCGGCTGCGGGAGGGACGGCTGCGCGGCGGGGGACACGAGAGGGCGATACAAGAGAGGGACACAAGATCACGCAGCGTGAGTCGAGCCTAGGACGGTGATCCGTCAACGTCGGGGAGGAGCGCAATAGTCGTACCGGTGTGGTCCGTCGGCGCGGCGCCGGCCGGGCAGGGGCCGGGCAGGGGCGGACGGCGCCGGACACCGCCGGACAGGCCCGGGACCTGCACGGGAGCCCGGCGGCAGTGCGGGGGAGGGGCGACCGGCAAGGTGCGGGCGACGGCGGAAGGGCCGCCCACGGGGTCCGGGACGGCCTCGTCCCGCCCCCGTCACCGCGTGTGATTCCCGGGGCGCCGGGGGCTCTTGAGAGGTCCCGGGAACGGCCGGGCGAACGCCGGGGAACAGGACGGGGCGGGTGCCGCGAAACGGATTTGGGCGATCGGCGGGCGACCGTGTAATGTCTTCATCGCTCGCCCCAATAGCTCAGTCGGTAGAGCGTCTCCATGGTAAGGAGAAGGTCTACGGTTCGATTCCGTATTGGGGCTCTGGTGTGAGAGGTTCCCGTCGCGAGGCGGGGGCCGATCTCATCAAAGCGGTGTAGCTCAGTCGGTAGAGCAAGCGGCTCATAATCGCTGTGTCACCGGTTCAAGTCCGGTCACCGCTACTGACGGTAGCCGATTGCGGGGTCGGTCCTTCGATCGGCTACTCTTCTATGCATTAATGTCCCATCCGTTCGTCAAGGAGCACTCCTGTGGCTGCCACCGACGTCCGCCCGAAGATCACGCTGGCCTGCGTGGAGTGCAAGGAGCGGAACTACATCACCAAGAAGAACCGGCGTAACGACCCGGACCGACTGGAGATGAAGAAGCACTGCCCGCGTTGCAACGCGCACACCGCGCACCGCGAAACGCGATAAATCAGGCTCGTACACGAGGCCGTCCCCTTCGCGGGGGGCGGCCTCGCGTCGTTGTGCGACCTTGTGCACGTGTACAACCGTGTCCGGTACGGGTCCTCCGTACGGATCCCCCGGTAGGTGTCCGGTACGGATCTCCCGGTACAGATCCCCCGGTACGGGTTCCCCGGCAGGTGTCCGGTACGACCGGGTCCGCCGGTGTCAGAGAGTGAAGACAACCAGGAGGTGCCGAGCCGATGGCGCTCGACCAGTCCTTCGTGGGGCGGTCCTACCCGCCCACCGACCCCTACGAGGTCGGCCGGGAGAAGATCCGCGAGTTCGCGGAGGCCGTCGGAGACGGTAACCCCGCGTACACGGACCCCGAGGCCGCGCGAGCACTCGGGCACCCCGACGTGATCGCCCCGCCGACCTTCGTGTTCGCCATCACCTTCAAGGCCGCGGGCCAGGTCGTCCAGGACCCGCAACTGGGCCTCGACTACAGCCGGGTGGTGCACGGTGACCAGAAGTTCGCGTACACCCGCCCGGTGCGCGCGGGTGACCGGCTCACGGTCACCTCGACCATCGAGTCGATCAAGTCCCTGGCGGGCAACGACATCCTGGACGTCCGGGGCGAGGTCCACGACGAGGCGGGCGAGCATGTCGTGACGGCGATCACCAAGCTGGTCGCGCGCGCGGCGGAGGTGGGCTGACATGGCGGCGAAGATCTCTTACGCGGACGTCGAGGTCGGCACCGAGCTGCCCGCCCAGACCTTCTCGGTGACGCGTGCCACGCTCGTGCAGTACGCGGGCGCCTCCGGGGACTTCAACCCGATCCACTGGAACGAGAAGTTCGCGGTCGAGGTCGGTCTCCCCGACGTCATCGCGCACGGCATGTTCACCATGGCCGAGGCCGTCCGGGTCGTGACCGACTGGGTCGGCGATCCGGGCGCGGTCGTGGAGTACGGCGTCCGCTTCACCAAGCCGGTCGTCGTCCCCAACGACGACAAGGGCGCCACCATCAAGGTCAGCGCCAAGATCGGCGCCAAGCTCGACGACAACACCGTCCGCGTCGACCTCACGGCCACGAGCGCCGGCCAGAAGGTGCTGGGGATGTCCCGCGCGGTCGTACGGCTGGCCTAGCGGTCGAGTGGTTGGCCTGGCGGTCGTGCGAGTGGCGTAGAGGGTGTACGGCCGGTCTAGCGGTCGTGCGACCGGCCCGAGCGGCCGGCCCGTAGCGCCCGGCACATGGTCGGTGCGTGGTTGGTGCACGCTCGGCCCACGGTCAAGGACTCCGGTAAGGGGCGCCCGCCTATTGCGGACGCCCCTTACTCGTCTATTGCGGACGCCTCTACTCGTCCCGCCCTCGTCCCCGCCTCGTCGCCCCTGGGAGCCCCCTTCCGGCGCCCCGAACCCGCTTCCGGCAACCCCGCCGCACCCCCCTTGACGTAGTTAGTGATTGAGTACTAACTTAGCCGCATGGTCAGGATGAGCGCAGAGGAGCGGCGCGAGAGCGTCATCCGCGCGGCGATGAGCGAGTTCGCCCGGGGCGGCTATGACGGCACGTCCACGGACGCGATCGCCAAGCGCGTGGGTGTCTCGCAGCCGTATCTCTTCCGCCTCTTCCCGAGCAAGAAGGCGATCTTCCTGGCGGCCGCCGAGCACTGCATGGAGCTGACGCGGCGCACCATGGGAGACGCCGCCGAGGGTCTGGAGGGCGAGGAAGCCCTGCACTCCATGGCGAACGCCTATGTGAAGGTCATCTCGGAGCACCCCGAGCGACTGCTCATGCAGATGCAGATGTACGTCGCGGTGGCGGCGGCCGAGGAGGCCGGCGATCGCGAGCTGGGCGAGGCGGTACGGGCCGGCTGGATGCGGCTCTGGGACACGGTTCACCTGCCGCTCGGCGCACGGTCCGAGGACACGGCGACCTTCATGGCGTACGGCATGCTCATCAACTGCCTGGTGGCGATGGGGTTCCCGCCCGAGCACCGGGTCTGGGAAGGGCTGTACCCGTCGGCGCGGGTCACGGGCCGGCTGGAGAAGTAAGTAGGGGCGCTGCGAGGGCGGATTTCCGCGCCTTTTCGTGCCCGCGAAAGTTAGTCATCAATAACTAACCGATGATCCACGCATCTCTCTGGGGGAGCGATGTCACAGCGGACGGCACGGACAGAAGAGAACGGACCCGCGGGAGCGGACGCCGGCGGCTCGGCGAAAGCCAACGGGCCGGCGGAAGCGAACGGGCCGGCGGAAGCCGACGGGCGGGCGGAAGCCAACGGCCCCGCGGACCAGGACGGACCCGGCTCGCCGGCCAAGCGGCGTGGCGGTGCCGGATGGGCCCTCGTCATCACCAGCGTCGCCGGATTCATGGCGGCCCTCGACAACCTCGTCGTCACCACAGCGCTGCCCTCGATCCGCGAGGACCTCGGGGGAGCGCTGGACGACCTCGAATGGACCGTGAGCGCCTACACGCTCACCTTCGCCGTCCTGCTGATGTTCGGCGCGGCCCTCGGTGACCGGTTCGGGCGCCGCCGCCTCTTCCTGGTCGGCCTGAGCATCTTCACCGGAGCATCCGCCGCCGCGGCCATGGCCCCCGGCATCGACTCCCTGATCGCCGCCCGGGCCGTCCAGGGCGTCGGCGCGGCGATCATGATGCCGCTGACGCTGACCCTGCTGACCGCCGCGGTCCCGGCCGCGCGACGCGGAATGGCGTACGGGATCTGGGGCGCCGTCAACGGACTCGCGGTCGCCTCCGGGCCGCTCATCGGCGGCAGCCTCACCGAACACGTCTCCTGGCACTGGATCTTCTGGCTGAACGTCCCGCTGGGCCTCGCCGTCCTCCCGCTCGCCCGGCTGCGGCTCGCCGAGTCCTTCGGCAACGGCAACCCGCTCGACTTCCCCGGCACCCTGCTCGCCAGCGGCGGTCTCTTCGGCATCGTCTACGGCCTGGTGCGCGGGCCCGCCGAGGGCTGGACCACCCCGTTCGTGCTCACCGCCCTGTTCGCGGGCTCCGCGCTGCTCGCCGGATTCGTGGTGCACGGCAGCCGGGCCAGGAACGCGATGCTCCCCATGCGGCTCTTCCGCTCCCGTGCCTTCGCCGGGATCAACGCGGCCAGCCTGCTGATGTTCCTCGGCATGTTCGGCTCGATCTTCCTGCTCAGCCAGTACATGCAGGGCGTGCTCGGCTACTCGCCGACCGAGGCGGGCCTGCGGATGCTGCCCTGGACCGGCATGCCGATGCTCGTCGCGCCCATCGCCGGCTACCTGTCCGACCGGATCGGCGGGCGCCCCGTGGTGGCGACCGGGCTCTTCCTCCAGGCCGCCGGACTCGCGTACTACGCCTCCGTGGTGGCCGCCGACGCCTCGTACGGCGCGCAGTTGCCCGCGCTGATCATCAGCGGCATCGGGATGTCCCTCTACTTCGCCCCCGCGTCCAACCTGGTGATGTCCAGCGTCCGGCCGCAGGAGCAGGGCATCGCCTCCGGCGCCAACAACGCGCTCCGCGAGGTGGGCGGCGCGCTCGGCATCGCGGTCATGTCCTCGATCTTCTCGGCGCAGGGCGGTTACGCGACGGCGCAGACCTTCGTCGACGGACTGCGGCCCGCGCTGGTCGTCGGCGCCGGGGTGGTGGCCCTCGCGGGTCTCGCCACCCTGGCCATCCCGAGGACCCGGCGCCCGGAGGGCACCGAGCAGGACGGCACGCAGGCCCCCGCTTCCGAGGCGGACCACGCGGACCAGGGGGACCAGGCGGGCCAGGAGGAGACGGCCGGGGCCGCTCGGCTGGAGCCCGCCTCCCGCTGAGCCCTGGGGCGACCTCCGGAACCTCTCCGCGTACGACGAGAACGGCCCCGCTCGACCGGCGGGGCCGCTCTCGTCTCTCGTCCCGTCGTCGCAGCCGGGCCCGGCGTGGTGCACCTGCGCGCACCGGTGGCCGGGACGGTCCGCGCCTTCTCGTAGTCTTGGGCCCGTGCTGGAACTCCACGATGCCCCGCTCGCCCCGCTGACCACCTTCCGGCTCGGCGGCCCGGCCGCCCGGCTGATCACCGCCACGACCGACGCCGAGGTGGTCGCCGCCGTGCGCGAGGCCGACGCCGCCGGGACGCCGCTGCTGCTGATCGGCGGCGGATCGAACCTGGTCATCGGCGACAAGGGCTTCGCCGGTACGGCCCTGCGCCTCGCCACCGAGGGCTTCTCGCTCGACGGTACGACGCTGGAGCTTGCCGCCGGTGAGGTGTGGACCGACGCGGTCGCCCGCACCGTCGAGGCCGGGCTCGCCGGGATCGAGTGCCTGGCGGGCATCCCCGGCTCCGCGGGCGCCACCCCGATCCAGAACGTGGGCGCGTACGGCCAGGAAGTGTCGTCGACGATCAGCGAAGTGATCGCCTACGACCGGAAGACGGGCGAGACGGTCACGCTGACCAACGCCGAGTGCGCCTTCTCCTACCGCCACAGCCGCTTCAAGGCCGAGCCCGACCGCCATGTCGTGCTGCGTGTCCGCTTCGAGCTGGAGGACGCCGACGGCCTCTCGGCGCCGGTCAAGTACGCCGAGACCGCCCGCACGCTCGGCGTGGAGCCCGGCGACCGCGTTCCGCTCGCCGACGCCCGCGAGACCGTCCTGAAGCTCCGCGCGGGCAAGGGCATGGTGCTCGACCCCGAGGACCACGACACCTGGTCCGCCGGGTCGTTCTTCACCAACCCGATTCTCACCGACGAGGCGTTCGCCGCGTTCCACGCGCGCGTGAAGGAGCGCCTCGGCGCCGACGCCGTACCGCCCGCCTACCCCGCGGGCGAGGGGCACACCAAGACTTCCGCGGCCTGGCTGATCGACAAGTCGGGGTTCGCCAAGGGCTACGGGACCGGACCCGCGCGCATCTCGACCAAGCACACGCTGGCCCTCACCAACCGGGGCGAGGCCACCACCGAGGACCTGCTCGCGCTGGCCCGCGAGGTCGTCGCCGGAGTCCGCGAGGCCTTCGGGATCACCCTCGTCAACGAGCCGGTGACGGTCGGCGTCAGCCTCTGACACGCCCGGCCCGCCCGGTCCGCCCGGCCGGCCCGGCCCGCCCGGTCTGCGCGGTCCGCTCGGCCCGTCCGGTTCCCCGGTGACGCCCGGCGGACGTCCTAGTAGGCGACCCCCACCCCCTGCTTCACCGTCGCCGGGTCGTCGGTCATCGCCAGCATCGCGTGGGCCACGTCGGCGCGTCCGATGAACCGGCCCCGGGGCGGGAAACCGCCCACGACCGTGCGGTAGGACCCGGTCAGCGGCTTGTCCTGGAGGCGCGGCGGGCGTACGGACGTCCAGTCGGTGGCGCTCGCGGCCAGCGCCGCCTCCATCTCCCGCAGGTCGGCGTACACGTCCTTCAGGAGCGACGAGATCATGCCGCGCATCGCGCGGTCGAGGAACCCGTCCTCCACGGCGGCCGGCCCGACCGGGCCGGCGCTGACCACGAGCAGGCGCCGCGTCTGCTCGGCCTCCATCGCGCCCAGCACCGTACGGGTGAGCCGGGCCGCGACCCCGGCGTCCTTGCGGCGTCGCGCGCCGAGCCCGGACAGCACCGCGTCCCGGCCGGCGACGGCGGAACGCAGCGCCCCCGGGTCGGTGAGGTCCGCGCGGAACACCTCCAGACCCGCGCCGGTGACGGACAGCCGCGCCGGGTCCCGTACGACGGCGGTGACCTCGTGGCCCGCGCCGAGGGCCTGCCGGACGATCTCCTGGCCGATGCCTCCGGTGGCACCGAGAACGGTGAGTTTCATGGCCTGCTCCCCAAGGGTGGGCGGATGTGGATGAGGCGAGAGGGGGGTGGAGGTGAGTGGAGGTGGGTGAGTGTTCACTCACCCTTGCTCCTTCTAGAGTGGGTAAGTACTCACCCACCCGTCAACCCCGCGAGGACGCGCCGTGGAATCCTTGGGCCCCATGCAGCAGACATCCGCCGCCGAACCCGCGCGGTCGAAGCCGGCCCGGATCCGTATCCTCGACGCCGCGCACGAGCTGATGCTCACCCTCGGCCTCGCCCGGGTCACCACCAAGGAGATCGCCAAGGCGGCCGGCTGCTCCGAGGCGGCCCTCTACAAGTACTTCGCCGGCAAGGAGGAGCTGTTCATCCGCGTCCTGGAGGAGCGGCTGCCCCGGCTCGGCCCGCTGCTGGAGCGGCTGATGTCCGAACCGGCGGAGCACTCCCTGGAGGAGAACCTCACCGACATCGCCCGCCAGGCGGCCCTGTTCTACGAGCAGAGCTTCCCGATCGCCGCCTCCCTGTACGCGGAGACCCAGCTCAAGCGGCGCCACGACGCGGCGATGCGGGCCATGGGCGCGGGCCCCCACGTGCCGATCCACGGGGTCGCCGCCTATCTGCGCGCCGAGCAGCGGGCCGGGCGTGTCCAGCCCGGTGCCGACACCTACGCCGCCGCCTCGCTGCTGCTGGGCGCCTGCGCGCAGCGCGCGTTCGCCTACGACGCCACCGAGGACGGCACACCCCCGCCGCTCGACACCTTCGCGTCGGCGCTCGCCCGCACCCTGCTCGCCGGGATCGCGCCGGCCGCCCCCTGACCCGCAGCCCCGGGACCCGCCCTCGGAGAGCTAGGAGGCCAGCCAGTCGTCGACGCCGGACAGGAGTTTCGCGCGTACGTCCTCCGGCGCGGCCGAGGCGCGGATCGACTGCCGGGCCAGCTCGGCCAGTTCCGCGTCCGTGAAGGCGTGGTGGCGCCGGGCGATCTCGTACTGGGCGGCGAGCCGTGATCCGAAGAGCAGCGGATCGTCCGCACCGAGGGCCATCGGGACCCCGGCTTCGAACAGAGTCCTGAGGGGTACGTCGGCCGCCTTCTCGTAGACACCGAGGGCGACGTTCGAGGCGGGGCACACCTCACAGGTGACCCCACGGTCGGCGAGCCGCTTGAGCAGCCGGGGGTCCTCGGCGGCCCGCACCCCGTGGCCGATCCGGGAGGCGTGCAGGTCGTCCAGGCAGTCGCGGACCGAGGCGGGCCCGGTCAGCTCGCCGCCGTGCGGCGCGGACAGCAGCCCGCCCTCCCGCGCGATCGCGAAGGCCCGGTCGAAGTCCCGCGCCATGCCGCGCCGTTCGTCGTTGGAGAGCCCGAAGCCGACGATCCCGCGGTCCGCGTACCGCACGGCGAGCCGGGCCAGCGTGCGGGCGTCCAGCGGGTGCTTCATGCGGTTCGCGGCGACCAGGACGCGCATCCCGAGACCGGTGTCCCGCATGGCCGAGTCGACCGCGTCCAGGATGACTTCCAGGGCCGGGATGAGCCCGCCGAGCCGGGGCGCGTACGACGTCGGGTCGACCTGGATCTCCAGCCACCCGGAGCCGTCCTTGATGTCCTCTTCGGCGGCCTCGCGGACCAGCCGCCGGATGTCCTCGGGCTCGCGCAGACAGGCCCGGGCCGCGTCGTACAGGCGCTGGAAGCGGAACCAGCCGCGCTCGTCGGTCGCCCGGAGTTTCGGCGGTTCCCCGCTGGTCAGCGCGTCCGGCAGGCGTACCCCGTACTTGTCGGCCAGCTCCAGCAGGGTCGTGGACCGCATCGACCCGGTGAAGTGCAGGTGCAGATGGGCCTTCGGCAGTTCACTTACATCACGTACGCGCTCCATCCCAGGATCCTGCCGCACCCGGACGCCGTGCCGGTAGCGCTTTCCCTGATCGTGAGCTTGCCCGAACGCACGAACGGGGGCCGGCCACCGGATGGGTGGCCGGCCCCCGCACGCGCGCGTGGAGCACGATGTCACCGGCGCCCGAGGGCGGCCCGGGACGGGAGAGACGTCAGTCCGTCGCCTCGGCGAGCAGCTTCTGGAGCCGGCTGACGCCCTCGACGAGGTCCTCGTCACCGAGGGCGTACGACAGCCGCAGATAGCCCGGCGTGCCGAAGGCCTCGCCCGGGACGACCGCCACCTCGACCTCCTCCAGGATCAGCGCGGCCAGCTCGACCGTGTCCGCGGGGCGCTTGCCGCGGATCTCCTTGCCGAGGAGCCCCTTCACCGAGGGGTAGGCGTAGAAGGCGCCCTCGGGCTCGGGGCAGACCACGCCCTCGATCTCGTTCAGCATGCGCACGATGGTCTTGCGGCGGCGGTCGAAGGCCTCGCGCATCTTCGCGACGGCCGACAGGTCGCCCGAGACGGCGGCGAGCGCGGCGACCTGGGCCACGTTCGACACGTTGGACGTGGCGTGCGACTGGAGGTTGGCCGCGGCCTTCACGACGTCCTTCGGGCCGATGACCCAGCCCACGCGCCAGCCGGTCATGGCGTACGTCTTGGCGACGCCGTTCACCACGATGCACTTGTCGCGCAGCTCGGGCACCACCACGGGCAGCGAGTGGAACTCGGCGTCGCCGTAGACCAGGTGCTCGTAGATCTCGTCGGTCAGGACCCACAGGCCCTTCTCGGCGGCCCAGCGGCCGATCGCCTCGATCTGCTCGCGGGTGTAGACCGCGCCCGTCGGGTTGGACGGCGAGACGAAGAGCAGCACCTTGGTGTTCTCGGTGCGGGCCGCTTCGAGCTGCTCGACCGAGACGCGGTAGCCGGTGGTCTCGTCGGCGACGACCTCGACCGGGACACCGCCGGCGAGACGGATGGACTCCGGGTAGGTGGTCCAGTACGGCGCCGGGACGATGACCTCGTCGCCCGGGTCGAGGATCGCGGCGAAGGCCTCGTAGATGGCCTGCTTGCCGCCGTTGGTGACGAGGACCTGGGCGGCCTCCACCTCGTAGCCGGAGTCGCGCAGGGTCTTCGCCGCGATGGCCGCCTTCAGCTCGGGGAGCCCGCCGGCCGGCGTGTAGCGGTGGTACTTGGGGTTCGAGCAGGCCTCGATGGCCGCCTGCACGATGTAGTCGGGGGTGGGGAAGTCGGGTTCACCGGCGCCGAAGCCGATCACCGGACGTCCGGCGGCCTTGAGGGCCTTGGCCTTGGCGTCCACGGCGAGAGTGGCGGACTCGGAGATCGCGCCGACTCGGGCGGAGACCCGGCGCTCGGTGGGAGGGATTGCAGCGCTCATGGGACCCATCGTTTCAGACCGGAAACGCCCCCGGCACGCGGGTTTCACAGACTGAACAGCGGCAGAACATCCGTCCGCATCCACCGGCCCCACCAGTCGATCTTCAGCGGAGAAGACCCGGGCGGACACTTTCTGTTCGACGCCCGGCTCGCGAGCACGTACACTCTCACCTCGTTGGCCTTCACCGGCCGCACTCACCCGGTGCACACCGAGCACCCGGGCGGATGCGGTACGTTGGGGGAAATCAAAGGGTCGTAGCTCAATTGGTAGAGCACTGGTCTCCAAAACCAGCGGTTGGGGGTTCAAGTCCCTCCGGCCCTGCTACACACACCTTTCGCCAGGATGTGTGCGCATGTACGTACTGCAATGCACCGCCGTGCGGCTCCACCGGGCGCGGCACGGCCACGACCCGGAATCAGGTGAGGACGAGTGACGGACGCCGTGGGCTCCATCGACATGCCTGATGCCGAGGCGCCCGAGTCCAAGAAGCCCCGCAAGGGCGGTAAGCGTGCCAAGAAGGGCCCGCTGAAGCGCCTTGCCATCTTCTACCGCCAGATTGTCGCGGAGCTCCGCAAGGTCGTCTGGCCGACTCGCAACCAGCTCACGACGTACACCACCGTGGTGATTGTCTTCGTCGTCATCATGATCGGCCTGGTGACCGTGATTGACTATGGGCTCAACCACGCCGCCAAGTACGTCTTCGGCTGAGCCGAGAGCGAAGGGCGCCGTCACCGGCGCCCCTTTCGCGCGTTCCACCCCCATGTATCCAGGAAGAAGCAGCCACCGTGTCTGACCCGAACCTGAACGGCGCCTCCGAGTCGGTCGAGTCCGTTGACGACGAACTCGAGATCGTCGAGGGAGCGGACGTCGTGGACGAGTTCGAGGCTGCCGATGCCGCCGCGGACGAGCCCGCCGAGGACGCGGCCCTGCACGTCGAGGACGAGTCCGGTGCGGACGTCGCGGACGAGGACGTGCCCGCCGAGGCCCTCGTCGCCGACGAGGCCGACGCCGAGGCCGAGGAAGCCGAGGCCGAGGAAGAGGCCGAGCCCGTCGACCCCGTGACCGCCCTCCGCGAGGAGCTGCGCACGCTCCCGGGCGAGTGGTACGTCATCCACACGTACGCCGGTTACGAGAACCGCGTGAAGACCAACCTCGAACAGCGTGCCGTCTCGCTGAACGTCGAGGACTTCATCTTCCAGGCCGAGGTGCCGCAGGAAGAGGTCGCGCAGATCAAGAACGGCGAGCGCAAGACCATCAAGCAGAACAAGCTCCCGGGCTACGTCCTGGTCCGCATGGACCTGACGAACGAGTCCTGGGGCGTCGTCCGCAACACCCCCGGCGTCACCGGCTTCGTGGGCAACGCCTACGACCCGTACCCGCTGACCCTGGACGAGATCGTCAAGATGCTCGCCCCGGAGGCCGAGGAGAAGGCCGCCCGCGAGGCCGCCGAGGCCGAGGGCAAGCCCGCCCCGGCGCGCAAGGTCGAGGTCCAGGTGCTGGACTTCGAGGTCGGCGACTCGGTCACCGTCACCGACGGCCCCTTCGCCACGCTCCAGGCCACGATCAACGAGATCAACGCCGACTCGAAGAAGGTCAAGGGCCTGGTCGAGATCTTCGGCCGCGAGACCCCGGTCGAGCTGTCCTTCGACCAGATCCAGAAGAACTAGCGCCTTCTGGACGTACGTCTTCCGAACAGGTCAGACGGGCTATCGCGGCCGGTCTGACCTGCTCGGTTTTTAGCCGCGCATGGATACCCGTTATCGTTGTGCGGTATGCCTCCATCCGGATCATTGATCCGACTGGGGGCAGCCGTCCGGGGCGACTCGGACGTAGGAAGGCGAAAACGAAAGAGGACCCGGAATGCCTCCCAAGAAGAAGAAGGTCACGGGGCTCATCAAGCTCCAGATCCAGGCCGGTGCGGCCAACCCGGCTCCGCCGGTCGGCCCCGCGCTCGGTCAGCATGGCGTCAACATCATGGAGTTCTGCAAGGCCTACAACGCCGCGACCGAGTCGCAGCGTGGCTGGGTCATCCCGGTGGAGATCACGGTCTACGAGGACCGCTCCTTCACCTTCATCACCAAGACCCCGCCGGCCGCCAAGATGATCCTCAAGGCCGCGGGTGTCGAGAAGGGCTCCGGCGAGCCGCACAAGACCAAGGTCGCCAAGATCACCCAGGCGCAGGTCCGCGAGATCGCCACGACCAAGCTGCCCGACCTCAACGCCAACGACCTGGACGCCGCGTCGAAGATCATCGCCGGCACCGCCCGTTCCATGGGCATCACGGTCGAGGGCTGACACCCACCTTCGTAGGAAATCAGCGGCCTCGGCCGCACGTGGCAGGGCCTGCTCGGCCCACACCACGACTCCTCAGAACACATCAGGAGCAGTAGTGAGCAAGCGCAGCAAGTCTCTCCGCGCTGCGGACGCCAAGGTCGACCGGGACAAGCTCTACGCCCCGCTCGAGGCCGTCCGTCTCGCCAAGGAGACCTCCACCAGCAAGTTCGACGGCACCGTCGAGGTCGCCTTCCGCCTGGGTGTCGACCCGCGCAAGGCCGACCAGATGGTCCGTGGCACCGTGAACCTGCCGCACGGCACCGGCAAGACCGCCCGGGTCCTGGTCTTCGCGACCGGTGACCGTGCTGCGGCCGCGGAGGCCGCGGGCGCCGACATCGTCGGCTCCGACGAACTGATCGACGAGGTCGCGAAGGGCCGTCTGGACTTCGACGCCGTCGTCGCCACCCCGGACCTCATGGGCAAGGTCGGCCGCCTCGGCCGCGTGCTCGGTCCCCGTGGTCTCATGCCGAACCCCAAGACCGGCACCGTGACCCCCGACGTCGCCAAGGCTGTCACCGACATCAAGGGCGGCAAGATCGAGTTCCGCGTCGACAAGCACTCGAACCTGCACTTCATCATCGGCAAGGTGTCCTTCGACGACACCAAGCTGGTGGAGAACTACGGCGCGGCCCTCGACGAGATCCTTCGTCTGAAGCCGTCGGCCGCCAAGGGCCGCTACATCAAGAAGGCCGCGATCAGCTCGACGATCGGCCCCGGCGTCCCCGTCGACCCCAACCGCACCCGCAACCTCCTCGTCGAGGAGGACCCGGCCGCCGTCTGAGCCCTCCGCTCACCCCGGTGACCGCGTCGCGCACGCGTATGTGAAACGGGCCCCGCAACCTTTCGAGGTGCGGGGCCCGTCTTCATGTCCGGAACCCTTCCTCGGCGAACGCCCGGGCGGGAATTTCCGGTACGTGTGTCAGTGGCCTGCGTTAGCGTGCGGTCACAGGAATCGCATAGGGGTGGGACCAATGAACAGCAGCATCGTGCGCCGCGTGAGCCTTCCGCTCGCGCTGACCGCCGCGCTCGCGGGCCTGACCGCCTGCAACTCCTCGGACACGTCGGGGAGTTCGGGCAAGGACGACAAGGCGGTGCACCGGGCCGCCACCCATGTGAGCCCCATAGCCGCCCTGCGCTCCGCGGAGCGGTCCACCGACGGCGCGGACTCCGCGAAGGTCGAGTCGACCACGTCCATGGGCACGCTGATGGACATGAAGGCCGACGGTGTCATGGGCTGGTCCCACGGCCTCACCGGCACGATGACCATCACCTACACGGGCGGCACCCTCGCCGACACCATGCGGCGGGCCGGCAGCACCACCATGCAGGCCCGGTACCTCTCGGACGCCTACTACGCGCGGATGAGCGACACCTTCGCCCGGCAGGCGGGCGGCAAGCACTGGATCCGGTACGGGTACGACGACCTCGCCCGGTTCGGCGGCAGCTCGGGCGCGTATCTGAAGGACCAGATGCGGAACACCACGCCGAACCAGTCGGTGAAGCTGCTGCTGGCGTCCGGCGACGTCCGCGAGGTCGGCCCGGAGACCGTGCGCGGCCGGCGCACCACGCACTACTCCGGCACGGTCGACGTCTCCGACCTGGCGGCCCGCTCCTCCCACCTGAGCGCCGGCCAGCTCGCCGACCTCAAGAAGCAGCTCACCGCGGCCGGCGTCAGCACCGAGAAGGTCGACATCTGGGTCGACGGCGACGACCTGCTGGTCAAGAAGGTCGAGAAGGGCGAGCTGACGAGCGGCACGATGACCTCGACGGCGTACTACAGCGACTACGGGACGAAGGTCCCGGCCCAAAAGCCGCCGGCCGCCGACACCGCCGACTTCAGGGACCTCCTGAAGAGGCAGGGCGGCGCCACGGAGGGCTGAGCCGTGGGGCGCCAGGACCGAAAACCCTGAGGATCATGACCGGTCCCCTCAGGTATGTTCATGGCACATCTGAAGCTGTGAATCGCTCATCTGTTTCCTGGGGGGAATCTTGAGTCTCGCTGTGCACACCTCGGTACGACGCGGAGCGACCGGCGCGGCCCTCGCGGCGCTGGTCCTGGGCGGGGGAGCGGTGGCCTGTTCCAAGGGCGCCGACGAGTCGCCGGAGATGACGCCCGCGGCGGCCGTCGCCAAGGCCGCGAAGAACACCGAGGACATCACGTCCCTGCACTACCGGATGACCGGCAAGGTCCCGGAGTCGGGCAAGGTCGCCGCCGAAGCGTCGATGAGCATGAAGCCGCCGGCCATGAGCATGAAGATGACCGCCGCGAACTCGGGCGACGACGGACCGGTCGAGATGCGGGTCGTGGACGGCGCGATGTACGTCGGCGGGGGGAAGCCCGACCCGGAGATGGGCGGCAAAAGCTGGATCAAGTTCGACATGTCCGCGCCCGAGGCCGGCACGGGGTCCGAAGGCGACCCCTTCGCCGACGGCCAGGCCGACAGGAACCCGGCGGCCGAGTCCACCTTCCTCACCGGCTCGAAGAACGTGAAGAAGGTCGGCACCGAGACCGTCCAGGGCGTGAAGACCACGCACTACAAGGGCTCGGTCACCCTGGACTCGCTCCGCAAGACCCTCAAGGGCGAGGACAAGGCCGTCCGCGAGCAGCGCGAGAAGAGCCTTGAGCAGTACGAGAAGATGGGCGTCGACACGCTCACGATGGACACCTGGATCGACGGCGGGGACCGCACACGCCAGTTCCGCCTGCGCGGGACGGCCGACAAGGGCCCGCTCGACGTGACCATCACCTTCCTCGACTACAACAAGCCGGTGACGGTGAAGGCCCCGCCGGCCAAGGACACCGCCGACCTCGCCGAGATCATCAAGGGCGCCCAGGAAGAGTGATCCGGGCGCTGACCGGGGGTGACCCGGCGGTCCGCCGGCCGGGGTGACCGGGGGTGACCCGCCGGTCGGCCGGCCGGGGTGACCGGGTCCGGCGGCGGCCCGGGCACTGGGCCGTTCGGCCGGATTTGCTTGACGGAGTCCCCTTCACGTACTCTCCTCCAGAAGCCAAAGACCGCTGGTCGTTGCCTCGTGCTCGCAAGAGGGCGTGGTGGCCGAAGGATCCGCTGAAACTGCGGACGACCCGCGTAGGTGACTGTGGACATGTTCCCGGACCTCGCCGCCCAGCGTGCGGATCGTCCGGTCGAGCTACGCCCCGTGCGCCTGCGCCGGGGCGTTTTGTTGTGTCGGCCCCTTCTGAGCGGTCCTCATCACCCGGAAGGAGGCCACGCTTATGGCAAGGCCCGACAAGGCTGCCGCGGTAGCCGAGCTGGCGGACCAGTTCCGCAGCTCGAACGCCGCCGTGCTGACCGAGTACCGGGGTCTCACCGTGGCGCAGCTCAAGACGCTGCGTCGTTCGCTCGGTGAAGACGCCCAGTACGCCGTGGTGAAGAACACGCTGACCAAGATCGCGGCCAACGAGGCCGGGATCTCCACGCTCGACGACCTGTTCAACGGTCCGACGGCGGTCGCCTTCATCACCGGTGACCCGGTGACGTCGGCGAAGGGTCTTCGTGACTTCGCCAAGGACAACCCGAACCTCGTCATCAAGGGCGGCGTCCTTGACGGCAAGGCGATGTCCGCCGACGAGATCAAGAAGCTCGCGGACCTCGAGTCCCGCGAGGTTCTGCTCGCCAAGCTGGCGGGCGCCTTCAAGGGCAAGCAGACGCAGACTGCTCAGCTCTTCCAGGCGCTTCCCTCGAAGTTCGTCCGCACCGCGGAGGCGCTTCGTGCCAAGCAGGCCGAGCAGGGCGGTGCCGAGTAATTCGGCTCGCGCATTGACCGCCGCCTGACGGCGACGGTCGCAGCGGGCCGAACGTACGCCCGCCTCACCAGTACATCCGGCACCTGCCGAATTAGTGGAAGGACGCCATCATGGCGAAGCTGTCCCAGGAAGAGCTGCTCGAGCAGTTCGAGAACCTCACCCTCATCGAGCTGGCCGAGTTCGTGAAGGCCTTCGAGGAGAAGTTCGACGTCACCGCCGCCGCGGCCGTCGCCGTCGCCGCCGGTCCGGCCCAGGGTGGTGGCGAAGCCGCCGCCGCCGAGGAGCAGGACGAGTTCGACGTCATCCTCACGGGTGCCGGCGACAAGAAGATCCAGGTCATCAAGGTCGTGCGTGAGCTGACCTCGCTGGGTCTGAAGGAGGCCAAGGACCTCGTCGACGGCGCTCCGAAGCCGGTCCTCGAGAAGGTCGCCAAGGAGGCCGCCGAGAAGGCCGCCGAGTCCCTCAAGGGCGCCGGCGCCTCCGTCGAGGTCAAGTAACCCGACGAGCCCCTCCAGGGCTCCTGTGAAGCTGCCACAGCCGCTCACGTAGCGCTGTAACGCTGACGCACCGAAGAGCGATCACCCAACTGGGTGGTCGCTCTTCGGCGTTGCCGGGGGTCCCCGAAGCGGCTGCCTTGCACTGCAGGTCACGACGAGTATGGTGATCTTCGTTGTGCCTCCCGCGGCCCTGTGACAGGCAGAGAGACGGGTTGTGGGGCGGGCCGCACGTGACGATCGCGGCACACGCTTTGGGCCTGGGGGGCCTTGACGAACCGCACGCAGCGCGCAATTCTCAGGACGCGTCGTCACAACGATCCGTATCCGAGGCATGGATCGGCGGCGAAGAGGGCAGTATCGATGTGCATCGAGGGCATGGCTTGCGGCAGGTGTTGAGGACGAAGAAGAGGGTCTCCACAACCGGGACTGGACATCAGTGGGCCAAGTGGCTACACTGACCCTTTGCGCTGCCTGTTAGCTGCCTCCTGCCCGTCACCAGGGGCATACCCATGCTGGAGCATCGACGATCGGATCATCTCTGACCTGGCCTTATACGGCCTGACAGAGAAAGGCCCGATGCTGTGTCCGACATGGGACCGGTACGCGCGTAGTGAGTCCGAGCCCTCGGAAGGACCCCCTCTTGGCCGCCTCGCGCACTGCCTCGACCGCGAATACGAACAACGGCGCCAGCACCGCCCCGCTGCGCATCTCCTTTGCAAAGATCAAGGAGCCCCTCGAGGTTCCGAACCTTCTTGCGCTGCAAACCGAGAGCTTCGACTGGCTGCTCGGAAACGACGCGTGGAAGGCTCGTGTCGAGGCGGCTCTGGACAGCGGACAGGACGTCCCCACCAAGTCCGGTCTGGAGGAGATCTTCGAGGAGATCTCCCCGATCGAGGACTTCAGCGGGTCGATGTCCCTGACGTTCCGCGACCACCGCTTCGAGCCCCCGAAGAACTCCATCGACGAGTGCAAGGACCGCGACTTCACGTACGCGGCCCCGCTCTTCGTCACCGCCGAGTTCACCAACAACGAGACCGGCGAGATCAAGTCCCAGACGGTCTTCATGGGCGACTTCCCGCTCATGACCAACAAGGGCACCTTCGTCATCAACGGCACCGAGCGTGTCGTCGTGTCGCAGCTGGTCCGCTCGCCGGGTGTCTACTTCGACTCCTCCATCGACAAGACGTCCGACAAGGACATCTTCTCCGCGAAGGTCATCCCGTCCCGGGGTGCCTGGCTGGAGATGGAGATCGACAAGCGCGACATGGTCGGTGTCCGCATCGACCGCAAGCGCAAGCAGTCCGTCACCGTTCTCCTGAAGGCTCTCGGCTGGACCACCGAGCAGATCCTCGAGGAGTTCGGCGAGTACGAGTCGATGCGCGCCACCCTGGAGAAGGACCACACCCAGGGCCAGGACGACGCGCTGCTCGACATCTACCGCAAGCTGCGTCCGGGCGAGCCGCCGACCCGTGAGGCCGCGCAGACGCTTCTGGAGAACCTCTACTTCAACCCGAAGCGCTACGACCTCGCCAAGGTCGGCCGGTACAAGGTCAACAAGAAGCTGGGCGGCGACGCCCCGCTCGACGCCGGGATCCTGACCGTCGAGGACATCATCTCGACGATCAAGTACCTGGTGAAGCTGCACGCCGGTGAGACGGAGACCGTCGGCGACAACGGCACGTCGATCGTCGTCGAGACCGACGACATCGACCACTTCGGCAACCGCCGTCTGCGCAACGTCGGCGAGCTCATCCAGAACCAGGTCCGCACGGGTCTGGCTCGTATGGAGCGCGTCGTCCGCGAGCGCATGACGACTCAGGACGTCGAGGCGATCACGCCGCAGACCCTGATCAACATCCGGCCGGTCGTCGCCTCCATCAAGGAGTTCTTCGGCACCAGCCAGCTCTCGCAGTTCATGGACCAGAACAACCCGCTGTCGGGTCTCACCCACAAGCGCCGTCTGTCGGCGCTCGGCCCGGGTGGTCTCTCCCGTGAGCGGGCGGGCTTCGAGGTCCGTGACGTGCACCCGTCGCACTACGGCCGCATGTGCCCGATCGAGACCCCCGAAGGCCCGAACATCGGCCTGATCGGCTCGCTCGCCTCCTACGGCCGGGTCAACGCGTTCGGTTTCGTCGAGACCCCGTACCGCAAGGTCACCGGCGGTGTCGTCACCGACGAGGTCGACTACCTGACGGCCGACGAGGAGGACCGCTTCGTCATCGCGCAGGCCAACGCGCCGCTGACGGACGAGCTCCGCTTCGAGGAGTCCCGCGTCCTGGTCCGCCGCCGTGGCGGAGAGGTCGACTACGTCCCCGGTGACGACGTCGACTACATGGACGTCTCCCCGCGCCAGATGGTGTCGGTCGCGACCGCCATGATCCCGTTCCTGGAGCACGACGACGCCAACCGTGCCCTCATGGGCGCGAACATGATGCGCCAGGCCGTTCCGCTCATCAAGTCCGAGGCGCCGCTGGTCGGCACCGGCATGGAGTACCGCTGCGCGGTCGACGCCGGTGACGTCCTGAAGTCGGAGAAGGACGGTGTGGTCCAGGAGGTCTCCGCGGACTACATCACCACCGCCAACGACGACGGCACGTACACCACGTACCGCCTGCACAAGTTCTCCCGGTCGAACCAGGGCACCTCTGTCAACCAGAAGGTCGTCGTCGACGAGGGCGCCCGCGTGATCGAGGGCCAGGTCCTGGCCGACGGTCCCGCGACCGAGGACGGCGAGATGGCCCTCGGCAAGAACCTGCTCGTGGCGTTCATGCCGTGGGAGGGTCACAACTACGAGGACGCGATCATCCTGTCGCAGCGCCTCGTGCAGGACGACGTCCTCTCCTCGATCCACATCGAGGAGCACGAGGTCGACGCCCGTGACACCAAGCTCGGCCCCGAGGAGATCACCCGGGACATCCCGAACGTCTCCGAGGAGGTCCTCGCCGACCTCGACGAGCGCGGCATCATCCGTATCGGTGCCGAGGTCGTCGCCGGCGACATCCTCGTCGGCAAGGTCACGCCCAAGGGTGAGACCGAGCTGACGCCGGAGGAGCGCCTGCTGCGCGCGATCTTCGGTGAGAAGGCCCGCGAGGTCCGCGACACCTCCCTGAAGGTCCCGCACGGCGAGATCGGCAAGGTCATCGGTGTCCGCGTCTTCGACCGTGAGGAGGGCGACGAGCTGCCGCCGGGCGTGAACCAGCTGGTTCGTGTCTACGTGGCGCAGAAGCGCAAGATCACGGACGGTGACAAGCTCGCCGGCCGCCACGGCAACAAGGGTGTCATCTCGAAGATCCTGCCGATCGAGGACATGCCGTTCCTGGAGGACGGCACCCCGGTCGACATCATCCTCAACCCGCTGGGTGTCCCGTCCCGAATGAACCCGGGACAGGTCCTGGAGATCCACCTCGGCTGGCTCGCCAGCCGCGGCTGGGACGTCTCCGGGCTCGCGGACGACTGGGCGCAGCGCCTTCAGGCCATCGGTGCCGACCAGGTCCCGCCGCGGACCAACGTCGCCACCCCCGTCTTCGACGGTGCGCGTGAGGACGAGCTGGCCGGTCTCTTCGAGCACACCCTGCCCAACCGCGACGGTGACCGCCTGGTCCTCCCGTCCGGCAAGGCGCGGCTGTTCGACGGCCGCTCGGGTGAGCCGTTCCCGGACCCGATCTCGGTCGGCTACATGTACATCCTCAAGCTCCACCACCTGGTCGACGACAAGCTGCACGCCCGGTCGACCGGCCCGTACTCGATGATCACCCAGCAGCCGCTGGGTGGTAAGGCTCAGTTCGGTGGTCAGCGCTTCGGTGAGATGGAGGTGTGGGCGCTGGAGGCATACGGCGCCGCCTACGCCCTCCAGGAGCTGCTGACGATCAAGTCCGACGACGTCACCGGCCGCGTGAAGGTCTACGAGGCCATCGTCAAGGGCGAGAACATCCCTGAGCCCGGCATCCCCGAGTCCTTCAAGGTGCTCATCAAGGAGATGCAGTCCCTCTGCCTCAACGTGGAGGTGCTGTCCAGCGACGGTATGTCCATCGAAATGCGTGACACCGACGAGGACGTCTTCCGCGCGGCGGAGGAGCTCGGCATCGACCTGTCCCGGCGCGAGCCGAGCAGCGTCGAAGAGGTCTGACGGGAGTCCGGCCGGGCCTTGGCCACCTGTGGAAAGGGTGATCAAGGCCCGCCGGCCCCAGGACCCCCGTATCAGACCCCTAAGACTTACAACCCTGAGAGGGATTGACGCATAGTGCTCGACGTCAACTTCTTCGATGAGCTCCGGATCGGTCTGGCCACCGCTGACGACATCCGTCAGTGGAGCCACGGCGAGGTCAAGAAGCCCGAGACCATCAACTACCGCACCCTCAAGCCCGAAAAGGACGGACTCTTCTGCGAGAAGATCTTCGGTCCGACCCGGGACTGGGAGTGCTACTGCGGCAAGTACAAGCGCGTCCGCTTCAAGGGCATCATCTGTGAGCGCTGTGGCGTCGAGGTCACTCGCGCCAAGGTGCGCCGTGAGCGGATGGGCCACATCGAGCTGGCCGCTCCCGTCACCCACATCTGGTACTTCAAGGGCGTTCCGTCGCGGCTGGGCTACCTGCTCGACCTCGCCCCGAAGGACCTCGAGAAGGTCATCTACTTCGCCGCGTACATGATCACGTACGTCGACGAGGAGCGCCGCACCCGCGACCTGCCCTCGCTGGAGGCCCACGTCTCCGTCGAGCGCCAGCAGATCGAGAACCGGCGCGACGCCGACCTCGAAGCCCGCGCCAAGAAGCTCGAGACCGACCTGGCCGAGCTGGAGGCCGAGGGCGCCAAGGCCGACGTGCGCCGCAAGGTGCGCGAGGGCGCCGAGCGTGAGATGAAGCAGCTGCGCGACCGCGCGCAGCGCGAGATCGACCGTCTCGACGAGGTGTGGACCCGCTTCAAGAACCTCAAGGTCCAGGACCTGGAGGGCGACGAGCTGCTCTACCGCGAGCTGCGTGACCGCTTCGGCACGTACTTCGACGGTTCGATGGGTGCCGCGGCGCTGCAGAAGCGCCTGGAGTCCTTCGACCTGGACGAGGAGGCCGAGCGCCTCCGCGAGATCATCCGCACCGGCAAGGGCCAGAAGAAGACCCGCGCGCTCAAGCGCCTCAAGGTCGTCTCCGCGTTCCTGCAGACCAGCAACAGCCCCAAGGGCATGGTGCTCGACTGCGTGCCGGTCATCCCGCCGGACCTGCGTCCGATGGTGCAGCTCGACGGTGGCCGCTTCGCGACCTCCGACCTGAACGACCTGTACCGCCGCGTGATCAACCGCAACAACCGCCTGAAGCGCCTTCTCGACCTCGGTGCCCCCGAGATCATCGTGAACAACGAGAAGCGCATGCTCCAGGAGGCCGTCGACGCGCTCTTCGACAACGGCCGCCGTGGCCGCCCGGTGACGGGCCCCGGCAACCGTCCGCTGAAGTCGCTGTCCGACATGCTCAAGGGCAAGCAGGGCCGCTTCCGTCAGAACCTGCTCGGCAAGCGTGTGGACTACTCCGCGCGTTCCGTGATCGTCGTCGGTCCGCAGCTCAAGCTGCACCAGTGCGGTCTGCCGAAGGCCATGGCGCTGGAGCTGTTCAAGCCGTTCGTGATGAAGCGCCTGGTGGACCTGAACCACGCGCAGAACATCAAGAGCGCCAAGCGGATGGTCGAGCGCGGCCGCACGGTCGTGTACGACGTCCTCGAAGAGGTCATCGCGGAGCACCCGGTTCTGCTGAACCGCGCGCCCACCCTGCACCGCCTCGGCATCCAGGCTTTCGAGCCGCAGCTCGTCGAGGGCAAGGCCATCCAGATCCACCCGCTCGTCTGCACCGCGTTCAACGCGGACTTCGACGGTGACCAGATGGCCGTGCACCTGCCGCTCTCCGCGGAGGCGCAGGCCGAGGCCCGCATCCTGATGCTGTCCTCGAACAACATCCTCAAGCCGGCCGACGGCCGCCCGGTCACGATGCCGACCCAGGACATGGTCCTCGGTCTGTTCTTCCTGACCACCGACGGCGACCTGCGGAACGTGAAGGGCGAGGACCGCTCCTTCGCGTCCGTGGCCGAGGCGATCATGGCGTTCGACGCCGGCGAGCTCTCGCTGCAGTCGCGCGTGGACATCCGCTTCCCGGTGGGCACCATCCCGCCGCGCGGCTGGACCCCGCCGGCCCGTGAGGAGGGTGAGCCGGAGTGGCAGCAGGGTGACACCTTCCGCCTGCGGACGACCCTGGGCCGCGCGCTCTTCAACGAGCTGCTGCCCGAGGACTACCCGTTCGTCGACTACGAGATCGGCAAGAAGCAGCTCTCCGAGATCGTCAACGACCTCGCCGAGCGCTACCCCAAGGTCATCGTGGCGGCGACGCTCGACAACCTGAAGGCGGCCGGCTTCTACTGGGCGACCCGTTCCGGTGTCACCGTGGCCATCTCCGACATCGTCGTGCCCGACGCCAAGCGCGCCATCGTCAAGGGCTACGAGGACCAGGACGAGAAGGTCCAGAAGCAGTACGAGCGTGGTCTGATCACCAAGGAAGAGCGCACGCAGGAGCTCATCGCGATCTGGACCAAGGCGACCAACGAGGTCGCCGAGGCGATGAACGCGAACTTCCCGAAGACCAACCCGGTCTCGATGATGGTGAACTCGGGCGCCCGAGGCAACATGATGCAGATGCGTCAGATCGCCGGTATGCGTGGTCTGGTGTCCAACGCCAAGAACGAGACGATCCCGCGCCCCATCAAGGCCTCCTTCCGTGAGGGCCTGTCGGTGCTGGAGTACTTCATCTCGACCCACGGTGCCCGTAAGGGTCTGGCGGACACCGCCCTGCGTACCGCCGACTCGGGTTACCTCACCCGTCGTCTCGTGGACGTCTCCCAGGACGTCATCATCCGCGAGGAGGACTGCGGCACCGACCGCGGTCTGCGCCTGGCCATCGCCGAGCGCGGCGAGGACGGTGTGCTGCGCAAGACGGAGAACGTCGAGACCAGCGTGTACGCACGTGCGCTGGCCGAGGACATCACCGTCGACGGCAAGGTGCTGGCCCCGGCCAACACCGACCTCGGCGACGTCCTCATCGACGAGCTGGTCAAGCACGGCATCGAGGAGGTCAAGACCCGCTCGGTCCTGACCTGCGAGTCCGCCGTCGGCACCTGCGCCATGTGCTACGGCCGTTCGCTGGCCACCGGCAAGCTGGTCGACATCGGTGAGGCGGTCGGCATCATCGCCGCCCAGTCCATCGGTGAGCCCGGCACGCAGCTGACGATGCGTACCTTCCACACCGGTGGTGTGGCCGGTGACGACATCACCCAGGGTCTGCCCCGTGTCGTCGAGCTGTTCGAGGCTCGTACGCCGAAGGGTGTCGCCCCGATCTCCGAGGCCTCCGGCCGCGTGCGGATCGAGGAGACCGAGAAGACCAAGAAGCTCGTCGTCACCCCGGACGACGGCAGCGACGAGACGGCGTTCCCGATCTCGAAGCGCGCCCGTCTCCTGGTGTCGGAGGGCGAGCACGTCGAGGTGGGCCAGAAGCTCACCGTGGGTGCCACCAACCCGCACGACGTGCTGCGCATCCTGGGTCAGCGTGCCGTCCAGGTCCACCTGGTCGGCGAGGTCCAGAAGGTCTACAACTCGCAGGGTGTGTCGATCCACGACAAGCACATCGAGATCATCATCCGGCAGATGCTGCGCCGGGTGACGATCATCGAGTCGGGTGACGCGGAGCTGCTGCCCGGCGAGCTGGTCGAGCGCTCGAAGTTCGAGACCGAGAACCGTCGTGTGGTCCAGGAGGGTGGTCACCCGGCTTCGGGTCGTCCGCAGCTTATGGGTATCACCAAGGCCTCGCTGGCGACGGAATCCTGGCTGTCGGCCGCCTCCTTCCAGGAGACGACCCGAGTCCTGACGGACGCGGCGATCAACGCCAAGTCCGACAGCCTCATCGGCCTCAAGGAGAACGTCATCATCGGTAAGCTCATCCCGGCCGGTACGGGTCTGTCCCGCTACCGCAACATCCGGGTGGAGCCCACCGAGGAGGCCAAGGCCGCGATGTACTCGGCCGTCGGCTACGACGACATCGACTACTCGCCGTTCGGCACGGGCTCCGGCCAGGCCGTCCCGCTGGAGGACTACGACTACGGTCCGTACAACCAGTAAGCGAGCAGTTTGATCCGGCGGGCGGTCCCTCGACAGGGGGGCCGCCCGCCGGCCTTTCTCCGCCCCCTCCGCCCCCGCGACGGGACGGGCAGGGGCGGAGGGGGCGAGGAAGGGCTTGGCGGGGGTGTACGCGGGCTTGCGGGGGCCGGCGGGCCCGGGCGGCGGGGGTGGCCGGCGGAGGGCGGTACGGGGCGTGCTCCGGGGCCGCGCGAGCTGGGGCGATGACCGGCGTGTCCTCTGCGCGGGCATTTGTTTTGACCGGAGTCCGTGAGGTAGGTACCCTCAGACCTTGTGCCTGGGGTGTGCCCTGGCTCTGGTGCGTGCCTTCGAACCGCAGCGAGAGCCATAAGCGGCCACCGCAATCTGCGCCCTTTTCGCCTGGCGGCGAGAGTCTGCAGTATTCGACACACCCGACCGCGTGGGTCGGTGACGTTCCAGGTTAGCTTCACCATTCGGCACACAGAAACCGGAGAAGTAGTGCCTACGATCCAGCAGCTGGTCCGGAAGGGCCGGCAGGACAAGGTCGAGAAGAACAAGACGCCCGCACTCGAGGGTTCGCCCCAGCGTCGTGGCGTCTGCACGCGTGTGTTCACGACCACCCCGAAGAAGCCGAACTCGGCCCTGCGTAAGGTCGCGCGTGTGCGTCTGACCAGTGGGATCGAAGTCACCGCTTACATCCCGGGTGAGGGACACAACCTGCAGGAGCACTCCATCGTGCTCGTGCGCGGCGGCCGTGTGAAGGACCTGCCGGGTGTTCGCTACAAGATCATCCGCGGTTCGCTTGACACCCAGGGTGTCAAGAACCGCAAGCAGGCCCGCAGCCGCTACGGCGCCAAGAAGGAGAAGTAAGAATGCCTCGTAAGGGCCCCGCCCCGAAGCGCCCGGTCATCATCGACCCGGTCTACGGTTCTCCTCTGGTGACCTCCCTCATCAACAAGGTGCTGCTGAACGGCAAGCGCTCCACCGCCGAGCGCATCGTCTACGGCGCCATGGAGGGTCTGCGTGAGAAGACGGGCAACGACCCGGTCATCACGCTGAAGCGCGCGCTGGAGAACATCAAGCCGACCCTCGAGGTCAAGTCCCGCCGCGTCGGCGGTGCGACGTACCAGGTGCCGATCGAGGTCAAGCCCGGTCGCGCCAACACGCTCGCGCTGCGCTGGCTCGTCGGTTACTCCCGCGCCCGTCGCGAGAAGACCATGACCGAGCGTCTGCTCAACGAGCTTCTCGACGCCTCCAACGGCCTTGGTGCCGCTGTGAAGAAGCGCGAGGACACCCACAAGATGGCCGAGTCCAACAAGGCCTTCGCGCACTACCGCTGGTAGTCGCTACCCACATCGAGACCGAGAGAAGACTGAAGCCTTATGGCTACCACTTCACTTGACCTGGCCAGGGTCCGCAACATCGGGATCATGGCCCACATCGACGCGGGCAAGACGACCACCACCGAGCGGATCCTCTTCTACACCGGCGTCAGCTACAAGATCGGTGAGGTCCACGACGGCGCCGCCACGATGGACTGGATGGAGCAGGAGCAGGAGCGTGGCATCACGATCACCTCTGCTGCCACCACCTGTCACTGGCCGCTTGAGGACAACGACTACACGATCAACATCATCGACACCCCGGGGCACGTCGACTTCACGGTCGAGGTGGAGCGTTCGCTCCGCGTCCTCGACGGTGCCGTCACGGTGTTCGACGGTGTCGCCGGTGTCGAGCCGCAGTCCGAGACGGTGTGGCGTCAGGCCGACCGTTACGGCGTGCCGCGGATCTGCTTCGTGAACAAGCTGGACCGTACCGGCGCCGAGTTCCACCGCTGTGTCGACATGATCAAGGACCGCCTCGGCGCCGTCCCGATCGTCATGCAGCTCCCCATCGGTGCCGAGATGGACTTCCAGGGCGTTGTGGACCTCGTCCGCATGAAGGCGCTCGTGTGGTCCGCCGAGGCGGCCAAGGGCGAGATGTACGACGTCGTCGACATCCCGGCCACGCACGTCGAGGCTGCCGAGGAGTACCGCGGCAAGCTGGTGGAGACCGTCGCCGAGCACGACGACGAGATCATGGAACTGTTCCTTGAGGGCCAGGAGCCCACCGAGGAGCAGCTCTACGCCGCGATCCGTCGCGTCACGATCGCGTCCGGCAAGTCCAGCGACGTCACCGTCACCCCCGTGTTCTGCGGCACCGCGTTCAAGAACAAGGGCGTTCAGCCCCTGCTCGACGCGGTCGTGCGCTACCTTCCGACTCCGCTCGACGTCGAGGCCATCGAGGGCCACGACGTCAAGGACCCGGAGCTGGTCGTCAAGCGCAAGCCGTCGGACGACGAGCCGCTCTCCGCGCTCGCGTTCAAGATCATGAGCGACCCGCACCTGGGCAAGCTCACCTTCGTCCGGGTCTACTCGGGCCGCCTGGAGTCGGGTTCGGCTGTGCTGAACTCGGTCAAGGGCAAGAAGGAGCGCATCGGCAAGATCTACCGTATGCACGCGAACAAGCGTGAGGAGATCGAGTCGGTGGGCGCCGGCGACATCGTCGCCGTCATGGGCCTGAAGCAGACCACCACCGGTGAGACGCTGTCCGACGACAAGAACCCGGTGATCCTGGAGTCCATGGACTTCCCGGCGCCGGTCATTCAGGTCGCCATCGAGCCCAAGTCCAAGGGTGACCAGGAGAAGCTGGGTGTCGCCATCCAGCGTCTCGCGGAGGAGGACCCCTCCTTCCAGGTTCACTCGGACGAGGAGACCGGCCAGACCATCATCGGTGGTATGGGCGAGCTGCACCTTGAGGTGCTGGTCGACCGTATGCGCCGTGAGTTCAAGGTCGAGGCGAACGTCGGCAAGCCGCAGGTCGCGTACCGCGAGACGATCCGCAAGGCCGTCGAGCGTCACGACTTCACGCACAAGAAGCAGACCGGTGGTACCGGTCAGTTCGCCAAGGTGCAGATCGCGATCGAGCCGATCGAGGGCGGCGACGCCTCGTACGAGTTCGTGAACAAGGTCACCGGTGGCCGCATCCCGAAGGAGTACATCCCTTCGGTGGACGCGGGTGCGCAGGAAGCCATGCAGTTCGGCATCCTGGCCGGCTACGAGATGACGGGCGTCCGCGTCATTCTTCTCGACGGTGGCTACCACGAGGTCGACTCCTCCGAGCTGGCCTTCAAGATCGCCGGTTCGCAGGCCTTCAAGGAGGCCGCGCGCAAGGCTTCTCCCGTGCTCCTTGAGCCGATGATGGCCGTCGAGGTCACCACGCCCGAGGACTACATGGGTGAGGTCATCGGCGACATCAACTCCCGCCGTGGCCAGATTCAGGCCATGGAGGAGCGTATGGGCGCCCGGATCGTCAAGGGTCTGGTGCCCCTGTCGGAGATGTTCGGCTACGTCGGAGACCTCCGCAGCAAGACGTCGGGTCGCGCAAGCTACTCGATGCAGTTCGACTCCTACGCCGAGGTTCCCAGGAACGTCGCCGAGGAGATCATCGCGAAGGCCAAGGGCGAGTAACACACCCCGTTTACACGCTTTAGGCTTGACACCGACCGCCGGGCTTCGACCGGTGAGGGAGAATCCCGGCGGGCGGCACCCCAGCAAAGATCACCTGGCGCCGATGAGTAAGGCGTACAGAACCACTCCGTAGGAGGACCCCAGTGGCGAAGGCGAAGTTCGAGCGGACTAAGCCGCACGTCAACATCGGCACCATCGGTCACATCGACCACGGTAAGACGACCCTCACGGCCGCCATTACCAAGGTGCTGCACGACGCGTACCCGGACCTGAACGAGGCCTCGGCCTTCGACCAGATCGACAAGGCTCCCGAGGAGCGCCAGCGCGGTATCACCATCTCGATCGCGCACGTCGAGTACCAGACGGAGGGCCGTCACTACGCCCACGTCGACTGCCCCGGTCACGCCGACTACATCAAGAACATGATCACGGGTGCGGCGCAGATGGACGGCGCCATCCTCGTTGTCGCCGCGACGGACGGCCCGATGCCGCAGACCAAGGAGCACGTGCTCCTGGCCCGCCAGGTCGGCGTTCCGTACATCGTCGTCGCCCTGAACAAGGCCGACATGGTGGACGACGAGGAGATCCTGGAGCTCGTCGAGCTCGAGGTCCGTGAGCTGCTCTCCGAGTACGAGTTCCCGGGCGACGACCTTCCGGTCGTCAAGGTCTCGGCGCTCAAGGCGCTCGAGGGCGACAAGGAGTGGGGCCAGTCGGTCCTGGACCTCATGGCCGCCGTCGACGAGTCCATCCCCACCCCGGCTCGTGACGTCGACAAGCCGTTCCTCATGCCCGTCGAGGACGTCTTCACGATCACCGGTCGCGGTACGGTCGTCACCGGCCGTATCGAGCGTGGTGTCCTGAAGGTCAACGAGACCGTTGACATCATCGGCATCAAGCAGGACAAGACCACCACCACGGTCACCGGCATCGAGATGTTCCGCAAGCTGCTCGACGAGGGCCAGGCCGGTGAGAACGTCGGTCTGCTCCTCCGTGGCATCAAGCGCGAGGATGTCGAGCGCGGCCAGGTCATCATCAAGCCCGGTTCGGTCACGCCGCACACCGAGTTCGAGGCCCAGGCCTACATCCTGTCGAAGGACGAGGGTGGCCGTCACACCCCCTTCTTCAACAACTACCGTCCGCAGTTCTACTTCCGCACCACGGACGTGACCGGCGTCGTGACCCTCCCCGAGGGCACCGAGATGGTCATGCCGGGCGACAACACTGAGATGAAGGTCGAACTCATCCAGCCCGTCGCCATGGAAGAGGGCCTGAAGTTCGCCATCCGTGAGGGTGGCCGGACCGTGGGCGCCGGCCAGGTCACCAAGATCAACAAGTAATTGTTGACCGTATGACCTGGTAGCTCCTTCACGAGCACCAGAGAGGGCCCGTACGACTTCGGTCGTACGGGCCCTCTCGCCGTTCCGGACGGGTCCCCGCCTGTGTCACCAGCGGACGGGCAGGGCGCGCGGTCCGCGGATCATGGCGCGGCGGCGGAACGGCACCTGGTCGACGTGCACGGCGAGCCGCAGGCCCGGGAGCCGGTCCAGCAGGGTGTCGACCAGCAGCTCGGTCTGCGTCCGGGCGAGCGCGGCGCCGGCGCAGTGGTGGGGGCCGCTGCCGAAGGCGAGGTGCGGGAGCGTGGCCCCGGCGTCCCGGCCGACGTCGAGCCTGTCGGGGTCGGGGAAGACGTCCGGGTCGCGGTTGGCGGCGAGGTAGGAGAGGTAGACCGGTTCGCCCGCGGAGATCCGTACGCCGTGCACGTCGACGTCCTCCAGGGCGACCCGGGCGAGGCCCACGGAGGCGCGGTGCGGGAGGTGGCGCAGCAGCTCCTCCACGGCGGCGGCACGGGTCTCGGGCCGTGCGCGGAGCCGCTCGTACAGCGCGGGCTCGGTCAGCATCAGGAACAGCATCTGACCGCACGTGTGGGTGACGGCCTCGCCGCCGGTCTGCAGCGGCCCCGCGATCCCGACCGCCTCGGCCTCGCTGATCTCGCCGCGCCCGACGGCGGCGCCGAGCAGCGACAGGACGTCCGTGTCCGCGCTGCCGTGCCGTTCGCGTACGGCGGTGCCGATCCACTCGTACAGGGATGCCAGGGCGTCCTTCGCCCGCCGGGCGGTGTCGGCGCAGCCGTCGGCCGAGCCGATCGACCGGACCCAGGCCTGCACCTGTCGGCGCTCACCGCTGGGCACGCCCATGACCTCGCAGGCGACGGCGGCGGGGAAGGGCTGGAGGACGCGTTCGACCAGGTCGGCCGGGGGGCCGTCGTGCAGCAGCCCGTCCACCAGCTCGTCCAGCATCTGCTGGGCGTGCGGTCGCAGCCGCTCCACGGCGCTGTCGGTGAGGGCGCTCTCGACGGTGCGGCGCAGTCGCTGGTGGTCGGCCCCTTCGGCGAAGGCCAGGGTCCCCGGGTCGGGTTCGAGGTGCGGGGCGGGCCGGGTGACGGGCCGCTCGACGGCCGCGGCCCGGCTGAACCGGGGGTCGCCCGCGATCATCCGTACGTCCTCGTACCGGGTGGCGAGCCAGGCCCACCCCTCCCCGTGCGGTAACCGGATCCGCGCGAGCGGCCCGTCCCGCATCAGCTCGGCGAGCACGGGATCGAACGTGATCCCCTCGACGTCCCCCGCGCCCCAGTCCCGCACGGGGGGCAGGTTCCGCCCGGTCAGCAGGGTGGTCTGTTCAGCCATGCTTCCACTGTCCGGGGGCGACGGCGGGGTGTCGCGGGGGAGTGGGCCAGGTGGCGGGTGGGCCGGGGGGCTGGGGGCCGGGGGTTCGGGGGTTCGGGGGTGGCGGGGCGGCCGTGGCGGTGACTGCGGCGGGGTCTTCCTATCGGCCGGGGTTCTCTGTGGGGATGGTCCAGTCGGCGATGCTAGGCGGCCCCTTTGACCTGGGGCCGGTGCCGGCAGTCGCGGCAGTGGCCCGGTTCGGGGGCGCGGAAGGCCCGGTCGCAGCCGTCGCAGTTCTGGAGGGGGCTTCGGGGCGGAGGCGGGAGCGCCGCGGGCAGGGGTGGCGGGAGGAGTTCGGTCAGGCGGTGGGCGAGCAGGGCGGCCGGGTGGCGGAGCGGCTCGGGGAGGTCCGCGGTCAGGGTGCGGCGTACGGCGTCGGGGGCGGCGCCGCGTTCCAGCCAGGCGGTGACGGCGGGCGCGAGGCGCAGGACGTCGCGTTCGGGGAGCAGGAGGCGGGGGTCGTGGCGGTGCAGGCCGGCGAGGAGGTGGGCGGCGGCGCGGTCGCCGTCCGGGCTGGGGGTCTGCGGGGTGGGCAGTGGGGGCTTGGGCCGCGCCCGTGCGGGGGGCTCGTGGGGTGCGGGGGGACGGGCAGGGGGTGCTGGAGCGGGCTCGGCGGGTGGCCTTGGGATGACCGGGGTGAGGGGTAACTGCGAGCGTACGGCGGGGTGTTGGACGCGGGGCCTGGCGGCCGGCCGCGTGTGGGGCTCCCGGACCCCGGCCGCGCGAGGCTGGTTGTACGACACCGTGTGCGTGACGACCCGGCCGCTCGGGAGGCGTTCCCGGGTGCGGGAGAGGTAGCCGTGCGCCTCCAACTCCCGTAGCGCGTTCGCGATTCGCGTCTCGCCCTCGGGGAAGCGCGCGGCGAGCGACTTGATGTCGACGCGGGCGCCGGCGGGCAGCGACTGGATGTGGGCGCCGAGACCGATCGCGGTGAGGGACAGCTCGCGGTGCTGGGCGAGGTGGTTGCCGATCACCGTGTAGCGGGTGGTGTGGCGGACGTTGATGTGGGTGATACCCCGCGGAATGCGGGGCTCGGAGCGCGGGGGCGCGCTAAGGTTTCGGGTATCCATCGGGAAGCCGTTTTCTTCCTTGGTGGTGAGGCCCTCGATCGGGATGCCAGTCCCGGCCGGGGGCCGTTGTATGTCCGCGGTGTGCCCTCACGTCGTCATGGGACCGCGGTTGTGGTTAGCCGCGAGCATATGCCCGCCAACGGGCCGGAAATCCAGCTCAGTTGTCGATTGTCACCCTTGCGGGTGATACGACGACCGTCGGGAGGCTGGTGGGGTTGGGAGGGGTTCTCTCCCTGGTACTTGAGATCTTTTGCCTCGCGTGCGACCGCGTCGCCGTTTACCGACGCGTGAAGATCCGCGACTCGGTGGGACCGGCCCCCGGCGCGCGCCGGCCGGCCTGCCCTGTGAAACGAACTCACGTTCCCTGTAAGTTCGCTCGTGCATACGCGAGTTGCGGTTGGTGTTGGTGTTACGGGTTTGCTGTCACGGGGGTTGCGGCATGGCGGGGAATCGGCCGGGGGACTGGCATGTCCTGGACTTGGACAGGGATCCGACGCCGGGTGATCCGGAGCGGGTGCGGCATCTGTCGAGGAGCCTGCACGACTTCGCTGACGATGTGGGTGACGCGCTGCGGCTGATCAAGGGGATGGCGGGCGAGGACGCTGTTCTGTCGTGGGCGGGGAAGTCGGCGGAGGCGTTCCAGGACGAGTTCGCCGGTGTGCCGAAGCAGTTGAAGAAGCTGAAGAAGTCGTACGAGATGGCGGGGGACGCGCTTGCCGCGTACTGGCCGAGGCTGGAGCGGGCGCAGGCGCTGGCGGACAAGGCGCTGGGGAAGGGGCGGGACGCTCAGGCGGATCTGTCGTCCGCGAAGTCCCGTCTTTCCTCCGCCGATTCGTGGGTGGCGCGGGCCGGCAGGGAAGCGGACAAATACAAGGACGACCCCACCGGCGGCAAGAGCGGTGCCGAGAAGCCGGATGAGGCGAAGGTGCGGGCCGCCACGCGGGATGTCCAGCACGCGAAGTCCGCGCACGACAGTGCTCGGTCGGATGTGACGAGCGCGGGCAGTGCGCTGGACGCGGCGAAGAAGATGGCGGCCGATGCCCGCAAGATGCGGGAGGAGGCGGCGCGGGACGCGAAGTCGAAGATCGACGAGGCGTCGGACGCGGGGATTCATAACCGGAAGTGGTGGGAGGAGGTCGGGGACTGGTTCTCCGACAACTGGGACACGATCGTCGCCGTCTGCAAGGTCGTCGTGGCGGTGGTGGGCGTCATCGCGATGATCATCGGGGGGCCGATCCTGGGCGCGATCGTGCTGATCGCGGCCCTCGTCGTCCTCGCGGACACCCTCAACAAATACGCGAAGGGACAGGCGTCCCTATGGGATGTCGCCTTCGCGGCGCTGGACTGCATACCGGGCATGAAGGGATTCACCACCCTCGGCGGCCTCGCCAAGGGCCTCAAGGGCGGCCTCGCCGCGATGAAGGGCCTCAAAGGCGGCCTGAAGGGGATGAGCCTGGCGGCGCGGGGGCTGGGCAAGAACGCCCGGGGGATGCTCGCGGACGGGGCGAAGGGCGCGTACAACCGGCTCAAGACCGTGGTCCGCTCCAAGGGCAGCGACCCTGTGGACATGGCCACGGGGGCGATGTTCTTCCCGGAGACGGACGTCAGTCTGCCCGGCAGTTTGGCTCTTGTCTTCACACGTAGGGCTGCCTCCGACTACCGGACGGGATGGTGGTTCGGTCCCGCCTGGGCCTCCACAGCCGACCAACGCCTGGAAGTCGACGGAACCGGCGTCGTCCTGGTCACCGAGGACGGATTGCTCCTCACCTATGAACATCCTGATGAGCCGCAGCAGTCGGTGCTTCCCGAGACCGGCCCTCGCTTTCCCCTGAGCCGACTCCCTCACGGCCGCTATCGCGTGGATGACCCGCTCACCGGCATAACGCGTGAGTTCGACGTTCCCGTTGACGGCATCGCTCCCCTCAAGCGCATATCCAATCGAAACGGCGAAACGATCGATTTCGACCACTCTCCTGACGGAACTCCGCTCGCGATCCGGCATTCAGGTGGCTACCGAATCGATGTGACGGTCACTGACGGTCGGATTACGGCGCTTCACCTTGGCGGCGCGGGTGAGGACGGTTCGAACCTCCTCCTGCGCTCCTATGACTACTCCGGTGACTGCCTCACCACTGTTGTCAACAGCAGGGGCGATGCGATGCGGTTCACCTACGACGAGCGGTACCGCATCACGTCCTGGACCGATCGCAACGGCCGCGGCTACTCATACGCGTACGACGCCGCGGACCGATGCGTGGCGGAAGGAGGAGAGGCTGGGCACCTCCGCATCAGGCTGGACTACGACGGCATCGACCCCGCTTGGCCCGGTGCCCGCATCACCACTGTCACCACCGCTGAGGGCGCCGTCAGCCGGTTCGTCGTCAACGACAGTTGCCAGGTCATCGCCGAGATCGATCCTCTCGGCGGCACGACCCGCACGGAATGGGACGAGCACCACCACCCGACTTCCTGGACGGATCAGCTGGGCCACACGACGACCAGGGGCTACGACGACCTCGGTCGGCTCCTTGAGATCCAGCGCTCGGACGGTGCGCGTGTACGCCTCGAATACGACACCCGGGGCCACCTCGTCGCCACCGTTCGTCCGGACGGCCAAGTACTGCGTCGCAGGTATGACTACCGCGGCAACTGCGTCTCGGTCGCCAAGCCCGGTGGAGCAACGACCCTTTACACCTACGACGGTGCCGGCCATCTGTCCTCGGTGACTGATCCGGCAGGAGGTCTCACCCAGGTGCGTTGCGACGCGGCGGGCCTGGCCGAGTGCGTCACCGATCCTCTCGGTGGTGTCACACGCTACGCGCACGACGCCTTCGGCCGCGTAGCGACAGTCACAGACCCCATGGGCCACACGACCTCCATGGAGTGGGGAGCGGATGGCGAACTGCTTCGGCGTACCACCGCGGACGGGCAGACGGAGGCGTGGACGTACGACGCCGAAGGGAGTCGGGTCAGCCACACCGACGCCCTGGGAGCCGTGACTCGGTTCGAGTACACCTACTTCAATCTGCTCGCCGCTCGGACCGGGCCCGACGGCGTCCGGCACTCTTTCACGTACGACCCCTCCCTGCGGCTGGTGGAGGTAGGCCGTCCCGACGGGCGATCCTGGAGTTACGAGTACGACGCGGCGGGCCGACTGGTCAAGGAGACCGACTTCGAAGGCCGGTCGAGGAGCTATGCCCGCGATGCCAAGGGCCAGGTCATTCTGCGCAGGAACGCGCTCGGGCAGGTGGTCCGCATCACAAGGGACACCTTCGGCCGTATGGTCGTCAAGGATGTGGATGGTGCGATCAGCACGTACACCTACGACGTGAACGGCTGGCTCAGTGCGGCCAAGGGCCCTGATGCCACCGTGGTCCTGAAGAGGGACGAGGAAGGGCGCCTCCGCTCGGAGACCGTCAACGGCCAGACCACCACCTTTGTGCGCGACGCGGCGGGGCGGCTGCTCAGCCGTACAACTCCCACAGGCCTGACCAGCGCCAAGCGGTACGACGGCCGTGGCGAAGTCGCGCAGATTCGCACCGCGGGACGCACTCTCGACTTCGATTACGACGCGGCACGTCGGCTGCTCTCCTTCGGCGTGGACGACGCTCTGTTGCTGAGCCGCGGGTACGACCAACTCGGGAGAGTCACAGGGCAGACGGTTGCCACTGGCGACGGACACACCGTGAGTGAGTGGTCTTACAGCTACCGTGCCGACGGACATCTGATCGGCATGGAGGGTCCGAACGGGGACAGCCGGAGCTTCGAGCTGGATGCCGGCGCTCGCACCATCGTGGTCCGCGCGGAAGACTGGTTGGAGTCCTACGCGTACGACGAAAGCGGCGCGCAGACGGATGCCGCGTGGCCGAGTCGGCACCCCGGCCAGTACGCCGTGGGGCCTCGCGCGTATGACGGCGGCCGGCCTGTCCGTGCGGGAGCCACCCGTTACAGGTACGACGGCCATGGGCGGCTGATCTGGCGTGGCCGCACGCGCCTCTCACGCAGGCCGGAGACCTGGGTATACGCGTGGGACGCGGAAGATCGGCTCACCTCCGTGCGCACCTCCGACGGGACGTGCTGGCGATACCGCTACGACCCGCTGGGTCGCCGCATCGCCAAGCAACGGTTGGCTGTCGGGGGAACCACCGTGGTGGAGGAGACGCGTTTCACCTGGGACGGCGCCAGTCTGTGTGAGCAGGTCACCACCGGCACCGAAGGTTCTCACCCGGTCGCCCTGTCCTGGGACTACGACGGGTTGCGCCCTATTACCCAGACTGAACGTATTCTCAACGCCTCGCACGAGGAGATCGACGCACGGTTCTTTGCCATCGTCTCCGATCTGGCAGGTGCTCCCACCGAACTCGTCTGCGAGGACGGCGATGTCGCCTGGCGGTCTCGGAGCACGCTGTGGGGGATCACTGCCTGGAAGCGTGGAGGCCGCGCTTATACGCCGCTTCGATCCCCCGGGCAGTACTACGACCCTGAGACCGGTCTGCACTACAACGTGCATCGCTACTACGACCCGGAGACGGCCACTTACGTCAGCCCCGACCCCCTCGGTCTTGGGCCTGCTCCGAACCCCTTCCGCTATGTTCTCGATCCTCTTCTCAGGGCCGACCCGCTTGGGCTCTACGAGATCGGCAAGCCGGACGCTGAGAGTCAGGCAGGCAACTTGCCCATGCTCGCGGACAAGATCGCGGCGCACGGTGACATCAAGAACAGAGGAATTCCGGGCATCGACGACCTCGACGTGCCAGAGCACTTGGAGGACCTGATGACCAACTCCCCTGGAATCCGGATGCGGAGCACTCAGTCGGGCAATCCTCGTTTCGCCTGGTGGGACGATGCGACGGGAACGATGTTGATCAGGGAAGGAGACAATGGAACCTTTATGCAGCCGGATGACGGCTACGAGTACTTCCTGAAGCAGCTGAAGGAGTGATGGTGTTGACGCGAGGAGAGGGCACCACTCCAGCCCGGCGGGGCCGGAAGCGGGAACCCTACGATGTGTTCCGGTCCGCTCCGGAGACGAGATCCGTGTGGGCGGAATTGCCGGCGGAGGTCATGGAGGCCGTAGCTCGGTGTGATGCGGAGCGCCTTGAGGTGGAGCGCTCCCGGGTCGCGCCGGAGCTGCGGGA
The DNA here is from genome assembly GCF_040703595.1 of Streptomyces sp. NPDC007084. Lineage (NCBI taxonomy): Bacteria > Bacillati > Actinomycetota > Actinomycetes > Kitasatosporales > Streptomycetaceae > Streptomyces > Streptomyces sp. NPDC007084. Next base: position 198,946 of record NZ_JBEYFY010000006.1, read on the forward strand.
GAGGATCACGGCACCCGTCTATTCGGTCGCGGATCGGTTCGCGTCCTGGGAACGTGTGGTGCGGCGGATGGAACCGGGGTGGACGAGCGACGACTTCTATCCCATCAGCGCCTACGAGAACGACCTCGACTCCCGTGACTCGCTTGAGCAGTTGATGAACGGGCACCTCGCGGAGGCGCGGGAGGGTGCGCTGGGTCGGCTGCTGTCGAAATTGGACGAGCGCTTCGTGGCCGCGACTGAGCCGGATCCGGAACTGTCACTGCGTGCTTGGGTGCGTCCGACCAAGGCGAGGCCCGAGGCAGAACTTGGCGTGTGGTGGAAGCGCAGGCCCCTGCGTGATCCGTGGGACTGATCGGCCCAGCGCGTCCTGGATGACCATCCCGCCTTCCGCGGGGATGAGCAGTACCGTGCACGGAGCTGCCCAGCGGTTCCTCGCGGAGTACGGAGTCGTAGCGCGGACCACGTCGGCCGCGACCGGCGGATTCGGATTCGGGCCGGCCCCCGTTCCGCGAGTCGTGAACCCGGCGCGCTCGCTGGTGGCCCACGGAGGCGTCGAGGCGGCAGACCATTCGGCGGCGGAGTCCCCTGGACAGTCTCCCCGTCCCCCGGGTTTGACCTGCGTCACCTTAGGGGTACGATCCTCGGCTCGATTGGCCAGGGGACTGCCCCGTATGGCAGACTAGCGGGGTTGCTCGGTCGAGTGCCGATGCTGCGCGCCTCCCGCCGGGAGGACTGGAAGCGAGTCCCACAGTACTCGTCGCTCGATCTGTCGTAAGGCAGCGCTCGGGCGGACGTACGGGAATCTTCCGGGAAGTGTCAGCGGGGTGCCGGCCAGGCGCTCGGTGGGTGTCCAGCCCCCGGTCCAGCGGTTGCTTTCGGGCGAGCCGCGTCCCTCGCAGGGAAATCCGATTGCGGATATCTGTGCGGCAGGAGCGCGACACACCCGACCGCGTGGGTCGGAGACCAGGACGCGAACCCCCGGGTTCCAGAGCGTTTCACTAGACAAAGGACTACTGAGTAGCCATGGCGGGACAGAAGATCCGCATCCGGCTCAAGGCCTACGACCACGAGGTCATCGATTCGTCGGCGAAGAAGATCGTCGAGACGGTGACGCGCACTGGTGCGTCGGTCGCGGGCCCGGTGCCGCTGCCCACTGAGAAGAACGTGTACTGCGTCATCAAGTCGCCGCACAAGTACAAGGACTCTCGCGAGCACTTCGAGATGCGCACGCACAAGCGCCTCATCGACATCCTCGACCCCACGCCCAAGACCGTTGACTCTCTGATGCGACTCGACCTTCCGGCCGGTGTCGACATCGAGATCAAGCTCTAGGGATCGGTGATCTGAGAATGGCTAAGCAGATCAAGGGAATCCTGGGCGAGAAGCTCGGCATGACGCAGGTGTGGGACGAGAACAACCGTGTTGTTCCGGTCACCGTCGTCAAGGCCGGCCCGAACGTCGTGACCCAGGTCCGCACGAACGACGCCGACGGCTACGAGTCGGTCCAGATCGCCTTCGGCGAGATCGACCCGCGCAAGGTGAACAAGCCCCTCAAGGGCCACTTCGCCAAGGCCGACGTCACGCCCCGCCGTCACCTCGTCGAGATCCGTACCGCTGACGCCAGCGAGTACACCCTCGGCCAGGAGATCACCGCCGCGACCTTCGAGGCCGGCATCAAGGTGGACGTGACCGGCAAGAGCAAGGGCAAGGGCTTCGCCGGTGTCATGAAGCGTCACAACTTCAAGGGCCTCGGCGCCGGACACGGCACCCAGCGCAAGCACCGCTCTCCCGGCTCCATCGGTGGCTGTGCCACCCCGGGCCGCGTGTTCAAGGGCCTCCGCATGGCGGGTCGCATGGGCAACGAGCGGGTCACCACCCAGAACCTGACCGTTCACGCCGTTGACGCGGAGAAGGGCCTGCTCCTGATCAAGGGCGCGGTTCCTGGTCCGAACGGCGGCCTCGTCCTGGTCCGCACCGCGGCCAAGGGGGCCTGAGGACTATGAGCACCATTGACATTCTGTCGCCCTCCGGCGACAACGCCGGGACCGTAGAGCTCCCGGCCGAGATCTTCGACGTCGAGAAGATCAGCATTCCGCTGCTTCACCAGGTCGTCGTCGCGCAGCTGGCCGCCGCCCGTCAGGGCACGCACAAGGTCAAGCGTCGTGGCGAGGTCCGCGGTGGCGGTAAGAAGCCTTACCGCCAGAAGGGCACCGGCCGCGCGCGCCAGGGTTCGACCCGTGCGCCGCAGTTCGCCGGCGGTGGCGTCGTCCACGGCCCCACCCCGCGTGACTACTCGCAGCGGACCCCGAAGAAGATGAAGGCCGCGGCCCTGCGCCACGCCCTCACCGACCGGGCCCGCAACGCTCGCATCCACGTCGTCACCGGCGTGATCGAGGGCGAGACCCCCTCCACCAAGGCCGCCAAGAGCTTCCTCGGCAAGGTCAGCGAGCGCAAGAACGTGCTCCTGGTCATCGAGCGCTCCGACGAGGCCGCGCTGCTTTCCGCGCGCAACCTGCCCCAGGTCCACATCCTGGAGCCGGGCCAGCTCAACACGTACGACGTTCTCGTCTCGGACGACGTGGTCTTCACCCAGGCCGCTTTCGAGTCCTTCGTGTCTGGCCCCCAGGCCGCTGACACCGAAGGGAGCGAAGCCTGATGGCTACGCGTCACCCGAGCATTGCCTCGAAGGCCGCCAAGGCCGCCAAGGCCGCACGCGTCGCCAAGGCGAAGCGCCACGAGGCCGAGGGCAAGAACACCGTCGAGACCCCGCTGAGCAAGAGCTTCACGGACCCCCGTGACGTCCTCCTCAAGCCGGTCGTCTCGGAGAAGAGCTACGCGCTGCTCGACGAGGGCAAGTACACCTTCGTCGTGGACCCGCGGGCCAACAAGACCCAGATCAAGCAGGCCGTCCAGGCGGTCTTCTCGGTCAAGGTCACCGGGGTCAACACGATCAACCGTCAGGGCAAGCGCAAGCGCACCAAGACGGGCTTCGGCAAGCGTGCTGACAGCAAGCGCGCGATCGTGACCCTCGCTGAGGGCGACCGTATCGACATCTTCGGCCAGGCCTCCTAACGGAGCGCCCTGGTCCGAATATCGGACGAGGACTGAGAAATGGGAATCCGCAAGTACAAGCCGACTACGCCGGGCCGTCGTGGCTCCAGCGTCGCCGACTTCGTCGAGGTCACGCGGTCCACGCCGGAGAAGTCGCTGGTCCGCCCGCTGCACAGCAAGGGCGGCCGTAACAACGCCGGTCGTGTGACCGTTCGCCACCAGGGTGGCGGACACAAGCGCGCCTACCGAGTGATCGACTTCCGTCGTCACGACAAGGACGGCGTGCCGGCGAAGGTCGCGCACATCGAGTACGACCCCAACCGCACCGCGCGCATCGCGCTGCTTCACTACGCGGACGGCGAGAAGCGCTACATCCTCGCCCCCCGCAACCTGTCGCAGGGCGACCGCGTCGAGAACGGTCCCGGGGCCGACATCAAGCCGGGCAACAACCTGGCGCTCCGCAACATCCCGGTCGGTACCACGATCCACGCGATCGAGATCCGTCCCGGTGGCGGCGCCAAGTTCGCCCGCTCCGCCGGTGCCTCGGTGCAGCTCCTGGCGAAGGAGGGCACCATGGCCCACCTCCGCATGCCCTCCGGTGAGATCCGCCTGGTCGACCAGCGCTGCCGCGCCACGGTCGGCGAGGTCGGCAACGCCGAGCAGAGCAACATCAACTGGGGTAAGGCCGGCCGCAAGCGCTGGCTGGGCGTTCGCCCGACCGTCCGCGGTGTGGCGATGAACCCGGTTGACCACCCGCACGGTGGTGGTGAGGGCAAGACCTCCGGTGGACGTCACCCGGTCTCGCCGTGGGGTCAGAAGGAGGGTCGTACTCGTTCGCCGAAGAAGGCTTCGAACAAGTACATCGTCCGCCGCCGCAAGACGAACAAGAAGCGCTAGGAGCGGGTTTAGATGCCGCGCAGTCTCAAGAAGGGACCCTTCGTTGACGGCCACCTCGTAAAGAAGGTGGACGCTCAGAACGAAGCCGGTACCAAGAACGTCATCAAGACCTGGTCCCGTCGCTCGATGATCATCCCGGCCATGCTCGGCCACACGATCGCGGTGCACAACGGCAAGACCCACATTCCGGTGTTTGTCACCGAGTCGATGGTCGGCCACAAGCTCGGCGAGTTCTCGCCGACGCGCACCTTCCGGGGTCACGTCAAGGACGACCGGAAGTCGAAGCGCCGCTAACGCGGGGTGGAATGACCATGACAGACACTGGAAGGACAACCATGGAAGCCAGGGCCCAGGCGCGGTACATCCGCGTTACGCCCATGAAGGCCCGCCGAGTGGTGGACCTTATCCGTGGCATGGATGCCACGGAGGCTCAGGCGGTCCTGCGTTTCGCCCCGCAGGCCGCGAGCGTGCCGGTCGGCAAGGTGCTTGACAGCGCCATTGCCAACGCCGCGCACAACTACGACCACACCGACGCCGACAGCCTCTTCATCTCCGAGGCGTACGTCGACGAGGGCCCGACCCTGAAGCGGTTCCGTCCGCGTGCCCAGGGCCGCGCCTACCGGATCCGCAAGCGGACCAGCCACATCACCGTGGTCGTCAGCAGCAAGGAAGGAACCCGGTAATGGGCCAGAAGGTAAACCCGCACGGGTTCCGTCTCGGTGTCACGACCGACTTCAAGTCGCGTTGGTACGCCGACAAGCTGTACAAGGACTACGTCAAGGAAGACGTCGCCATCCGTCGGATGATGACGTCCGGCATGGAGCGCGCCGGCATCTCGAAGGTTGAGATCGAGCGCACCCGTGACCGCGTGCGGGTGGACATCCACACCGCGCGTCCCGGCATCGTCATCGGCCGCCGCGGCGCCGAGGCCGACCGCATCCGCGGTGACCTCGAGAAGCTCACGGGCAAGCAGGTCCAGCTGAACATCCTCGAGGTCAAGAACCCCGAGACGGACGCTCAGCTCGTGGCCCAGGCCGTGGCCGAGCAGCTTTCCTCCCGCGTCTCCTTCCGCCGCGCCATGCGTAAGAGCATGCAGTCGGCGATGAAGGCCGGCGCCAAGGGCATCAAGATCCAGTGCGGTGGCCGCCTCGGCGGCGCCGAGATGTCCCGCTCGGAGTTCTACCGCGAGGGCCGCGTGCCCCTGCACACGCTCCGCGCGAACGTCGACTACGGCTTCTTCGAGGCCAAGACGACCTTCGGCCGCATCGGTGTGAAGGTCTGGATCTACAAGGGCGACGTCAAGAACATCGCCGAGGTCCGCGCCGAGAACGCCGCCGCCCGTGCCGGCAACCGCCCGGCCCGTGGTGGCAACGACCGCCCGGCCGGCCGTGGTGGCCGTGGTGGCGAGCGTGGCGGTCGCGGTCGTAAGCCGCAGCAGGCTCCCGCCGCCGAGGCCCCCAAGGCCGAGGCTCCGGCGGCTGCCGCTCCGGCTGAGAGCACCGGAACGGAGGCCTGACCGACATGCTGATCCCCCGTAGGGTCAAGCACCGCAAGCAGCACCACCCGAAGCGCCGTGGTCAGGCCAAGGGCGGTACGCAGGTTTCGTTCGGCGAGTACGGCATTCAGGCCCTCACGCCGGCGTACGTGACGAACCGCCAGATCGAGGCCGCGCGTATCGCGATGACCCGCCACATCAAGCGTGGCGGCAAGGTCTGGATCAACATCTACCCGGACCGCCCGCTCACGAAGAAGCCCGCCGAGACCCGCATGGGTTCCGGTAAGGGTTCGCCCGAGTGGTGGGTCGCGAACGTGCACCCGGGCCGGGTCATGTTCGAACTGTCCTACCCCAACGAGAAGATCGCCCGTGAGGCCCTCACTCGCGCAGCCCACAAGCTGCCGATGAAGTGCCGGATCGTCAAGCGCGAGGCAGGTGAAGCGTGATGTCGGCCGGTACCAAGGCGTCCGAGCTGCGCGAACTGGGTGACGAGGAGCTTCTCGCGAAGCTCCGCGAAGCCAAGGAAGAGCTGTTCAACCTCCGCTTCCAGGCGGCGACCGGTCAGCTCGAGAACCACGGTCGGCTCAAGGCCGTCCGCAAGGACATCGCGCGGATCTACACCCTGATGCGTGAGCGCGAGCTGGGCATCGAGACGGTGGAGAGCGCCTGATGACTGAGAGCAACGTGACCGAGCACAAGACCGACCGCGGATTCCGCAAGACCCGTGAGGGTCTGGTCGTCAGCGACAAGATGGACAAGACCGTCGTCGTCGCCGTCGAGGACCGCGTCAAGCACGCCCTGTACGGCAAGGTCATCCGCCGTACGAGCAAGCTCAAGGCCCACGACGAGCAGAACGCCGCCGGCGTCGGCGACCGCGTCCTCCTGATGGAGACCCGGCCGCTGTCCTCGACGAAGCGCTGGCGCATCGTCGAGATCCTCGAGAAGGCCAAGTAATTTCCTGAGGGGTATCCCCCTCAGGTTGGTTCCGCCAGGCTCGGGGCGGGGTCGCCGCAAGGCCGACCCCGCCCCGGGAACCGGCAGACAAACAGGAGATAGACGTGATCCAGCAGGAGTCGCGACTGCGTGTCGCCGACAACACTGGTGCGAAGGAAATCCTTTGCATCCGTGTGCTCGGTGGCTCCGGTCGCCGCTACGCGGGCATCGGTGACGTCATCGTCGCCACCGTCAAGGACGCGATCCCCGGCGGCAACGTGAAGAAGGGTGACGTCATCAAGGCGGTCATCGTTCGCACCGTCAAGGAGCGCCGCCGTCCGGACGGCTCGTACATCCGCTTCGACGAGAACGCCGCCGTCATTCTGAAGAACGACGGCGACCCTCGCGGCACCCGTATCTTCGGCCCCGTCGGCCGTGAGCTGCGCGAGAAGAAGTTCATGAAGATCATCTCGCTCGCGCCGGAGGTGCTGTAAGCATGAAGATCAAGAAGGGCGACCTGGTCCAGGTCATCACCGGTAAGGACAAGGGCAAGCAGGGCAAGGTCATTGCCGCTTACCCGCGCGACGAGCGCGTCCTGGTCGAGGGTGTCAACCGGGTCAAGAAGCACACGAAGGCCGGCCCGACCGCCAAGGGTTCGCAGGCCGGTGGCATCGTCACGACCGAGGCGCCCGTCCACGTCTCCAACGTCCAGCTGGTCGTTGAGAAGGACGGCAACAAGGTCGTCACGCGCGTCGGTTACCGCTTCGACGACGAGGGCAACAAGATCCGCGTTGCCAAGCGGACGGGTGAGGACATCTGATGGCTACCACCACCACTCCGCGTCTCAAGACGAAGTACCGCGAGGAGATCGCGGCCAAGCTGCAGGAAGAGTTCTCCTACGAGAACGTCATGCAGACCCCCGGTCTCGTCAAGATCGTGGTCAACATGGGTGTCGGCGACGCCGCCCGTGACTCGAAGCTCATGGACGGTGCCGTCCGTGACCTGACCACCATCACCGGTCAGAAGCCGGCCATCACCAAGGCCCGCAAGTCCATCGCGCAGTTCAAGCTGCGCGAGGGTCAGCCGATCGGTGCGCACGTCACCCTCCGTGGCGACCGCATGTGGGAGTTCCTGGACCGCACCCTGTCGCTGGCGCTTCCGCGCATCCGCGACTTCCGCGGCCTGTCCCCCAAGCAGTTCGACGGCCGTGGCAACTACACCTTCGGTCTCACGGAGCAGGTCATGTTCCACGAGATCGACCAGGACAAGATCGACCGCGTCCGGGGTATGGACATCACCGTGGTGACCACGGCGACCAACGACGCTGAGGGCCGTGCCCTTCTCCGTCACCTCGGCTTCCCCTTCAAGGAGGCGTAAGCGAGATGGCGAAGAAGGCTCTGATTGCCAAGGCTGCTCGTAAGCCCAAGTTCGGTGTGCGTGGCTACACCCGCTGCCAGCGCTGCGGTCGTCCGCACTCCGTGTACCGCAAGTTCGGCCTGTGCCGCGTCTGCCTTCGTGAGATGGCTCACCGTGGCGAGCTGCCGGGCGTGACCAAGAGCTCCTGGTAGTCCCCTTAATCAGGGATTCCAGGGCTCTCGGTAAGCAAAGGGCTCTGTCAGGTGCCCACCTCTCCATGGCTTAGGCTGGGAGGGTTGGGCGCCTGACGCCCGTACGACTTACTACGCCGTAGGTCCCCGCACCGCACCCGTCCCGCCCATGAGCGGGGAGAGGGATGGCGCATACAGGAAACCCCGGCGAGAGAGGCCGAAGGCCAATTCATGACCATGACTGATCCGATCGCAGACATGCTTACGCGTCTGCGTAACGCGAACTCGGCGTACCACGACACCGTGGGTATGCCGCACAGCAAGATCAAGTCGCACATCGCGGAGATCCTCCAGCAGGAGGGCTTCATCACGGGCTGGAAGGTCGAGGACGCCGAGGTCGGCAAGAACCTCGTTCTCGAGCTGAAGTTCGGCCCGAACCGTGAGCGCTCCATCGCGGGCATCAAGCGGATCTCCAAGCCCGGTCTCCGGGTTTACGCGAAGTCCACCAACCTGCCCAAGGTGCTGGGCGGCCTCGGCGTGGCGATCATCTCCACGTCGCACGGGCTCCTCACCGACAAGCAGGCCGGCAAGAAGGGCGTAGGCGGAGAAGTTCTCGCCTACGTCTGGTAGCGGAAGGGAACGGAGGAAACAGCTATGTCGCGTATTGGCAAGCTCCCCATCACGGTTCCCGCCGGCGTGGACGTCACCATCGACGGCCGTACGGTCCAGGTGAAGGGCCCCAAGGGCTCTCTCTCCCACACCATCGCGGCGCCGATCGAGATCGCTAAGGGTGAGGACGGCGTTCTGAACGTCACCCGCCCGAACGACGAGCGTCAGAACAAGGCCCTCCACGGCCTGTCCCGCACGCTGGTGGCGAACATGATCACCGGCGTGACCACGGGTTACGTGAAGAAGCTCGAAATCAGCGGTGTGGGTTACCGCGTCCTGGCGAAGGGCTCCAACCTGGAGTTCTCGCTCGGCTACAGCCACTCGATCACTGTCGAGGCCCCCGAAGGCATCACCTTCAAGGTCGAGAACCCCACCCGGTTCTCGGTCGAGGGCATCGACAAGCAGAAGGTCGGAGAGGTTGCGGCCAACATCCGCAAGCTGCGCAAGCCCGACCCGTACAAGGCCAAGGGCGTCAAGTACGAAGGCGAAGTCATCCGCCGCAAGGTCGGAAAGGCGGGTAAGTAAGCCATGGCATACGGTGTCAAGATTGCTAAGGGCGACGCTTACAAGCGTGCTGCCATCAAGCGTCGTCACATCCGGATCCGTAAGCACATCTCGGGTACGGCTGAGCGTCCGCGCCTGGTCGTGACGCGCTCCAACCGCCACATCGTGGCCCAGGTCATCGACGACGTTAAGGGTCACACCCTCGCGTCGGCGTCCACCCTGGACACGACGATCCGCGGCGGCGAGAGCGACAAGTCGGCCCAGGCGAAGTCGGTCGGCGCTCTTGTCGCCGAGCGCGCCAAGGCCGCCGGTGTCGAGGCTGTCGTATTCGACCGTGGTGGAAACCAGTACGCCGGGCGCATCGCCGCCCTGGCGGACGCCGCCCGCGAAGCCGGACTCAAGTTCTGAGTCCCCGTCGCGCAGCGACTGATGTCACTGCGTAGCTAGCGGAAATCGAAGAGAGGTAATTCCAATGGCTGGACCCCAGCGCCGCGGTGGCGGTGCCGGTGGCGGCGAGCGGCGGGACCGGAAGGGCCGTGACGGCGGCGCAGCCGCTGCCGAGAAGACCGCGTACGTTGAGCGCGTCGTCGCGATCAACCGCGTCGCCAAGGTTGTGAAGGGTGGTCGTCGCTTCAGCTTCACCGCGCTGGTCGTGGTGGGCGACGGTGACGGCACCGTGGGTGTCGGTTACGGCAAGGCCAAGGAGGTGCCGGCCGCGATCGCCAAGGGTGTTGAAGAGGCCAAGAAGCACTTCTTCAAGGTCCCCCGTATCCAGGGCACCATCCCGCACCCGATCACGGGCGAGAAGGCCGCGGGCGTCGTCCTGCTCAAGCCTGCCTCCCCCGGTACCGGTGTTATCGCCGGTGGCCCGGTGCGAGCTGTCCTGGAGTGCGCCGGCGTGCACGACATCCTGTCGAAGTCGCTCGGCTCCTCCAACGCGATCAACATCGTGCACGCGACCGTGGCGGCCCTCAAGGGCCTGCAGCGTCCCGAGGAGATCGCGGCCCGCCGCGGTCTGCCCCTCGAGGACGTCGCCCCCGCGGCTCTGCTCCGTGCGCGTGCGGGGGCGGGTGCGTAATGGCTCGCCTCAAGGTCACGCAGACGAAGTCGTACATCGGCAGCAAGCAGAACCACCGTGACACCCTGCGCTCCCTTGGTCTCAAGGGCATCAACACGCAGGTCGTCAAGGAGGACCGCCCCGAGTTCCGCGGAATGGTGCACACCGTCCGCCACCTCGTGACGGTCGAGGAGGTCGACTAGATCATGGCGGAGAACAACCCGCTCAAGATCCACAACCTCCGTCCCGCCCCGGGCGCCAAGACCGCTAAGACCCGTGTTGGTCGTGGTGAGGCGTCGAAGGGTAAGACGGCTGGTCGTGGTACCAAGGGCACGAAGGCCCGCTACCAGGTTCCGGAGCGCTTCGAGGGTGGCCAGATGCCCCTCCACATGCGTCTTCCGAAGCTGAAGGGCTTCCGCAACCCGTTCAAGACCGAGTTCCAGGTCGTGAACCTCGACAAGCTGGGCGCGCTGTACCCGGAGGGTGGCGAGGTCACCGTCGAGGGTCTCGTCGCCAAGGGTGCCGTTCGCAAGAACAGCCTCGTCAAGGTCCTCGGCCAGGGCGAGATCTCCGTGGCGCTGCAGGTGACGGTCGACGCCGTCTCCGGCTCCGCCAAGGAGAAGATCACCGCCGCCGGCGGTACGGTCACCGAGCTCGTCTGATTTCAGACGCCTCGATGACATGAGCGATCCCGACCGGGGATGCCCCACAAAAGGGGCATCCCCGGTTGGTCGTTCCTAGGGGGGCAGTGTCGCCGGTAAGGTGGCCTGCACTGTTGATTTCCGTCCGGCGTGCCTCAAAGGGAACTCCGGACGGGCTTTGACTGTTGGTTAGCTGTCAGTCATCCGTCGAACCTCAAGACCGTCACCTCTGACGCAGTAGCGCGGGGGTCGCAGGAGGCACCGTGCTCACCGCGTTCGCCCGGGCGTTCAGGACGCCCGACCTGCGCAAGAAGCTGCTCTTCACGCTCGGCATCATCGTGGTCTACCGGGTCGGTACCCACATTCCGATCCCCGGCGTGGACTACAAGAACGTCCAGACGTGTATGGACGTGGCCGACTCGAACCGCGGGCTGTTCAGCCTGATCAACATGTTCAGTGGCGGCGCGCTGCTCCAGATCACCGTCTTCGCGCTCGGGATCATGCCGTACATCACGGCGAGCATCATCCTGCAGCTGCTGACCGTGGTCATCCCGCGACTGGAAGCCCTCAAGAAGGAGGGCCAGGCGGGCACGGCGAAGATCACGCAGTACACCCGGTACCTGACGGTCGCGCTCGCCATCCTCCAGGGCACCGGCCTGGTGGCCACCGCCCGCAGTGGCGCCCTGTTCTCGGGCTGCCCCGTCGCGAACCAGATCGTGCCGGACCAGTCGATCTTCACCACGATCACGATGGTCGTCACGATGACCGCCGGCACCTGTGTGGTCATGTGGCTCGGCGAGCTGATCACCGACCGCGGCATCGGCAACGGCATGTCGATCCTCATGTTCATCTCGATCGCCGCGACTTTCCCGAGCGCCCTGTGGACCGTCAAGATCCAGGGCAAGCTGGCGGACGGCTGGATCGAGTTCGGCACGGTGATCCTGGTGGGCCTCTTCATGGTCGGCCTGGTGGTCTTCGTCGAGCAGGCGCAGCGGCGGATCCCGGTCCAGTACGCGAAGCGCATGATCGGCCGCCGGTCCTACGGCGGTACCTCGACCTACATTCCGCTGAAGGTCAACCAGGCAGGTGTGATTCCTGTCATCTTCGCGTCGTCGCTGCTCTACATCCCGAGCCTGATCGCCCAGTTCTCGAAGGGCAACTCCGGCTGGAAGACCTGGGTCACGAACAACCTGACCAAGGGCGACCACCCGATTTACATCACGATGTACTTCCTCCTGATCGTGTTCTTCGCGTTCTTCTACGTGGCGATCTCGTTCAACCCCGAGGAAGTCGCCGACAACATGAAGAAGTATGGTGGCTTCATCCCGGGCATCCGGGCTGGTCGGCCGACCGCTGAGTACCTGAGTTACGTACTCAACCGGATCACCTGGCCGGGTTCGCTGTATCTGGGGATCATCGCTCTCGTACCGACAGTGGCGTTGGTTGGTTTCAATGCGAACCAGAACTTCCCCTTCGGCGGTACCAGCATCCTGATCATCGTGGGTGTCGGCCTGGAGACTGTGAAGCAGATCGAGAGTCAGCTTCAGCAGCGCAATTACGAAGGGTTCCTCCGCTGATGCGAATCGTCCTCGTCGGGCCGCCCGGAGCCGGGAAGGGAACGCAGGCCGCGTTCCTCGCCAAGAATCTGGGGATCCCGCACATCTCCACGGGCGACCTGTTCCGCGCCAACATCAGTCGGCAGACGGAGCTGGGCAAGCTGGCGAAGTCCTACATGGACAAGGGCGATCTGGTACCGGACGAGGTCACCATCGCCATGGCCAAGGACCGCATGGAGCAGCCCGACGCCGAGAACGGCTTCCTCCTCGACGGCTTCCCGCGCAACGTCTCGCAGGCCGAGTCGCTCGACGCGATGCTGAGCGGCGAGGGCATGAAGCTGGACGCGGTGCTGGACCTGGAGGTCCCCGAGGACGAGGTGGTCCGCCGTATCGCGGGCCGGCGCATCTGCCGCAACGACTCGTCGCACGTGTTCCACGTGTCGTACAAGAAGCCGAAGCAGGACGGCGTCTGTGACGTCTGCGGCGGCGAGCTGTACCAGCGCGACGACGACTCCGAGGAGACCGTCCGCAAGCGCCTGGAGGTCTACCACACGCAGACCGAGCCGATCATCGACTACTACAAGGCCCAGGGCCTGGTTGTCACGATCCCCGCGCTCGGCAAGGTGGAAGAGGTCACCGGGCGCGCGATGGAGGCGCTGTCCCGCGAGGCCGCCTAGGCCTTGGGGCGTGAGGCAGTACGTCGTATCGGCCGCGGCACCCCGTTCGGGTGCCGCGGCCGACGTACGCGCGGCGGGGAGGGCGGTGTGCCCGCGGGGGAGAGGTCCAAGGCCCCGGGCGGAGCGGGGCCCGGTCCCCGTATCGTTGAGGCAGTCCCGAGTCATCGTTGAGGCAACCCCTCGTCCCGGTCCAGAAAGGCCGCAGTCCCCATGGTGCAGATCAAGACCCCCGAGCAGATCGCCAAGATGCGTGAGGCGGGGCTGGTCGTCGCCGCCATCCACGCCGCCACGCGTGCGGCGGCCGTGCCCGGCGCGACGACCCGGGATCTGGACGAGGTCGCCCGCAAGGTGCTGGCCGAGCACGGAGCCAAGCCGAACTTCCTCGGCTACGGCGGGTTCCCCGCGACGATCTGCACCTCGGTGAACGAGGTCGTCGTGCACGGCATCCCGGACGACAAGACCGTCCTGAAGGACGGGGACATCATCTCCATCGACGCCGGCGCGATCGTGGACGGCTGGCACGGCGACGCCGCGTTCACCGCCTTCGTCGGCTCCGGCCACGCCCCCGAACTGGTCGAGCTGTCCCGGGTGACCGAGGAGTCGATGTGGGCCGGCATCGCCGCCATGAAGGCGGGCAACCGGCTGGTGGACGTGTCCCGGGCCATCGAGACGTACATCCGCCGGCAGCCGAAGCCGGGCGGCGGCAAGTACGGGATCATCGAGGACTACGGCGGCCACGGCATCGGCACCGAGATGCACATGGACCCGCACCTGCTGAACTACGTCGAGCGCAAGCGCGGCAAGGGTCCGAAGCTCGTCCCCGGGTTCTGCCTGGCGATCGAGCCGATGGTGTCGCTGGGCACCCCGCGCACCGAGGTCCTGGAGGACGACTGGACCGTCATCACCACGGACGGGACCTGGTCCTCGCACTGGGAGCACTCCGTGGCGCTGACGGAGGAGGGCCCGCTCGTCCTGACGGCCCCGGACGGCGGCAAGGCGAAGCTCGCCGAGTACGGCATCACGACGGCCCCGGACCCGCTGGCCGGCTGAGAGCGTGTTGTGCGGAGCGCGGGGATGATCCTTTAGGATCTGTCTCGCGCTCCGCCGCTCACGTCCCACGAGCCCCTGCCGTCCCTCTCCTCACTGTGGCGTTCCGCTCACTTCCGCACCGCCCCTTCGAGCCGACCGTGTGTTACCGGTCCGCCCTGCTCCTCGCGCATATCACGCCGACGGGTGGGGCATCGTCATGAGAAGGCGGAGAACGCCGGGGACGAATTCGTCTTTCCGGGGGCCCTGACGTAGACTGACTCGTCGGCTCTCGTGCACCCGCATGTCTGCATGCGCTCGCGCGGAGTCGATCAAGGTAGTCGATTCGAAGGGCGAAGCGTGGCCAAGAAGCAAGGTGCCATCGAGATCGAAGGCACTGTCGTCGAGTCTCTTCCGAACGCCATGTTCAAGGTGGAGCTCCAGAACGGCCACCAGGTCCTGGCTCACATCAGCGGCAAGATGCGTATGCACTACATCCGTATCCTCCCTGACGACCGGGTCGTGGTGGAGCTGTCTCCGTACGACCTGACGCGTGGCCGGATCGTCTACCGCTACAAGTAGATCTTGCCCTGCTCCGTGTTCCCGGGTTCCCGGGGCGCGGGGGGTGGCACTGACCCGGAGAACCTCACCTAATGAAGGTCAAGCCGAGCGTCAAGAAGATCTGCGACAAGTGCAGGGTGATCCGCCGTCACGGTCGGGTCATGGTCATCTGCGAAAACCCGCGCCACAAGCAGCGCCAGGGCTGACGCACGACCGCACCTTCTGCATCCGCAGATACTTCGCGCGACGCAAGCAGTACATGTTCATACGCGGAACCCAGGACTGACGCGATCAGCCCTGACACCCCCGGTCGGAGGCCGGGGACCCGGTTCGTACCGAATCCTCGATCCGCGGATCAGAGGACGACGGCGGGCGGGATCCGGTTCTGTGGAAGACCTCCGAACGACAACTGGAGCCATTGAATGGCACGCGTTTCCGGTGTTGACATCCCTCGCGAAAAGCGTGTGGAGGTCGCCCTGACCTACGTGTTCGGCATCGGCCGGACCCTTTCCCAGCAGACGCTGGCCGAGACCGGCGTGAACCCCAACACCCGCGTTCGTGACCTCTCCGAGGAGGAGCTGGTCAAGATCCGCGAGTACGTCGACGCCAACATCAAGACCGAGGGTGACCTCCGTCGCGAGATCCAGGGCGACATCCGCCGCAAGATCGAGATCGGCTGCTACCAGGGCATCCGCCACCGTCGTGGCCTGCCCGTGCACGGTCAGCGCACCAGCACGAACGCTCGTACCCGCAAGGGCCCGCGTCGCGCCATCGCCGGCAAGAAGAAGCCGGGCAAGAAGTAGTCCTCAGCGGACAACGCTTCACCAGCGGTCTTCGCTGTAGGACCGACCACCTCCCCGTAGGAGAAATAGATGCCCCCCAAGGGTCGTCAGGGCGCTGCCAAGAAGGTGCGCCGCAAGGAAAAGAAGAACGTCGCTCACGGCCACGCGCACATCAAGAGCACGTTCAACAACACGATCGTCTCGATCACGGACCCCTCGGGCAACGTGATCTCCTGGGCCTCCGCCGGCCACGTCGGCTTCAAGGGCTCGCGCAAGTCGACTCCGTTCGCCGCGCAGATGGCCGCCGAGTCGGCCGCCCGCCGCGCGCAGGAGCACGGCATGCGCAAGGTGGACGTGTTCGTCAAGGGTCCCGGCTCCGGCCGTGAGACCGCGATCCGCTCCCTCCAGGCCACCGGCCTCGAGGTCGGCTCGATCCAGGACGTCACCCCCACCCCGCACAACGGCTGCCGTCCGCCCAAGCGCCGTCGCGTCTGATCCGGGGCGGCGCCCTCTCCGCGTGAGCGGAGGCGTACCGCGCCGCCGCGTCTGACGCACGGTTGTCTCGCGTTCGAAGCGGGTCCGGGCGGTATGGCACTTCGGTGTCGTGCCGCCCGTACCCTTGTGGTAGATGAACCACGCCGGGCTGCCGCCCGGTGGCAAGGGCATCAAATAGTGGGTGCCCCTGACTGAAGGATTCCTTCATGCTTATTGCTCAGCGCCCGTCGCTGACCGAAGAGGTCGTCGACGAATTCCGCTCCCGGTTCGTGATCGAGCCGCTGGAGCCGGGCTTCGGCTACACCCTCGGCAACTCCCTGCGTCGTACGCTCCTCTCCTCGATCCCCGGTGCCGCTGTCACCAGCATCCGGATCGACGGTGTCCTGCACGAGTTCACCACCGTGCCGGGCGTCAAGGAGGACGTCACCGACCTGATCCTCAACATCAAGCAGCTCGTGGTCTCCTCGGAGCACGACGAGCCGGTCGTGATGTACCTGCGCAAGCAGGGCCCGGGTCTGGTCACCGCCGCCGACATCGCGCCCCCGGCCGGTGTCGAGGTGCACAACCCCGACCTCGTCCTCGCCACGCTCAACGGCAAGGGCAAGCTGGAGATGGAGCTGACCGTCGAGCGCGGTCGCGGCTACGTCTCCGCCGTTCAGAACAAGCAGGTCGGTCAGGAGATCGGGCGCATCCCGGTCGACTCGATCTACTCGCCGGTGCTGAAGGTCACGTACAAGGTCGAGGCGACCCGTGTCGAGCAGCGCACCGACTTCGACAAGCTGATCGTCGACGTCGAGACCAAGCAGGCCATGCGTCCCCGTGACGCCATGGCGTCGGCCGGCAAGACCCTGGTCGAGCTGTTCGGTCTGGCCCGTGAGCTGAACATCGACGCCGAGGGCATCGACATGGGCCCGTCCCCCACGGACGCCGCCCTCGCCGCCGATCTCGCGCTGCCGATCGAGGAGCTGGAGCTGACCGTCCGGTCGTACAACTGCCTCAAGCGTGAGGGCATCCACTCCGTGGGTGAGCTGGTCGCACGCTCCGAGGCCGACCTCCTGGACATCCGCAACTTCGGTGCGAAGTCCATCGACGAGGTCAAGGCCAAGCTCGCCGGGATGGGTCTCGCGCTCAAGGACTCGCCTCCCGGGTTCGACCCGACCGCCGCCGCCGACGCCTTCGGCGCCGACGACGACGCGGACGCGGGCTTCGTCGAGACCGAGCAGTACTAAGCGGCTCGGGACCGACCGCCGGTTCCAGGGCGCGGGTGCGCCGCGCCTGCTCGCGCCCACGCGACGCAGTCGCACATTGACAGCGTCCCGCGCCCCCTCCGAACCGCCCCTTCGGGGCGTGGTTCGGATCTCCGACGGGCATCCGCCCGCTCGGACACTGACCTCGGTACCTGATACGGCCGGGGCAGACACCTAGGAGAAACACCATGCCGAAGCCCACCAAGGGTGCCCGTCTGGGCGGCAGCGCCGCGCACGAGAAGCTGCTCCTCGCGAACCTCGCGAAGTCGCTCTTCGAGCACGGCCGCATCACCACCACCGAGGCCAAGGCCCGTCGCCTGCGTCCCTACGCCGAGCGTCTGGTCACCAAGGCGAAGAAGGGTGACCTTCACAACCGCCGTCAGGTGCTCTCGGTGATCACGGACAAGAGCATCGTGCACACGCTCTTCACCGAGATCGGCCCGCGCTACGAGAACCGCCCGGGTGGCTACACCCGTATCACCAAGATCGGTAACCGTCGTGGCGACAACGCGCCCATGGCTGTCATCGAGCTGGTGGAGGCCCTGACCGTGGCCCAGCAGGCCACCGGTGAGGCCGAGGCGGCGACCAAGCGTTCCGCCAAGGACGCCGAGGCTCCGGCCAAGGTGGAGGACACCAAGGTCGAGGACACCAAGGCCGAGGACGCCACCGAGGCTCCGGCCGAGGAGTCGAAGGACGCCTGAGGCACTGCCTTGCTGTGAGCGGGTCCGTCCCTTCGGGGGCGGGCCCGCTTTCGCGTTCCGGCGCCGGCGCCGGGCTTGAGAGGATCCAGGAGTGAGTGACGAAGCGGAGCCCGGGTTCGTACGGGTGCGGATGGACCTGTCCTACGACGGGAGCGCGTTCTCCGGGTGGGCGAAGCAGGCCAGTGGCCGGCGGACCGTCCAGGGCGACATCGAGGAGGCGCTGCGGACGGTGACCCGGGCCAAGGACACCACGTACGAGCTGACCGTGGCCGGGCGGACCGACGCCGGGGTGCACGCGCGCGGCCAGGTGGCCCACGTCGACCTGCCCCAGGAGGTGTGGGCCGAGCACCGCGAGAAGCTGCTGAAGCGGCTCGCCGGGCGGCTGGCGAGGGACGTGCGGGTGTGGTCGCTCACCGAGGCGCCCGCCGGGTTCAACGCGCGGTTCTCGGCGGTCTGGCGGCGCTACGCCTACCGCGTCACCGACGAGCCCGGCGGTGTCGATCCCCTGCTGCGCGGTCATGTCCTGTGGCACGACTGGCCGTTGGACGTCGACGCCATGAACGAGGCGGCCAAGTCGCTGCTGGGGGAGCACGACTTCGCCGCGTACTGCAAGAAGCGCGAGGGCGCGACGACCATCCGTACGCTCCAGGAACTCGGTCTGGAGCGCGGGCCGGACGGGATCATCACCGCGACCGTGCGGGCGGACGCGTTCTGCCACAACATGGTGCGCTCGCTGATCGGTGCCCTGCTGTTCGTGGGCGACGGGCACCGCGGCCCCGACTGGCCGGGGAAGGTGCTCGCGGCCGGGGTGCGGGACTCGGCCGTGCACGTGGTGCGGCCGCACGGGCTGACGCTGGAGGAAGTCGGGTACCCCGCCGACGAGTTGCTGGCCGCGCGCAACAAGGAGGCACGCAACAAGCGGACGTTGCCCGGCTCGGGCGGCTGCGCGGGCTGCTGACGGCGCGGGCTGCTGACGGCGCGGGCTGCGGACGGGCGGAGGGCGGCCGGGGCTCCAACCGGCCGCCGTACGGCGGGAGTCAGCGCTGTGCGGCCGCGGAGGCCTGGGCCTCGCCGCGGCGGCGGATCTGCCGGAAGGTGAACTCGGCCAGGTCGTCGCCGGTGGTGAAGACGGCGGTGTCCTTCGTCGTCACGTCCTTGCCGCTGCCGAAGCCGGCGAGGGTGAAGTAGGCGTACCGGCCGAAGGCGTTGGTGGTGGAGCGGCAGACGGCCGCGTCGCAGAAGGACTTGACGCCGTTTCCGGACAGGGAGGCGATGATGCTCCGCTTGTCCGCGTCGGCCTTCGCCTTGGCCGCCTTCTCCTTGGAGTCGAAGACCGCGACCCCGACGGTGACCGCGACGCCGTCCTTGCTGTAGGTGACCCGCAGGAAGCGGGTGCAGCCGTCCTTGCTGAGGACCGGCGGGAGGGTGCCCTTCGCGGCCGAGGCGCAGTTCTTGGTGTCGGCGGTCGGGCCCTTGCGGTAGACGCGGTCGCCCATGGTGAGCTGGGTGCCCGGGAAGAGGATGTCCGGGCTGAGCGGCGCGGTGTCCTTGCGGGCGCTGGATATGAACTCCTCCGGGTCCAGCGGCGGCGGGGCCGAGGTCGGCTCGAAGGACGGCGCCTGCTGCGCGGAACTCGGGATGTCCGCGGTGGCGGGCAGGCTGGAGGGCTGGTTGGCGGTCTGGTTGGAGCCGCCCGCGTTCACGACGGCCATGGCGACGGCCGCGCCGACCGCCACGGTGGCCACCGCCCCGCCCACGATGAACAGCAGCCTGCGGCGCTTGTTGCGCGTCTCCGAAGCCTCGGCCAGCGCGGCCCAGTCGGGGCTCGTGCCGCTCTGCCGGTCACTCCACTGCGACTGCTGCTGAGAACCCGGCTTCCAGGGGTCCCACGGGGCCTGCCCCTGCCCACCCTGCCCATAACTCATGCGCCGCATCTTAGACGGGCGTTGGGGGGTGCCGTTCCGTTCCATCGGGCAGTCGAAGCCCTAGCGTGATCTGAATGCGCACGGGCAAAAGTGACATCTCCGGGTGGTTGGTACGTCGGGCGTCCTGGCACGCGTGGGCGGTGACGGGCGCGGTGCTCGGCGCCCAGGTGGCGGGCGCCGCGCGGGCGAGTTCGGACGGGGGGATGGACAACGCGATCGTCGTGCGGGCCGCGCGGACCTGGCTGGACGGCGGATCGCCGTACGCCGACCGGCACTTCCTCTATCTGCCGAGCGCGGTGCTCGCGGCGGTGCCGCAGGCGGTGCTCCCGGTGGCGGTGCTGCGGCTGCTGGTCCCGCTGAGCGTGACCGTGCTGCTGCTGGCGGGCTGGGTGTGGGCGCTGCGGGTGCACGGGGTGCCGGAGCGCAGCCGGCTCGCGGTGCTCGGTCCCGGCGCGCTGGCGCTCGGCTTCGCGCCCTTCGGGCACCTGGTGTCGCTCGGCAACTGGACGGTGACCGCCGCCGCGGCGCTGCCGCTCGCGCTGCTGCTGGCCGCGCGGGAGCGGTGGGTGCTGGCGGGGGTGGTGGTGGGCGCGGCCGTGGCGCTCAAGCCGTTGCTCGCGCCGGTGGCGCTGCTCTTCGTCTTCGCGCGCCGGTGGCCGGGGCTCGCGGCGGTGGTGCTTGTGCCGGCCGTGGCGTCCGGCGGGGCGGCGCTGCTGATGCCCGACCCGGCGGGGTTCGTGACCCGGACGCTGCCGTTCCTGCTGCGCGGCCACGACCGGTTCGTCACGCTCTACGAGGCGTCCCCGGCGGCCGTGCTGCCCCGGCTCGGGGTGCCGGTGTGGGTGGCGGTGCCGCTCGCCTGCGCGGGGGCGGCCGTCGGGGTCGGGTGCGCGTACCGCCGCTGGTCCCGTGGGGTGCCCGGGCCGCTGCGGCTGGTGGAGACCGCGGTGCTGCTGATGCTCTCGGCGTTCCTGGTCTCCCGGCCGTCTTACGACCACTATCTGCTGGTCGTGGTGCCGCTGCTGCTCGCCGGGCTGCCGTATCCGGAGGCGGTGTCCCGCGGGCCGTGGTTCTGGCTGGCGCTGGTGCCGCAGGTGCCCGGGGCGCACTGGCCCTGGCTGGAGCCGGTGACCCGGCGGGCCTTCCGGGACTGTTTTACCCTGGTGGTGACGACTGCGGCGGTGATGCTCGGGCATCCCCGGCACCAGGCACTCCGGGGCCCCGGCCCCTTCGTCGCTCAGCGACAGGGACGGCGGGCCACGCGGGTGTGATCCCACGCGTTTTGACCCGTCCGGGGCAGCGCGGGTAAGCTTGCGATTCGTTATGTGTATTGGCTTGCTCATTCTCACGTGAGGGGCCCTTACACCGGTCCACCGGGGCCGATGACCAGCGACCAGCACGCGGTATGCGTCACCGCAGTGCGGTCAGGGCTGTCGTGATCGTCCGTGGTGGCCATGTCAGGACCCACTCACTGAAGAAGCGAAGGCTACGACCGTGCGTACGTACAGCCCCAAGCCCGGCGACATCACTCGCCAGTGGTACGTCATCGACGCCCAGGATGTCGTCCTGGGCCGTCTGGCGACCACTGCCGCGAACATCCTGCGGGGCAAGCACAAGCCGATCTACGCGCCCCACGTGGACGCTGGTGACTTCGTCATCATCATCAACGCGGACAAGGTGCACCTCTCCGGCAACAAGAAGACCCAGAAGCTGGCGTACCGCCACTCCGGTTACCCGGGTGGTCTGCGCTCCGTCCGCTACGACGAGCTGCTGGCGAAGAACCCCGAGAAGGCCGTCGAGAAGGCCATCAAGGGCATGGTTCCCAAGAACTCCCTCGGCCGTCAGGTCCTCTCGAAGCTGAAGGTGTACGCGGGCGAGAACCACCCGCACGCTGCGCAGCAGCCGGTCCCGTTCGAGATCACCCAGGTCGCGCAGTAGTTCCGGCCACCCCCTAAGACGTAAAGAAATCTGAGGAGAATCGTGGCCGAGACCACTGTTGAGCAGCCGGTCGAAGAGACTGAGCTCGTCGACGTCGAGAACTACACCACCGAGTCCGAGGTGCCCGTCGAGGGCGAGTACACCTCGGAGTCGCTCGCGGGCCGCTTCGGCGACCCGCAGCCGGCGGCCGGCCTGGGCCGTCGCAAGAACGCCATCGCCCGCGTCCGGATCGTCCCGGGCACCGGCAAGTGGAAGGTCAACGGGCGCACGCTCGAGGACTACTTCCCGAACAAGGTCCACCAGCAGGAAGTCAACGAGCCCTTCAAGGTGCTCGAGCTGGACGGCCGCTACGACGTCATCGCCCGCATCTCGGGTGGCGGCGTCTCCGGTCAGGCCGGTGCCCTGCGCCTCGGCGTGGCCCGCGCGCTGAACGAGGCGGACGTGGACAACAACCGCGGCGCCCTGAAGAAGGCCGGTTACCTCAAGCGTGACGACCGTGCGGTCGAGCGCAAGAAGGCCGGTCTCAAGAAGGCCCGCAAGGCTCCGCAGTACAGCAAGCGTTAAGCTTCGCTGCCTGCTCGTACGCGTCCTACGCGTAGCTTCGAACGCCCCGGCGGCACGCCACAGTGCCGCCGGGGCGTTCGTTTATCACTGGGCTCGGCGTATAACGGCACAAGGTGCTCAAAGGCTCATGTGATCGAATGACCTCCGTATTCTTCGGGGGGACTTTCGCACTCTGAAGCTTCCTCAGGAGGACAAGTGGGACGACTCTTCGGCACGGACGGCGTGCGCGGTGTCGCCAACGCGGATCTGACGGCCGAGCTGGCGCTCGGCCTCTCCGTGGCGGCGGCGCACGTACTCGCCGAGGCGGGAACCTTCGAGGGCCACCGGCCTGTCGCGGTGGTCGGGCGGGACCCGCGCGCGTCCGGGGAGTTCCTGGAGGCCGCGGTGGTCGCCGGCCTCGCCAGCGCGGGCGTGGACGTCCTGCGGGTCGGTGTGCTGCCCACCCCCGCGGTGGCGCACCTCACCGGCGCGCTCGGCGCCGACCTCGGCGTGATGCTCTCCGCCAGCCACAACGCCATGCCCGACAACGGCATCAAGTTCTTCGCCCGCGGCGGGCACAAGCTCGCCGACGAGCTGGAGGACCGGATCGAGGGCGTCTACGAGGAGCACCGCACCGGCGCTCCCTGGGACCGCCCGACCGGGGCGGGCGTCGGCCGGGTGAACTCCTACGAGGAGGGCTTCGACCAGTACGTCGCCCACCTCCTCGGGGTGCTGCCGAACCGTCTCGACGGTCTGAAGGTCGTCCTGGACGAGGCGCACGGCGCGGCCTCCCGGGTCTCGCCCGAGGCGTTCGCGCGGGCCGGCGCCGAGATCGTCACGATCGGCGCGGCGCCCGACGGGCTGAACATCAACGACGGCTGCGGCTCCACCCACCTGGAGCTGCTCAAGGCCGCCGTGGTCGAGCACGGGGCGGACCTCGGCATCGCGCACGACGGTGACGCCGACCGCTGCCTGGCGGTGGACCACACGGGCGAGGAGATCGACGGCGACCAGATCCTGGCCGTCCTCGCGCTGGCGATGCGAGAGCGTTCCGCACTGCGCTCCGGCACCGTTGTCGCGACGGTCATGTCGAACCTGGGCTTCAAGCTCGCCATGGAGCGCGAGGGCCTCGCCCTCGTGCAGACGGCGGTCGGCGACCGGTACGTCCTGGAGGAGATGAAGCGGCACGACTACGCCCTCGGCGGCGAGCAGTCCGGGCACGTCATCGTCCTGGACCACGCCACCACCGGCGACGGCACGCTGACCGGTCTGCTGCTGGCCGCCCGGGTTGCGCAGAGCGGCCGTACGCTCCGCGACCTCGCCTCGGTCATGGAGCGGCTGCCGCAGGTCCTCGTCAACGTGCCCGACGTGGACCGCAGCCGGGTGAAGACCTCCGCCGAACTGGCCGCGGCGGTCGCGGACGCCGAGCGGGAACTCGGCACCACCGGACGGGTGCTGCTGCGCCCCTCCGGCACCGAGCCGCTCGTCCGCGTGATGGTCGAGGCCGCCGACATCGAGCAGGCCCGCTCGGTCGCCGCGCGGCTGGCGGACGTCGTGAAGTCGGCGCTGGGGTAAGCCTGTTCGCAGACCTCGTCCCGGCCCCGCGGCCCGGCCCCCCCCCCGGGGGGGCCGGGCCCCCCCCGGGGGGGGGGGTGTTTGGGGGCGGATGGGGGGGGCCAAGTGGTGGGGGGCCCGGCGGGAGACCAGG
>NZ_JBEYFY010000006.1:222908-228546 GCF_040703595.1 Streptomyces sp. NPDC007084
CGCCTGTCCCCACCCCCCCCCCCGCCCCCGCGCCCCCCCCCCCCGGGGGGGGCGCCGGCCCCCACGGCTGTGGTCAGAGTTTGCGCAGGCTGAGGCGTTGCACCTTGTGGTCCGGGCCCTTGCGGACGACGAGGGTGGCCCGGCCGCGGGTGGGCGCCACGTTCTCCAGCAGGTTGGGCTTGTTGATGGTGCGCCAGGTCGTCCGCGCGTAGTCGAGGGCCTCCTCCTCGGAGACCTGGGTGTACCTGCGGAAGTACGAGTCCGGGTTCTGGAAGGCGGTCGCGCGCAGCTTGCGGAAGCGGTTCAGATACCAGCGCTCGATGTCCTCGGCGCGGGCGTCGACGTACACGCTGAAGTCGAAGTAGTCCGCGAGGCCGACCCGGGTGCGGCCGTCCTTGCCGGGCAGGGCCGGCTGGAGCACGTTCAGGCCCTCGACGATGAGGATGTCGGGGCGGCGCACGGTCAGCCGCCGGCCGGGCACGATGTCGTAGATCAGGTGCGAGTAGACGGGCGCCGTCACCTCGTCCTTGCCGGCCTTGATGTCGGCGACGAAACGGGTCAGGGCCCGCCGGTCGTACGACTCGGGGAAGCCCTTGCGGGACATCAGGCCGCGCGCCTCCAGCTCCTTGGTGGGGAGCAGGAAACCGTCCGTGGTGACCAGCTCGACGCGCGGGTGCTCGGGCCAGCGGGAGAGCAGCGCCTGGAGCAGGCGGGCCACGGTGGACTTGCCGACGGCGACGGAACCGGCGACCCCTATCACGAAGGGGGTGCCCGCCTGGGAGCCCTTCTCGCCGAGGAAGGTGTTCAGCGCGCCTCTCAGCCCGTCCGTCGCCCCCACGTAGAGGTTCAGGAGTCTGGACAGCGGCAGGTAGATGTCCCGCACCTCGTCGAGGTCGATGACATCGCCCAGGCCGCGCAGCTTCTCGACCTCCTCGGCGTTCAGCGGGAGCGGCGTCTTCTCCCGCAGCGCTTTCCACTCGGCGCGGGTGAGGTCGACGTAGGGAGTCGCCTCCGGCCTGGACCGGTGGGCGCTCCGCGGCGGCAAGGAGACCGGAGAGATCACAGTCCATTGTTACGGGAGTATGGCCGGGATGGAGGGTGGGGTCCGTCACGCCGGGTGACGTGAGGGGAAGGGGCGGGGTCCGGCCGGGTGCGCGGGGCGGCTGGAATTTCCGGTATCGGGCACGGAATGCCGGTATCGGGCGGGTATCGGCCCGTACGCTGCCGCCATGTGCGGAATCGTGGGATACGTGGGGTCGCAGTCGGCGCTTGACGTGGTGATGGCCGGACTGAAGCGGCTGGAGTACCGGGGATACGACTCGGCGGGGGTAGCCGTCCTGGCGGACGGGGGGCTCGCTGCCGCGAAGAAGGCCGGGAAACTGGTCAACCTGGAGAAGGAGCTGGTCGAACGGCCGCTGCCGGCCGGCACGACGGGGATCGGGCACACCCGCTGGGCCACCCACGGGGGCCCGACGGACGCCAACGCGCACCCGCACCTCGACAACGCGGGCCGGGTCGCCGTCGTCCACAACGGGATCATCGAGAACTTCGCGCTGCTGCGCGCCGAGCTGGCCGAGCGCGGCCACGACCTGTCCTCCGAGACGGACACCGAGGTCGTCGCCCATCTGCTCGCCGAGGAGTTCTCCTCCTGCGCCGACCTGGCGGAGGCGATGCGGCTGGTGTGCCGGCGGCTGGAGGGCGCGTTCACCCTGGTCGCGGTCGACGCGGACGAGCCGGACGTCGTCGTGGGCGCGCGCCGCAACTCGCCGCTGGTCGTC
The DNA here is from genome assembly GCF_040703595.1 of Streptomyces sp. NPDC007084. Classification (NCBI taxonomy): domain Bacteria; kingdom Bacillati; phylum Actinomycetota; class Actinomycetes; order Kitasatosporales; family Streptomycetaceae; genus Streptomyces; species Streptomyces sp. NPDC007084. The sequence goes on from NZ_JBEYFY010000006.1 coordinate 224,687, forward strand.
GGGGTCGGCGAGGGCGAGGCGTTCCTCGCCTCGGACGTCGCCGCCTTCATCGCCCACACCCGCTCCGCGATCGAGCTGGGCCAGGACCAGGTGGTCGAGCTGCGCCGGGACGGGGTCACCGTCACCGGGTTCGACGGCAGCCCCGCCGAGGTGCGCTCGTACCACGTCGACTGGGACGCGTCGGCGGCGGAGAAGGGCGGCTACGACTACTTCATGCTCAAGGAGATCGCCGAGCAGCCCAAGGCGGTCGCCGACACCCTGCTCGGCCGGATCGACGCGGCCGGGTCGCTCTCCCTGGACGAGGTGCGCATCCCGGCCCGCACGCTGCGCGAGATCGACAAGGTCGTCATCGTCGCCTGCGGCACCGCCTTCCACGCCGGTCTGATCGCCAAGTACGCCATCGAGCACTGGACGCGGATGCCCTGCGAGGTGGAGCTGGCCAGCGAGTTCCGCTACCGGGACCCGATCCTGGACCCGCAGACGCTGGTCGTCGCGATCTCGCAGTCCGGCGAGACGATGGACACGCTGATGGCGCTGCGGCACGCCCGGGAGCAGGGCGCCCGGGTGCTCGCGATCTGCAACACGAACGGTTCGACCATTCCGCGCGAGTCCGACGCGGTGCTGTACACGCACGCGGGCCCGGAGGTCGCCGTCGCGTCCACCAAGGCCTTCCTCACCCAGCTCGTCGCCTGCTATCTGGTGGCGCTGTATCTGGGCCAGGTGCGCGGCACCAAGTGGGGTGACGAGATCCAGGCGGTGATCCGTGAACTGTCCCGCATTTCCCGCGAGGTCGAACGGGTCCTGGAGACCATGGAGCCGGTGCGGGAGCTGGCGCGCTCCCTCGCGCACAAGGACACGGTGCTGTTCCTCGGGCGGCACGTGGGCTATCCGGTCGCACTCGAAGGGGCCCTGAAGCTCAAGGAACTGGCGTACATGCACGCCGAGGGCTTCGCGGCGGGCGAGCTGAAGCACGGGCCGATCGCGCTGATCGAGGAGGACCTGCCGGTCGTGGTCATCGCGCCGTCGCCGCGCGGGCGCTCGGTCCTGCACGACAAGATCGTCTCCAACATCCAGGAGATCCGCGCCCGGGGCGCCCGCACGATCGTCATCGCGGAGGAGGGCGACGAGGCGGTCGTCCCGTACGCCGACCACCTCATCCGCGTCCCGGCGACCCCGACGCTGCTCCAGCCGCTCGTGTCGACGGTCCCCCTCCAGGTCTTCGCCTGCGAACTGGCGACGGCCCGCGGCAACGAGGTGGACCAGCCGCGGAATCTGGCGAAGTCGGTGACGGTGGAGTGAGCTGAGGGGAGGGGCGGGCCGGAGCGCTCCGATTTCGGGGTCGCTCCGGGTGGGGCCGTCCCCGGTGGGCTGCCCCGGGGTCCCTATGGGCCGGTCCCGGTGGGCTGCCCCGGGTGGGCCGGTCCCGGTGGGCCGGTCCCGGTGGGCCGGGCGCGGGGGGTCCGTGGCGGGAGCCGACGCCCGCTCTAAGGTGCCGTCATGAGCATCATCGGGGTCGGGATCGACGTGGCCGAGATCGATCGGTTCCGGGCGTCGCTGGAGCGGACGCCGGGGCTGGCCGAACGCCTTTTCGTGGAGCGGGAGTTGCTGCTGCCCAGCGGGGAACGGCGGGGGATCGCCTCGCTCGCCGCCCGCTTCGCGGCGAAGGAGGCGCTCGCCAAGGCGCTGGGCGCGCCGGCCGGGCTGTACTGGACGGACGCCGAGGTCTTCGTCGAGGACAGCGGGCAGCCCCGCCTGCGGGTGAAGGGCACGGTCGCCGCCCGGGCCGCCGAACTGGGCGTGCGCTCCTGGCACGTGTCGCTCAGTCACGACGCCGGGGTGGCCTCCGCCGTGGTGATCGCCGAGGGGTAGGGGGCTTCGGCGGGGGCGTTTGCTCCGGGCCGGGCCGAGCCGGGCCGAGCCGGGCCGCCCGCGCCGCGCGTTCCCCGTGCCCGGGGCGGCAGAGTGCGCGGGGGTGCGGGGGTGCGGGAGACTCGGGACCATGCGTACTGCGTACAGCGTGGAGACCGTAAGGGCCGCCGAACGGGAGCTGATGGCACGGCTCCCCGAGGGGGCGTTGATGCGGCGGGCCGCCGCGGGACTGGCCGCCGCCTGCGCCGACCTGCTCGGGCGGGTGTACGGCAGCAGGGTGGTGCTGCTCGTCGGCAGCGGCGACAACGGGGGCGACGCCCTCTACGCGGGCGCGCGTCTGGCCCGGCGCGGAGCCGGTGTCACCGCGGTGCTGCTCGCCCCCGACCGGGCGCACCCGGAGGGACTCGCCGCACTGCTGCGCGCCGGAGGCACCACGGCCGCGCCCGAGGACGCCGAACCGCTGCTGCGCCGCGCCGGTCTCGTCGTCGACGGCATCCTCGGGATCGGCGGCAAGGGCGGGCTGCGGCCGGACGCCGCCCGGCTCGCCGGACTCGCCGCCGCCTCGCCCGCCCCCGTCGTCTCCGTCGACCTGCCGAGCGGCGTCGAGGCCGACACCGGCGAGGTGCTCGGCGACGCCGTCCACGCCGACCTGACCGTCGCCTTCGGCACGCACAAGCCGGGGCTGCTGGTCGATCCGGCGCACGGGTACGCCGGTTCCGTGCACCTGGTCGACATCGGGCTCGACCTGCCGGAGCGGGCCGACCTGGAGGCCCTGCAGCACGCCGACGTCGCCCGCCTGCTGCCCCGGCCCGGCGCGGCCAGCGACAAGTACCGGCGCGGTGTCGTCGGGATCGCCGCCGGGTCCGCCCGCTACCCCGGCGCGGCCGTGCTCGCCGTCTCCGGGGCGCTGCGCGGCGGGGCCGGCGCCGTGCGTTATGTCGGGCCCGCGGCGGACGCCGTCATCGCGCGGTTCCCCGAGACGCTGGTCTCCGGTGAGGGGCCCGCGAAGGCGGGGCGCGTGCAGGCGTGGGTGGTGGGCCCCGGCATCGGGGAGGACGCCTCGGCGGTCGCGGAGGTGCTCGCCTCGGACGTGCCGGTGCTGATCGACGCGGACGCGCTGCGGCTCGCCGACCGGGAGGCCGTACGGGCCCGCAGCGCGCCCACGCTGCTGACCCCGCACGCGGGCGAGGCCGCCGCGCTGCTCGGCGTCTCGCGCGAGTCGGTCGAGCAGGCCCGGCTCGCCTCCGTACGGGAGCTGGCGGGGCTGTACGGGGCGACGGTGCTCCTCAAGGGGGCCACCACCCTGGTCGCCGGTCCGGTCGCCGGCCCGGTCCGGGTCAACGCCACCGGCACGGCCTGGCTGGCCACCGCCGGAAGCGGGGACGTCCTGTCCGGCCTCACCGGCTCCCTGCTGGCGTCGGGACTCTCCGCCCTGGACGCGGGAAGCGTGGCCGCCTACCTCCACGGCCTCGCGGGCCGCTACGCGGCGGACGGAGCACCGGCAGGCGCCCACGACGTGGCCGCGGCGATCCCGGAGGCGTGGCGGGATGCAGCGGGCTGAAGGGCGCGATGTAGCGGGCTGAGGGGGTGGGGCCGGGGTCCGGTGGGAGTGGGGCCCTGGCGGGGGGACGGGGGCTTGGTGGTGGGGAGGGGATGAGGCCCGTAGGGGGGAACGGGGGCGCCGGTGACGGGCGGGTGGCCGGGGGTGCCGGCCGGCCGACTCGCTCCCGGCTGCGGTGCCGTCCGGCGGCTTGGCTGGCGTGCGGACCGGCGCGCCGTGGCTGGCGTGCAGACCGGATGCCCGGTTGTTCCGGCTGTCCTCTGTCTCTGCTGTCCCGCTGGCCGGTCGCCCCGCTGTCCTCTGTCTCTGCTGTCCCTGCTGGCCGGTCGCCCGGCTGTCCTCTGTCTCTGCTGTCCCTGCTGGCCGGTCGCCCGGCTGTCCTCTGTCTCTGCTGTCCCTGCTGGCCGGTCGCCCGGCTGTCCTCTGTCTC
>NZ_JBEYFY010000006.1:228642-230075 GCF_040703595.1 Streptomyces sp. NPDC007084
GCCGGTCGCCCGGCTGTCCTCTGTCTCTGCTGTCCTGCTGGCCGGTCGCCCGGCTGTCCTCTGTCTCTGCTGTCCTGCTGGCCGGTCGCCCGGCTGTCCTCTGTCTCTGCTGTCCTGCTGGCCGGTCGCCCGGCTGTTCCTCTGTCCCTGCTGTCCTGCTGGCCGGTCGCCCGGCTGTCCTCTGTCCCTGCTGTCCTGCTGGCCGGTCGCCCGGCTGTCCTCTGTCCCTGCTGTCCTGCTGGCCGGTCGCCCGGCTGTCCTCTGTCCCTGCTGTCCCGCTGGCCGGTCGCCCGGCTCACCGCTGTGCCGCCTTCCGGCCGGCGCGTCGCCCCGCCGGCCGGTGAGCCCGCGGAGCGCCCCACGTCGGGGAGCGTGCCGTTGCCCAGATCGGGGGACCTTTTCCGCGCGGCTCACCCGAGGGGATCCGCTCGTTGCGTTGGCTGATCGCATGATGAGCAGAGGAATGGCGTGCCGGGTGGTCTCGGTGCTGCTGGCGGTGGTGGCTGCCGTGCCCGTCGGGTCGGCCGTGGCCGTGGCCGCGCCGGCACCGCCCCCGCCCACGGGTGGCCGCCCGCTGACCGGACCGGCGTCGCCCGCCTTGGTGGGCCGCGTGGCGACGGGCCGCCCGGCGACCCCCCGTACCGCGCCGGGCCGCCCCGCACCGGGCCGTGCCTCGGCCGGCCCCGCCTCCGTCGGATGCCTCGCCGGGACAGGGCCGTATCAGCGGCAGGTCGAGGGGTGGTTGAAGCTGGGCGTGGACGGCAGGCAGTCCCGTGCCGACTGCCGGGCCGTGCGGGCCTTCCAGGTCAGGCAGGGGATCAGGCCCGCGAACGGCTACGCCGGGCCCGTCACCTGGGCCCGGATGCGAGAGCTGTCCCTCCGCAGCTCCCCGGCGACCGCCGCGAACGGAGCGGCCACCGGAACGTCCACGGCTGCCGTGACCGGCGTCGAGGCCGCCACCGCCACCGCCGGCTGCCCCGTCCGCTCCTACCGGGTCGCCTGTGTCGATCTCAAGCGGCAGCTCACCTGGGTGCAGAAGGGGGGCAAGACGGTCTTCGGGCCCGTTCCTATGCGTAGCGGCGGGGTCGGGCACCGCACTCGGACCGGGTGGTTCCGGATCTACTGGAAGCACAAGAACCACTGGTCGACGCTGTACAACGCGCCCATGCCGTACGCCCAGTTCTTCAGCGGCGGGCAGGCCTTCCACGCCGTTTCCGGAAGCATCAACACCACCGGCGGCTCCATGGGCTGCGTGAATCTGCGGCTCGCCGACGCCCGCCGGCTGTGGGGCGTCCTCAAGACCCGCGACCACGTCTACGTCTGGGGCCGCAGGCCCGGCAGCTAGGGCGTGTCGTTTGGATCAGGTGGCGCCGGAGTGCGGCGCCTTGTCGGCTGGGCCGAGCGGGGCAGGGTGCGTGCAGCTGCAAGGCGGA
>NZ_JBEYFY010000007.1:0-114784 GCF_040703595.1 Streptomyces sp. NPDC007084
CGCGGGGCCGCGCGCCCGTCGCGCCGGGCCGCATGCCTCTGGCGCGGGGCCGCACGCCCGGTAGCGCGGGGGTCAGGCCGGGTCCGAGTCGGGTCCAGCGCCGGGAGGCGGGTCTGCCCGGGCCGTACGCCGCTCACCTCGGTTGCTCGCGGCCCCTGTGCCGGCCGGCTCCCGGCGTCATGTGCGACCGGGCCCTGACGCGGAGACGTGCCGGTGCGGCAGGACCCTGCGCCACTGCTCCCGCCCGCCCCCGGGGTCCGCCCCCTCGCCCCCACGCCCAACCGGGCGCGCCCCGCCGGGCGTTGGGATGCACGGCGGGGCGGGGGTGGGGGCGCGTCGGCTTCGGAGGGGGCTCAGGTGCCGGCCAGCGGCATGGTCGCCGCGACGAGTTGGCCGTTGGCCGCCGCCTTGTCGAGGGCGTCGCGCAGCAGGTCCTCGCGGGGCTGCCGGCCGATCGAGCCGACCGGCGCGGCGAACAGCAGCACCTGCTGGTGCTTGTTGGCGGCGGCGCGCCAACTGTCGGCGACCTGGAGCGCCTGGTGCGCCTGCCACCAGGCGACGGGGGAGCCGCCGCCGGTGCCCGGCTGGAGCACGGCGTGGAGCTGGCCCATGGCGAGCAGGACGGACCAGCCGTGCAGCACCGGCGGCACCGCGTTCAGCTCGGTCACCGGCATGAAGCCCTGCTCGATCAGCAGCGGCAGGAAGTCGTCGCCGATGTCGGTGGACCCGGGGCGCACGATCGGGCCGGTCGGCTCGACCACGAGCGCCGGGTGCAGGTCGCCGTTGATCAGCACGAGTCCGCTGGTCACCCCGAGCACGGCCTGCTCGGGCGCGGCGTCGGCGGGAGCGCCGTCGGGGTGGATCGAGCGGACGGCGCCCTGCAGTTGCTCCTCGGTGACCTGCACGACCTGGGAGGGCAGGCAGGTGGCGTGGGCGAACGCGAGGACGGCGGTCTCGTCGCCGATGAACAGGACCGTGCTGGTGCGCTCCTGTTCCGAGTCGCCCGGGGTGCGGCACGACGTGCAGTCGTAACTGCCGGGGGCGTTCTCTCCGGCGAGCAGCCGGTCGGCTTCTTCGTCGCCGATCTCGGCGCGTACGTCGTCGCTGACGTCGAGCATGCGCGGCACGGTGGCTCCTCGGGATGCGGTGCGTGGCGGTGCCGGGAGGCGCCCGGCCCATGAACCCGGGGGTTCCCGGCTCATGAAGATGACAACGGGCGATCTGTGGCCGGAGTCACGCTCGGGAGCGAACGGAATCGAACCAACCGACGCCCAGGGTGAAATGACCGCCGGAATCGGTCACTCCCCGTCAACTTCTGTCAGTACGAAGGAAGTTGAACGGGTGAAGTAAGTCACAGGTCGTCAGGGTGACAGGTCGACAAATCACGAAATCGGCGCATGAAAGGGGTGGCCGAAAATCGACGATACCCCCGGTAACAGTGAACTGGCCTCGAATGACAGGGAATTGGTTGATACCAGGCGCCCCGCTCCATAGATTCCTCCGCCGTGTGCACAGAGCACCGCCCGGGAACGTCCGCCGGCCGATCGAGCACGACCGCACCACAGCACGACCGCACCACAGCACGGCCTCCGGCGGACGGGGCGGAGCGCGACGAACGCGTCCTATGCGCGGCACGTCGCGCCCCGCCTTGGGGGACCCCGGGTGTTCGGAGAGGGAACTACATGTCCGCATGTGCCGATAACGCTCACGGCAACAACTCCAAGGCCCGTCCCGCGAACAAGACGCGCACGACGGCGGTTCTCGCCGGGGCGGCCCTGCTGGCCCCGCTCGGGGTGCTCGCCGCGAGCGGCGACGCCGGCGCGGCCGACGGTGGAGTCTGGGACCGTATCGCTCAGTGTGAGAGCGGCGGCAACTGGCACATCAACACCGGCAACGGCTACTACGGAGGACTCCAGTTCTCCGCCGGCACCTGGCGTGCCTACGGCGGTACGGCCTACGCGCCGACCGCCGCCCAGGCCTCCAGGAGCGCGCAGATCGCCGTCGCCGGCAAGGTCCAGCGAGCGCAGGGATGGGGTGCCTGGCCGGTCTGCTCGGCCCGCGCGGGCGCCTATGGCAGCGCGCCCGCCTCATCGGCCGGGAGCACGGCCACCAAGAGGCCGGCGGCGAAGCCGGCACCGAAGCCGGCGGCCGGGTCCACGGTGAAGTCCGCCCCGGCGAAGGCGCCGGAGCGTCCCGCGGGCCACGTCAACCGAGGTTCGTCCCGTGGTGACTACACCGTCCGGGCGGGCGACACCCTGAGTGTCATCGCCGCCCGGCACGGGACCACCTGGCGGAAGATCTACGCGGCCAACCAGGCCGTCATCGGCGGCGATCCCGACCTGATCGTGCCCGGCCAGCGGCTCGACATCTGAGCCACGCGCCCACGCGCCCACGCGCCGCTTGCGGGGCCCCGCCCGGTCGTCCGACCGGGTGGGGCCCTGGGCGTGCCGGGCGCGGCTGGACGGGCCCACCGGCCGGGCTGCTTAGCGTGGCCCGATGTCTCCCATGTCGAACAGGTGCACCCCGCCGACCTCCAGGACCCTGCCCACGGCCGGGGCCCCGCGCCCGGCCAGGACCGCACCCGTGGCCAGGCCCCTGCCGACGGTGCCGAGCGGGCCCGCCCGGTACGCGGCCGTAGTCGCCGTCGCCGCCGCGCTGGCCGCCCTCGTCCCGCAGGACGCGTTCGCCGCCCCGCCGCCCCCGCGGCCGCGATCCCTGTCCGCGAGCGTCTCCTACGCCTGCGCGGCCGACGGCTGGCCCTGGGGCTGCATCGCCGACTGCGAGAGCAGTGGCCGCTGGAACGCGAACACCGGGAACGGCTTCTACGGCGGCCTCCAGTTCTGGCAGCCCACCTGGAAGGAGTTCGGCGGCCTCGCCTACGCCGCGCGGGCCGATCTCGCCACCCGCGCCGAGCAGATCAAGGTCGCCGAGAAGGTACTCGCCGTCCAGGGGTGGGAGGCCTGGCCCGCCTGCTCGAAGAAGTACAGCCTGCGGGGCCGCGCGCACATCGTGAAGAGCGGCGACACCCTGTCCTCGATCGCCCGCAAGTACGCGATCGCGGGCGGCTGGCAGGCCCTCTACGAGGCCAACAAGAAGACGATCGGGGCCAGTCCGGACAGGCTGAACCCGGGCACGCTGCTCACCCTCCCGAAGGCGGGCGGCGGCACCCGGGCCCTGGAGCCCGCCGGGTTCGGCCCACCCGTCACCTCCGCCGGTCCGGGCTCCAGAAACCACGCTCGGCCGCCTCTCCGCTGAAGACGACCGCGCCCCGGCTCAGTTCGTGGACGTAGGCGGTCCGGGCCGCCCGCCCGCGCAGCGCCGGTGGCAGCCGCTGCTCGGCCACGACCACGCACGCGTCGAGTGCGCCGAGCAACTCGTACGTGCGTGCCGCGACCGCCGGTGACATGCCCTGGGCGGGCTCGTCGACGAGCAGGACGCGGGCGCGGGCCAGCAGGGCGCGGGAGACGGCGAGCATGCGCCGCTCCCCGCCGGAGAGGGTGCCCGCGCGGCGGCCGAGCAGCGGTGCCAGTTGCGGATACGCGTCCAGGGCGGGGGCGAGGGAGGGTCCCGCCAGCTCCAGATTCTCCGCGACGGTCAGCGAGCCGAACACGGCCCGGCGTTCGGGCACCAGGCGCAGTCCGCGCCGGGCGCGCTCGAACACGGGCAGGCGGGTCACGTCGGCGCCGTCCCAGACGACGGCGCCCCCGGACAGGGGGAGCGTTCCGGCCAGCGCCCGCAAGGCCGTCGTACGACCGGAGCCGTTGCGGCCCAGCAGCACGGTGAGGCCGGGGCCCGGCGCCACCAGGGTCACGCCGTGCAGGGCTTCCAGCGGGCCGTAGCGCACCCGCGCCTGGCGCAGGGCGATGCCGCTCGCCTGGCTCATCCGCCGGCCCTCCTCTTCAGAACGCGGCCGGCGGGCCCCGACGTCACGATCCGGCCCGCCGCCATCACATGGACGGTGTGCGCCAGACCGGCGACCAGATCGAGGTTGTGCTCCACCACCAGGACCGCCATGCCGTCGGCGGCCAGCGCCCGCAGCACCCGGGCCAGGGCGGTCACTTCCCCGCCGTCGAGTCCGGCCGCGGGTTCGTCGAGCAGCAGCACGCGGGGGTTTCCGGCGAGGGCCCGGGCCAGTTCGACGCGGCGCAGCGTGCCGGTCGGCAGCTCGGACGCGGGGCGCGAGCGCACCGGCCCGTCCAGCCCGAGCAGCCGCAACGCCCGGTCCACCGAGGCGGGATCGGGCCGCCGTCCGTGCTCGGCGCCGACCCGTACGTTCCCGGCCACGCTCAACGACGGGAAGACGGCCAGTTCCTGAAAGGTCCGGGCGATCCCCAGCCGCGTCCGCGCGTACGCCGGGAGCCCGCCGATGTCCCGCTCCCCGAGCAGCACCTGACCGCCCGAGGGGCGCAGCGTGCCGGCGAGACAGTGGAACAAGGTGCTCTTGCCCGCCCCGTTGGGCCCCACCACCGCGGTGACCCGCCCTGGCCGGACATCCAGGGAGACCCCGTCGAGCGCGACGAAGCCGCCGTAGGCGACTCGGAGCCGACGGGCGGACAGCGGGGGAGGGGGAGGAGAGGAGGGGCGGAGGGTGATGGGAGGGGAGGGCGGCTCCGTCCCGGCGGGGAGCGAGGGGGCCGGGAGTGCGTGCCTCGTGGTCGACCGGGAGGGGCTCGCCGCCGGCACAGCTCCGGACGGTCCCCTTTCCGGCGCGGACGTTCCCGCCCGGCGCGACTGCTCCGTCGCCGCGAGCCGTCGTCGGACCCGCAGGCCCAGAGGTGTGAGCGTCGCCGGGCGACGCGGGCGGGTCGGCGCCGCGCGCAACGCCTCGTGGGGGCCGTCGGGGAAGTGGCCCGCGGCGATGGCCAGCACGCCCACCACGGCCGCTGCCAGTCCGCCGCGGGTGCCCGCGTCGAGGCCCACCAGCAGGGCCGCGGCGGCGAGCGCGCCCAGCATGCTGTCGGCGCCGAGCACGACGACCGCGGCGAACCAGAGCAGCCCGCGCACCGGGTCGTACGCGTCGGCGTCGAAGGCGCGGACGCCCATGCCGAGCATGCCGCCGCCGAGCGCGGCCAGCGCCGCGCCGGCGACGAACGCGGCCAGTTTCAGGGCCGGCACCGGGACCCCCGCCGCCGATGCGCCCGCCTCGTGATCGCGCAGGGCGGCCAGTGCCCGGCCCGTGCGGCCCCGGCGCAGACCGTGCACCGCGCACAACGCGAGCGCCAGCAGGGCGAGTTCGAGCAGGTAGTAAGCGTGGTCGCCGTCGAAGCCCGCCGGGCGGTCAAGGGACAGGCCCGACACGGCGTAGGGCTGCGCGAAGACGAACCGGCTGACGCCGACGCCCACCGCGAAGGTGGCCGCCGCGAGCGCCAGGCCGTGCCGGCGGATGGCCGGCCACCCGGTCAGCAGACCGAGCGGCGCCACCAGCGCCACCGCCACCGCGAGCGCGGCCAGTTCGGGCAGCCGGGGGAAGCCGGGAAGGCGACCCGCCGCGAGCAGCGCCGTGAACAGGGCACCCAGACCGGCGTACGCGGACTGGCCCAGCGAGATCTGGCCGCCGCGCCCGGTGACGACGACCAGGGACAGCAGGACGACCCCGAGCGCGGGCACCTGCACCGAGGTGTGCAGGTCCGAGCCCGCGAAGCCGAGCGGCAGCAGGAACAGCACCGCCGCGACGGCCCAGGTCCCCGGCGGCGCCGGTACGCGGGCCCTCGCCGGCCGGGGGAGGGCGTCGCGGCCCCCGATACCGGGCAGGACGAGGGCCGCGACCAGCAGGGCGACCACGAAGAGGTTGGCACCGACGGCCTGGAGCAGCGGCTCCGCCGCGCCCGGGGGACGCAGCCGGGTCAACTGGCTCTGGGCGACACCGATACCGAGGGCGGCCACGACGGCTACCGGCAGGCTCCGCATCCGGGCGGCGACCGCGACCGCCATCACCTCCATCACGAGCAGCGGCATGCCGTACGGGTCGAGCCGCACGTACGGAGCGAGGAGCACGCCCGTGAGGCCCGCCGTGAACGAGCCGAACGCCCAGCCGGCCGCCGCCACTCGGTCGGCGTCCACGCCTCCGAGCACCGCCAGCGGCCGGTCGTCGACGACGGCCCGCAGCTCCGTGCCGAACCGCGTCCGCCGGGTCACCGCGCCGACGCCCACCGCCAGCGCGCCGGCGACCGCCAGTTGGCCCCACGGGTCCGCCGAGACCAGCACCGGGGCGTCGGCCCGCGCTCCCGGCCCCCACACCAGCGCCGCCCCGCCGACCAGCAGCACGAAGACGCCGATGGAGGCGACGAGGGTGCGCGCCGGGTCGCCGCCGAGGACGGACAGCGGCCGGAAGACGAAGCGCTCCAGCCCCACGCCGATCACGGGCGCCACGACGAGCAGGGTCACCGAGGCGCCGGCCGCGAGCGGCCAGCCCCACTCGACCGTGAACTGCCGCAGCAGGTAGGCGCAGACCATCGCGATCGCGCCGTGCGCGAGGTTGACGACGCCGGTGGAGCGGTGCGTGACGACCAGCCCGATCCCGGTGAGCGCGGCGGCCCCGCCGACCGAGAGGCCGGCGAGGGTGAGGTCGTACGTCAGCGACGCCATCAGGCGTCCGGACCGCCGGTGCCGCCGCCGGTCCCCGTCCCGCCATCCGCTCCCGGCCCGCCGCCGGTCCCCGTCCCTCCGGCTGTTCCCGGGCCGTTGCCGATTCCGGTGCCGCCGCCGGTGCCCCTACCGGTCTGTCCGTCGGGGGAGGGCCGCTCGACGAGCGGCTCGGCGGGTCCGGCGACGCGTGCGGACGGCGGCTCGGCGGCGGACGTAGGCGGCTCGGACTGCCGCGCGGGGGTGGGGAGTTCGTCGTCCGCGTCCGGTTCGCAGATCGGGCAGGGGCCGAGGTCGCCGCCGGTCAGGGCGTGCGAGTCGACGGGGACCGCCTCCGGTTTCCCGGCGACCAGAGGGCAGTCCGCGCGGTGGTACAGGGTGCCGCCGGGCACCATCAGGAGATCACCGGCGACCGCGAGGGGAGCGGACGCCGCCCGCGCCGACTCCTCGGCCTCCGCCGCGCCCGAGGCCACGAGCAGCCCGTACAACTCCTCGACACGGGACCCGGCCGACGCGCTCCTGCCCTGCGCGACCAGCACCGCCCCCGCGACGATCAGCGCGGCGCCGGGCACGGTGCACGAGGCGAGATAGGGGAGTTGGCGTTCCGCGTACCGCTCGCCGGAAACGCCGTACCAGCCGATGACACACAGCACGGCGCCGGCCGCGAGCGCGGCCCAGCCGGCCCACAGGACGGGGCGCACGGTCCCCGGGACGGGCCGCACGGTCCGCAGTCGAGCTGTCCGCATCCGGACTCCCCCACGTCGTGTGTCTGTCCATGTGAGCCGATGGCTTGCACTATGCCTTCTGGAAGCTGACCCTGAAAGCGCCGGGCGCACACCGCCCGGACCGACACCCGGCGGTGAGCCACGATGGTTCTCGGGAGCGACCCAAGGCGGCTGCGCGGCAGGGGAGTCGCGGCGACGGCGGTTCTCGTCCTCGCCGCCGCCCTCACGGCCTGCGGCGACGACAGCGGCGGAGCGAGCACGTCGGCGCCCACCCCCTCCGTGGAACGGACCGGCGGCGCCGGCCCGAGCGCCACCGCTCCGGCCGACCCCGCCGCGGCGGAGGCCCAGGTGCGGGAGAACTGGGAGAAGTTCTTCGATCCCGGCGTCGGCACCAAGGACAAGCGGGCCGTCCTGGAGAACGGCGACCGGATGGCCCCGGTGCTCAAGGGCTTCAACGGCGACCGGCGCGGCCAGGAGGTGCGGGCGAAGGTGGAGAAGGTCGAGTTCACCTCACCGGCCGCGGCGAACGTGACGTACACCCTGACCCTCAAGGGCGCCACCGCGCTGCCGGACGCCGCCGGGACGGCCGTCGAACAGGACGGCACCTGGAAGGTCTCCGTCAACACCCTGTGCGCCCTGGTCAAGTTGAGCGGCGACCCGTCGTCCAGCGCCGCCCCGGGCTGCTGAGCTGCGGTGCGCCGCACAGCCGCCGGGGCCGCCGTCGCGGGACTGCTGCTCCTGCTCGGCACGGCCTGCGGCAGCCGGCTGCCCGAGAGCGACTTCGGGCACCGCGCCACGACCGCGCCCGCCCCGAGCGCCGGACCGGTCCGCGTCGGGATCGTCACCAGCGCCACCAGCCCCGTCGGCGGCTCCGCGTTCACCGGACCGCGCGACGGGGCGATCGCCTACTTCGACCGGCTCAACGCGCGCGGCGGCATCGCCGGGCGGCGCGTCGAGGTGAGGCTGTGCGACGACGGCGGCAGCGGGGTCGGCAACAACGCGTGCGTGCACCGGCTGATCGACGAGGACAAGGTCATCGCCCTCGTCGCCACCACCGTCCTCGACTACGCGGGCGCCTCCCGTGTCTCCCGCGCGGGCGTGCCCGACATCGGCGGCCAGCCCATCGGGCCCGCCTACGACACCTATCCGCACCTCTACGGGATCTACGGCAGCCTCGCGCCCCGGGACGGTACGCCCGGCTGGGGCGGGAAGCTGTACGGCGGCACCGAGGTCTACCGCTACTTCAAGCGCGTCCACGGCGCCCGTACCGCCGCCGTCGTCTCCTACAACCAGTCCGCCTCCGCCGCCTACGCCCGTCTCGTCACCCAGGGGCTCAAGGCCGAGGGCTACCGGGTCGTCCCCGAGCAGGTCGACTTCGCGCTGCCCAACTTCCGTGCCGTCGCCGCCGATCTCAAGGAGCGGGGCGCCGACCTCGTCTTCGACGCCATCGACAGTCACGGCAACGCCCGGCTCTGCCAGGCCATGGACCAGGTCGGCGCGCACGTCGTCGCCAAGGTCACCAACGTCCAGAACTGGACGTCCACCGTCCCGCAGGACTACAAGGACTCGCCGCGCTGCCGTAACGCCCTGTGGGTCACCGGGGCCAGTCGTGACTACGAGGATGTCTCGAACGCGGCCGTGCGGGAGTTCCGGGATGCGACGAAGGGGCTCAAGACGCACTCGCAGTGGCAGTTGGAGGGGTGGGTGGCCGCGGGGTGGTTCGTGGCGGCGGCTCGGGGTTGTGCGGGCGGCGAGGTCACCCGGGGGTGTGTCGACTCCTTCATGAGCCGGGGTGAGCCGTACACCGGCGGGGGGTTGCTGCTTCCCGTCACGTACGAGCGGCTGCGTGAGCCTCCGGTGTCGCGGCGGGCCTGCCTGTCCGTCGCCCGGTGGCGGGACGGCCGTGGCTGGGTGCCCCAGGGGGACATGAACCGGACCTGTTTCCGGGTCCCGCAACTGGGCTACCGCCCGTAAGGTTCTTCGCCCCCTCCGCCCCTTCCCGTCCCGTTGCGGGGGCGCTGCCCCCGGACCCCCACTCCTCAATCGCCGGAGGGGCTGAAGATTCTCAGCCCGTCCGGCGATTGAGGACGAGGCCGTTCAGACCGAAGCGGGGGTCTGGTAGCCGCCGCCGGTGCCCCTGGAGCGGGCCGCCGAGCGGATCACGGGGACGCCGTAGCGGGGGAGCGGTGGGCGGAGAGAGCCCGCGGGGGTTGTGTGTCGGAACCGTGTATTTCCGCTGTGGGGTCGGGCGGTGCCGAGGGGGGAGAGGTGGCCGTGGAATCCCGGCGGGCCGGAATGAAAAGACGCGGCCGAACACCGGTTCACGTACATTCCGGCGGGCCTATTTCGGATGCTTCGCCGAAGACTCCGAATTGCGTTCGAAGGCGTTCGGAACACGGCGCGTGATCCACGCGGGCGGCCCGGAGTTCGGCCGAAACGCGTGTCGTGATCCTGTGACAGAGATGTGACCGGAGGGGGACGAGTGACGCACGGTCGCCGTCCGGGCTTCCACCGCCGGGTCGCGGAGCCTAACGTGGCGGTCATGGCACCCAATCACCCCGCACGCCTAGAGCCCCAGGAAAGCCCGGAGAGCTACGTCGGACTGGAGGCGAGCCGCGCCGAGGAGCGCGCCCGGGAGCACGGCTGGTCCTCGGTGCGCTCGCTGCCGCCCGGTTCCGTCATCACCATGGAGTACCTCGTGGGACGGCTGAACTTCGAGGTCGAGGACGGCACGGTCCTCCGCTGCTGGAAGGGCTGAGCGCCCGACGGGACCCATGACACGCGCCCGACGGGACCCAGACACGCGAAGGCCCCCGGCTCGGTTGAGCCGGGGGCCTTCGCGGTGCGAGGAGGTGCGAGGAGGTGCGGGGAGCGGGTGTGCGTACCGGCCCCGCCGTCCTCGGCCGTACCGGCCCCGCCGTCCCGGCCATACCGGGTCCGGCCGTACTGGGTCCCGCCGTACCGGGTCCCGCCGTCCTCAGCCGCCCGTCAGGGGGCGGGCCGAGGTGGTCGTCGTGGCCGCGCGCGCCACACGGTCGGCGTGCGGCGGCCGGCGGCTGCCCGCCGGGGTGACCGGCGTGCGCTCCGAGCGGGTGGTGTGCGGGCCCGGCGCCAGATAGACGGGGGTCCTGGCCGGACGGGACGCGGCGGCGCCCCGGGCCGGCATCTCGCCGCCGTCCGTGGCGGGCGGCTGGGTGGCCATGACCGGTGCGCCGACCGGCGCCGGCGCGGGAGCGGGCGCCGTACCGCCGCGCCGGGCGCGCCAGCGGTCACGGAGCGCGAAGATCCAGGTCTCGGCGCGGGCGATCAGCGGCTCGAACCAGGGCAGCGCCAGCAGGATCAGCAGACCCGCCGCCCAGCCCAGCAGGACGTCGCTCAGCCAGTGCGTCCCCAGGTACACGGTGGTGAGACCGACCCCGAGGGAGGTAACGGCGGACAGGGCCGACAGCCACCGCCTGGCACGCGGAGTGGACGCCAGATAGGCCAGGATTCCCCAGGTCACGACGGCGTTCGCGGTGTGGCCGGAGGGAAATATATCGCCGCCCAGACCCATCTCGTTCGAGCCGATCGTTATGGCGTAGTGCGGACCGAGGCGGCCCATGCCGAGCTTCGCGGCACCGACCGTGATGTTGAGCAGCAGCAGGGAGGTGGCCAGCGTGAGCAGCGGGCGCAGGGTGTGCTGGCGCCAGGAGCGCCAGCCGAGCCACGCCGTGACCATCACGGCGGTGGGGCCGCGCTGGCCGAGCACCACGTAGTAGTCGAGGAAGGCGTGGATCTCCGGCCACTGCTGGTAGGGCCGGAAGAACATGACCTGCCAGTCGAACCGGACCAGCCAGGACGTGACCGAGACGGCCCACACGATGGCCAGGTAGAAGGCCAGGGTCGCCGCGAAGAGGACGACCCTGTGCCGGCTCATCCGGGAGACATCGATGTGGGCCGGCCGTTCCGGCTCACGGTCGAGCCGGGCGAAGACCCGGTCCAGACGGGTGAGGTTTCGTTCGGTACGCACTCAATCGACGTTACAGCGAGTGAGCTGTGGTCCAGGCCGATTCACTCGCTTTGTGATGACGATGTGATGTGGGATTCCTCTCAGGATCATGTTCATTTCCAATGAATCTCTAATCCGGGAACCGTGGAGCCTTCAATTCCTATGGTCTTCCATGGCTTCGGTTATATGGCGCTTGTGTATTCGTTCACCGAATGATGGCGCGGAATTACCCGTACGCTCACCGACCGCACACGGCCGACCGGACCCGGCGGACCGGACGGTCGGCATACGGCCGGGCGTACGGCCATGGCGCAAGACGGCGGCGTACGACGACGGCGTACGACGACGGCGCACGACGACGGCGTACGGCCGTGGCGTACGCCACACTCCCGCCGGGAGAACGTGAGAGGTCCGCCACGTGTCATCGACGGGAACTCGCGTACGCTGGCGCCTCACTCGCCTTTGTTGCGTGGGCCCGGGATATCCCGCTCTCCGGGCCGCAGCCCCAGGGAGTCCCCACCCTGCGGATCCGCCGAACGCGAGGGAACCTCTGGAGGTACGTACATGTCCGGGACGACCACGGCCGCAGCGCGATGCCGTCGGGAGACCGGGGCCGGTGCCAACCGCTGGGTCGTCCTCGTCGTGCTGTGCGTCAGCCTGCTGCTGGTCGCCCTCGACGCCACCGTCCTGCACGTGGCGGTCCCCGCCGTCACCGAGGACCTCAGGCCCGGCGCCATGGAGCTGCTCTGGATCGTCGACGTCTACCCGCTCGTCTGCGCCTCGCTCCTCATCCTCTTCGGCACGCTCGGTGACCGCGTCGGCCGCCGCAGGGTCCTCCTCCTCGGCTACGCCCTCTTCGGCGTCGCCTCCGGCATCGCCGCCCTCGCCGACAACGCCCAGGTCCTGATCGGCGCCCGCGCCCTGCTCGGCGTCGGCGGCGCGATGATCATGCCCGCCACCCTGTCGATCCTGCGCCAGGTCTTCCCCGACCGGCGCGAGCGGGCCCTCGCGATCGGCATCTGGAGCGCGGTGGCCGCCGTCGGCGCGGCGGTCGGCCCGCTGCTCGGCGGGTTCCTCCTCGAACACTTCTGGTGGGGATCGGTCTTCCTCGTCAACATCCCCCTGATGATCGTCAGCCTGCCCGTCGGACGGCTGCTGCTGCCCGAGTCGCGCGGCGACCGCGACGGCCCCTGGGACGTGGCCGGCGCGCTGATGGCCGCCGCCGGCCTGTTCGGCATCGTCCTCGGCGTGAAGCGTCTCGGCGGCGGCGAGGCGCCGCTCAGCCCGTTCACCTGGGCACCGCTGATCGCCGGCGGCCTGCTGATGACCGGGTTCGTCCGGCGCCAGCGGCGGCGCGAGCACCCGCTGGTGGACCTACGGATGTTCTCCCGCCCCGCCTTCAGCACCTCGGTGGGCTGCATCGTCCTCGCCATGCTGGCCCTGGTCGGCCTCGAACTGATCGCCGCGCAGTACCTCCAGCTCGTCCTCGGCCTGTCCCCGCTGGAGACCGGGCTGCGGCTGCTGCCGCTCACCGTCGCGGCGATGGCCGCCGGGCTCGCGGGCGCCAAGCTGCTGCGCCGGTTCGGCCCGCGCGCGATGGTCAGCCTCGGCTTCTGCCTCACGGCGGCGTCCGTCGTCACGCTCACCGCGATGGGCACACACGACAACACCGGACTGCTGCTGGCCGGCTTCGTGCTGCTCGGCTTCGGCCTGGAGACCACGCTCTTCGGGGCGTACGAGTCGATGCTCAGCGAGGCACCACAGGCGCAGTCCGGCGGGGCCGCCGCGATCGGCGAGACCTCCTACCAGCTCGGCGCCGGCATCGGCATCGCGCTCCTCGGCAGCGTGATGAACGCGGCCTACGCCCCCGGCCTGTCCTCCGTCCCCGGTGTCCCCTCCGCCGACTCCAGGGCGGCCGGGCATTCGCTGGGGGAGGCCTACGAGGTCGCCGCCCGGCTCGGCGGACCGGCCGGCGGCGCGCTGCGGCAGGCCGCCAGGAACTCCTTCGTGCACGGACTCCATGTGACCCTGCTGGTGAGCGCGGGCCTGCTGCTGCTCGGCGCGGTGATGGCGCTGCGCCTCCCGCGCGTCATGGACTGCGACTCCGCCCCGGACGCCGGCACGACGGCCACGGCCCCGGACGCAGGCATGACGGCCACGACCACGGCCCCGGACGCCGGCACGGTGAGGGCCGCCTCGGGCTCCGGCCGCCCGGGCACGGACTCCGCCCCCGACCCGAACAGGGCCCCGGGCGCCGGCTCGGCCCACGCGGACATCCCGTCCCCCAGGGAAGTCGCCGAGCGCCGCGTCTCCGCGTAGACCCCGATCCGGACGACGGCCGGGCTCCCCTGACGCGACCCGCACCACCGGACTGAACGTGCCCCCACCTTCAGGCGGACGTGACCCGCACCTCCGGGCGGACGTGCTCCCCACCCCCGGGCCGACGTGACCCGCACCTCGGGACCGACGTGACACGCACCTCCGGGCCGCGCGCTGGACTTGCGGGACACTGCGTCGTAACGTCGGGCCGAGATCTTTAACTAGCGGTGCTAGTTATCACCCTGCCGGAGGCTGTCGTATGTCCGCGTCCTCGAAGCTCCCGCCCCTCGACCCCGCCGACCCGCTCGGGATCGACGACCTGCTGGACGCGGAGGACCTCGCCATCCGCGACACCGTGCGGAGCTGGGCCGCCGACCGGGTGCTGCCCCACATCGCCGACTGGTACGAGAAGGGCGAGCTGCCCGGCATCCGGGAACTGGCCCGCGAACTGGGCGGCCTCGGCGCCCTCGGCATGTCGCTTGAGGGCTACGGATGCGCCGGGGCCACCGCCGTGCAGTACGGCCTCGCCTGCCTGGAACTCGAAGCGGCCGACTCCGGTATCCGCTCGCTCGTCTCAGTACAGGGCTCCCTCGCGATGTACGCCATCCACCGGTTCGGCGGCGAGGAGCAGAAGCGGACCTGGCTGCCGCGCATGGCGACCGGCGAGGTCATCGGCTGCTTCGGGCTGACCGAGCCCGACCACGGCTCCGACCCGGGCTCCATGCGCACGTACGCCAAGCGCGACGGCGGCGACTGGGTGCTCAACGGGCGCAAGATGTGGATCACCAACGGTTCCGTCGCCGGTGTCGCCGTCGTGTGGGCGCAGACCGACGACGGCATCCGCGGATTCGTCGTCCCGACCGACGTCCCCGGGTTCTCCGCCCCCGAGATCAAGCACAAGTGGTCGCTGCGGGCGAGCGTCACCAGCGAACTGGTCCTCGACGACGTCCGGCTGCCCGCCGACGCCGTGCTGCCCGAGGTCGTCGGCCTCAAGGGCCCGCTGAGCTGCCTCTCGCACGCCCGCTACGGAATCGTGTGGGGCGCGATGGGCGCGGCCCGTTCCAGCTTCGAGTCCGCCGTCGCCTACGCCAGGACGCGCGAGCAGTTCGGGCGCCCCATCGGCGGCTTCCAGCTCACCCAGGCCAAGCTCGCCGACATGGCCGTCGAACTCCACAAGGGAATCCTGCTCGCCCACCACCTGGGCCGCCGCATGGACGCGGGACGGCTCCGCCCCGAGCAGGTCAGCTTCGGCAAGCTCAACAACGTGCGCGAGGCCATCGACATCTGCCGTACCGCGCGCACGATCCTCGGCGCCAACGGGATCTCCCTGGAGTACCCCGTGATGCGGCACGCCACGAACCTCGAATCGGTGCTCACCTACGAGGGCACCGTCGAGATGCACCAACTCGTGCTGGGCAAGGCGCTCACCGGACTCGACGCCTTCCGGTAGAGATCCGTTCCGTTCCCGGGACCCGGTGGGGCAGGGCCGGTGAGCGGCCCTGCCTCAGCTCTGGTTGAAGAACCCGTCGGTCTGCCGGCCGGCGGCCTCGCCGCTGACGATCTCCGTGTTGGCCGGGGTCAGCAGGAAGACCCGGGTGGCGACCCGCTCGATGGTGCCGCGCAGGCCGAAGGTCAGGCCGGCCGCGAAGTCCACCACGCGCTTGGCGTCGGCGGGCTCCATGGCCGTGAGGTTGATGATCACCGGGACGCCGTCCCGGAAGAGTTCACCGATACCGCGCGCGTCCCGGAAGCTGTCCGGGGTGACCGTGCCGATCCGGCGGCCCTTCTCCTCCGCCGTCTCGGAAGCGACCTTCACGCGCGGGTCGGTGACCCAAGCCTCGCCGGGGGTCTCCTGACCCTCGGCGTAGTCGTCGTCGTAGTAACGCTCGTCATCGTTGTCGTCGACGAGGCCAAGCCAGGCACTCGCCTTGCGCACCGATCCCATGGACGCCTCCTCTCACAGCGGTCTTTCGTGCTTCCGCATACCCATGGTCGTCCATGATGCGGATGTCGCGCCAAGTGGATAGACGCCGCGCGGGGGTTTCGTGACGGTACTGGTGCACGGCGAATCCGTCGAGAGCCCGCGCCCCCCAAGGGTCCTGCCGTGTACGGCTGCTGACTGAGAGTGAAATATGATTTCTCCCGGCGATCGGGTGACGGGCGGGGCGTACGGGTGAACGGGGTGGCCGCTACGATGCCGCAGCCCAACGTCGTACGTGTCACGGGGGAGTGTCGTGTTCGGAATCGTGAGGCCCTGCGCCCATCGGCTCGGTGAGGGGCTCAAGGCGCAGTGGATGGCGCATCTGTGCGGGCTGTGCCTCGCACTGCGCGGGGACCACGGCCAGTTCGCACGGGTCGTCACCAACTACGACGGCCTGCTCATATCGGTTCTGACGGAGGCTCAGGCCGAGCGCGCGCCCGGCGGTCGCCGCACGGCGGGGCCCTGTCCGCTGCGCGGGATGCGCACCGCGTCCGTCGCCCAGGGCGAGGGCGCGCGGCTCGCCGCGGCCGTCTCGCTCGTCCTCGCCGCGGCCAAGGTGAGCGACCACGTCGCCGACAGGGACGGCCTCTTGGGGCGCAGGCCGGTCGCGCTCGCCGCCCGCCGTGTCGCCGCGAGCTGGGGCCGGGCGGGCGCGCGGACCGGTTCCGAGGTCGGCTTCGACACCGCCGTGCTCGTCGACGCGGTGGACCGGCAGACCGGGATCGAGGCGCTGGCCGGGCCCGGCACCCCGCTGCTGACGGTGACGGAACCCACCGAGACGGCGACCGCCGCCGCCTTCGCGCACACCGCCGTCCTCGCCGGCCGCCCCCGCAACGCGGAGCCCCTGGCCGAGGCCGGCCGGCTCTTCGGACGGCTCGCGCATCTGCTGGACGCCGTGGAGGACAGGGAAACTGACGCCGCGTCGGGAGCCTGGAACCCGCTCACCGCCACCGGCACCCCGCTCACCGAGGCCCGCCGGCTCGCCGACGACGCGCTGCGCGGTATACGGCTCGCCCTGCGCGAGGTCGAGTTCACCGACGGTCGGCTCGCCCATCTGCTGCTCGCCCACGAACTGGGCCGCTCGGTGGACCGTGCCTTCGGGACCTCGGGATGCGGACATCCGGCCGACGGCGCGCACGGGACAGTTGATCTTCACGGTGTCCCCGGTACCCCCGGAGTGGCGGGTTCACTCGGACCGGCCGTCCGGCCCGGCCCCGAGGGAGCCTTCGGTCCGCCGCCCCAGCACACCGGGAACCCCTACGTCGGGGGCGGCAACCCCTTCGGCGGCGGTCCCTCGGCGCAGCCCCCGAACCCGGGCCGGCGCGGGTTCTGGGCGGGCTGTGCCGCCGCCGTCGGGCTGTGCTGCACCTGCAAGGTGTGCTGCGCCGACGAGTTCGAGGGCCCGTGGTCGCGCAGGAAGCGCGGCGGATGCCTGAACGACTGCGACTGCGACTGCGGGTGCTGCGAGGCGTGCGAGTGCTGTGAATGCTGCGAGTGCTGCTCGTGCTGTGACTGCGGGCTGTGAGCGCCGCTCTGCCGTGCGCTGCTGCCGTGGACGCCGCCCGCGCCGTGGCCGAGGACGGTCACGGGCGGGGGCGGCACGCTGAGGGGAGGGGTGCGCGTGTGAAGGCGGGGGAGGCGGAAGAACGCGGGGCGGCCGTGCGGGACGGGCGCGCAGGGGGTCGGCTCAACAGGAAGAGGACCACACGCGACCGAAGTCGATGTGGGAGCGCTTGACCAGCCACTGCTGTGAATGCATGGGCCAAGTGGAACAGGCATCCGAGAGCACGTCAACCGGCTTGAGACGTACCGCTCACAGTACGGACACCCTTGACAACGAGGGGAAACGCCGCCGTACCCTCGTGCCACGGCCCTGCTGAGGGGCTCGGCCGTACGGCGCCCGAGGGCGCCCCGCGTGACCTGTGTGAAGGCACCCGCGCTCGACTCGACGCATCACGGAGCCTCCGCATGTCCTCCGACGCCCCCGCCCATCCCGCCACCGCACCGGACGAACCGGCCGCCGCGTCCGCCGGCCGGCAGCCCGTCGTACCGGCGCGGACCCGCGCCCCGCGGGTCCCGCCCGGCGAGGACCGGAGCGCGCCGACCGCGGGCCGGCCCTCGCTGGTGATCGTGGGAGCGGGCCCGCGCGGCACCGGACTCCTGGAGCGCATCGCCGCCAACGCGCCCGAGCTGTACGCCGGTTCGGGGCTCGACATCCATGTCGTCGACCCGTACCCGGCGGGCGCCGGACGCATCTGGCGCACCGAGCAGTCGCCGCTGCTGTGGATGAACTCCGAGGCGCGGGACGTCACGATGTTCACCGACGAGTCCGTCGACATGGCCGGCCCCGTCCTCGAAGGCCCCACGCTGGACACCTGGGCCGACCTGCCGGGACGCACCTTCGCGGACCGGCCCCGGCAGGGCGCCTATCTGCGGTGGGTGTACGAGCGGGCGGTGGCCGCCCTGCCGCCGGGCATCCGCGTCCACCGGCACGTGTGCCGCGCCCTGCGGGTGAACGGACCCCGCGAGGGCCGCCAGCAGGTGTGGCTGGAGGGCAGACCCCGCCCGCTCCTCGCCGACGCGGTCGCCCTGACCCTCGGCCACCTCGACGCCGAACTCGACCCCGAACAGGCCGCGTTGGCCGCGTACGCGCGCGAGCACGGGCTGGTCCACCTGCCCCCGGACTTCACCGCCGACAGCGACCTGTCCGCCCTTGCGCCCGGCGAACCCGTCCTGGTCCGCGGCTTCGGGCTCGCCTTCGTCGACCTCATGGTGCTGCTCACCGAGGGCCGCGGCGGCCGGTTCGAGGGCGACCGCTACCACCCGTCAGGGCAGGAGCCGGTCCTCTACGTCGGTTCCCGGCGCGGCGTCCCCTACCACTCCAAGATCGGCTACGACTGGGAGGGCGAACGGCCGCCGCTGCCACGGTTCTTCGGGCCCGCCGAGGTCGACGGACTGCTCGCCCGCGCCGGCGGGTTCGACTTCCGGCGGGACGTGTGGCCGCTGATCGAGAAGGAACTGGGGTTCGCGCACTACCACCGGCTGTTCGCCGCCCACCCCGGACGCACCCGGCTCCCCTGGCCGGACTTCGAGGAGAAGTACGCCGCCGGCACCCCCGACGAGATCAGGGCGCTGGTCGCGGACGCCGTGCCCGACCCGGCCGACCGTCTCGACCTCACCGCGCTCGACCGGCCGCTGGACGGCGTGCGGTACAGCACCCCCGAGGACCTCCAGCACGGACTGCGGACGTACATCGAGGACGACCTGACGCGACGTCACGACGCCGCCCACAGCCCCGACCTGGCCGTCTTCCTGGGGCTCTTGTCGGTCTACGGCCAGCTCGTCCGGCTCGGCGACATCGGCGCGTGGTGGCACGGCTTCTTCAGCTACCTCGCCTCCGGTCCGCCCGGCCCCCGGCTGCGGCAGATGCTCGCCCTGTCGCGGGCCGGAATCCTCCGGTTCCTCGGCGCGGACGTGACCGTCACCGCCGAGGACGGGGTCTTCCGGGCGGCCGGCGCCAGCGTCCCCGGCGCCGTCGTCGAGGCCCGCGCGCTCGTCGAGGCCCGCCTGCCGCACCCCACCGTCGAGCGCACCAGGGACACCCTGCTGCGCGAGCTGTACGCCGAGGGAGCCGCGGCGACCCCCGAGGGACTGCTCGCCGTCGATCCCGTCGACGGACGGATCCTGGAGCGCGACGGGACCCCGCACCCCCGGCGTTTCGCCCTCGGCCCGCACACCGACGCGCGCGGCTCGGGCGCCTTCACCCGGCCGCGTACCGGCGGCCCGGCCTTCCGGCAGAACGACGCGACGGCCCGCGCCGCGCTCACGTTCCTGCGGGCACTGTCCTGCCGTATCGCGGCCTGAGGACTGCCGGTGAACGGGCGCCGGGCCCCGTCCGCTCGGGCCGCGCGGACCCCCGGCCGCTCGGGCCGCGCGGACCCGGGACACACCGGCGGGGCCGGCCGTGCGGTCCGCAGGGACCGGGAAACCGGACGCGATACACGGACACCACGGCGTGCCCGCACCTCGGATCGGCCGAGTGCGTATGGAAGGGTTGATCACATGACGACGGACGCATCCGAGGACTGGAAGCACTGGCAGGAGCACCGCGAGGCCGCGGTGTCCGCGCCCTACGGGCCGCTCTCGCTCACCGGCACCCACTGGATCGAGGACTATCCGGAGGGGCGACTTCCGGACATCCCCGGGCTGTGGGGCGCCAAGGACGACGGAGTGATCCTCACGGCGGTGGCCGAGGAGGGGCTCACCGTCGACGGCGAGCCGTTCACCGGCGAGATCGTGCTCGGCGCCGACCAGGGTCCGGCCGACGGGGCACGGGTCGGACACGGCGACCGCCGGTTCGTGGTCCTGGTGCGCGAAAAGATCTGGGGCGTCCGCAGTTACGACCCCGCCGCGCCCGCCCGCACGGCCTTCGCCGGCATCGAGGCGACCCCCTACGACCCGCGCTGGGTGGTGCCGGGACACTTCACCCCGTACGGCGAGAGCCGCACCGTCCGGGTCGAGAACGCCGACGGGGTCGCCCGCGGACTCCCCATCGGCGGCATCCTCGCCTTCACCCTCGACGGGCAGGACCTCACCCTCCAGGTGTCGGTCGAGAGCGACGGCTCGCTGTGGGCCGTGTTCTCCGACTCCACCAGCGGGGACGGCAGTTACCGCTTCCGCTTCCTGCGCCCGGCGGCTCCCGACGCCGAGGGGCGCACGACGGTGGACTTCAACCGCACCGTGCTTCCGCCGTGCGCGTTCGCGGACCATTTCGTCTGTCCCTTCCCGCCGCCCGGAAATACCCTGGGCGTCGCCGTCGCCGCGGGGGAGCGCCGACTGGCCTGAGGCCGCCGGGACTCCCGAAGACACGTGGGAAATCCGGGGCCTTCAGCGCCCTGTCGATCAACCTCCTTGGGACGTACGTAAGTTGAACGCTGCACGGCCGAAAGGCGCCCTTGCGTCCGTCGGCCGTGCCGCCGAATACTCCCCCTCAGCGCTTGTCAGGGGCACGGCTTGTCCGAAATCCGGACGGGCGGCTCCCGGCTGCGCCTCACGGGCCCCCCACCCCACGAAACGAGGGCCCCTTACTTCCCTTCGGAGGAACGAAACGTGAGGATCAAGCGCACCACCCCCCGCAGCGGCATAGCGAGACGGAGTCGGCTGATCGCCGTCACCACCGGACTCGTCGCCGCGGCAGCGTTCGCGGTCCCCAGCGCGAACGCGTCCGACGCCCGGACCTTCAGCTCCACCCAGCTCAGCAGCGTCAAGGAGTCGGTCCTCAAGGCCGATGTCGCGGGCACCGCCTGGGCTGTCGACGCCAAGACGAACCGTGTGGTCGTCACCGCCGACAGCACGGTCTCCCAGGCCGAGATCGCGAAGATCAAGGAGCAGGCGGGCGGCAACGCCGACGCCATCACCATCAAGCGCACCCCGGGCACCTTCAAGAAGCTGATCTCCGGCGGCGACGCCATCTACGGCGGCGGCTACCGCTGTTCGCTCGGCTTCAACGTGCACAGCGGAAGCACCTACTACTTCCTGACCGCCGGTCACTGTGGTGAGGTCGCCTCCACCTGGTACTCCAACTCGGGCCAGACCACCAAACTGGGCACGAACGTCAGCTACAGCTTCCCCAACAACGACTTCGCACTGGTCCGTTACACCAACACCTCGGTCGCGCACCCCAGCGCGGTCGGCAGCCAGGCGATCACCAGCGCGGCCACGCCCAGCGTGGGCACCACGGTCTACCGGCGCGGCTCGACCACCGGCACGCACAGCGGCCGGGTCACCGCCCTGAACGCCACCGTCAACTACGGCGGCGGTGACGTCGTCTACGGCATGATCCAGACCACGGTCTGCGCCGAGGGCGGCGACAGCGGCGGTCCGCTGTACGGCGGCAGCGTCGCCTACGGTCTGACCTCCGGCGGCAGTGGCAACTGCTCCTCCGGTGGTACGACCTTCTTCCAGCCGGTCACCGAGGCGCTGAGCTACTACGGCGTGAGCGTCGGCTGACCACCGCCCGGCCCATGGACCGGCCCCTCGATCGACTCGTCGGCTGACGGAACCGGCACCCCCCACACCGCTTCCGCGCGACAGCACCACGGCACACGAGTGAGCCCCCGCACCCAACCGGCGTGCGGGGGCTCGCTCTTGTTCCCCTGCCGGAGTTACCTTCGAAGCACACGCTGTGCACACGCCTGCTGCGCCCACGTCGGACCCTGGGGGGCCGTGATGGTCGAGGAACTGGTGGCGGCGGGAGTCTCCGCCGCGTCCGTGGGGCTGGTCTACGTGATGGCCGGGGCCCGGGTCGTCAAACAGTACGAGCGGGGTGTGGTGCTGCGGCTCGGCAGACTGCGCCCGGAGGTACGCGGTCCCGGCCTCACGATGATCGTGCCGTTCGTGGACCGGCTGCGGAAGGTTAACATCCAGATCGTGACGCTGCCGGTGCCGGCCCAGGAGGGCATCACCCGGGACAACGTGACGGTCCGGGTGGACGCGGTCGTCTACTTCAAGGTGGTGGACGCCGCCGACGCGGTCATCCGGGTCGAGGACTACCGGTTCGCGGTCTCCCAGATGGCGCAGACCTCGCTGCGCTCGATCATCGGCAAGAGCGACCTGGACGACCTGCTGTCCAACCGCGAAAAGCTCAACCAGGGGCTGGAGTTGATGCTCGACAGCCCGGCGATCGGCTGGGGCGTGCAGATCGACCGCGTCGAGATCAAGGACGTCTCCCTGCCCGAGACGATGAAACGCTCCATGGCCCGCCAGGCCGAGGCCGACCGCGAACGCCGCGCCCGGATCATCAACGCGGACGCCGAGTTGCAGGCCTCGAAGAAGCTCGCCCAGGCCGCCGAGGTGATGTCGGAACAGCCCGCCGCCCTCCAACTCCGGCTGCTCCAGACCGTGGTGGCCGTCGCCGCCGAGAAGAACTCCACCCTCGTCCTCCCCTTCCCCGTCGAACTCCTCCGCTTCCTCGAACGGGCCCAGCAGAACATGGCTCCGCAACAGCCTCCGGGAGGGCGGGAGCCGGCTGTCCCCTCCATGGACGAGCCGTCCGAAGGGTCGAAAACAAGACAGGACTAGTCCTCACAGCCCGCACCTCCGTGATCCGCAGGCAGTGTTTGCAGCGGGAAGCAACACGCCGTGACCACGGAAGCCAACGGCGTAGGAGGTGTACGGCGGTTGTCGTACACGCGTCCTGAAGTCGACCTTGTGTGCCCCCTGTGCGGCTCGGAATAGTGGGCCGCGAACAACTGGCATGGACGCGACGAGGCGGGTGTTTTTGTCGTCTCCCGGGTCCATATACGTACGCCTTCCGGTCCTGGAGGTCCCCACAACCTCCCGGTCCGACCCCCCACAGGAGGACGTGAGTTGAAGCACCGACGCATATCCCGACGCCGTGCCGTCATGGCGGGCGCGGGCATCGCCGCACTCGTCACCGCCGGAGTCACCTTCCAGACTGCGAACGCGAGCGAGGCTCCCCAGTCCCCGACGCCGCACACCCTCTCCGCGGTGGCGGCCGGAAAGCTCGCATCGACCCTGGGCAAGGACCTGGGCGCCGACGCGGCGGGAACGTACTACGACGCGAAGGCGAAGCACCTCGTCGTCAACGTGCTCGACGCGAGCGCGGCCGACACGGTCAGGGCGGCTGGCGCCCAGGCCAGAATCGTCGAGAACTCCCTCGCCGACCTCAAGGGCGCCCGTACGACGCTCAAGAAGGACGCGACCATTCCCGGCACGTCCTGGGCGACCGACCCGGCGAGCAACAAGGTCGTCGTCACCGCCGACCGCACGGTCTCCAAGACCGAGTGGGCCAAGCTCACCAAGGTCGCCGACCGGCTCGGCGGCACGGTGGAACTCCGGCGCACGAAGGGGGAGTTCAAGCCCTTCATCGCCGGTGGTGACGCCATCAGCGGTTCCGGCGGGCGCTGCTCGCTCGGCTTCAACGTGGTCAAGGGCGGCCAGCCGTACTTCATCACGGCCGGGCACTGCACCGAGGCGATCTCCACGTGGTCGGACTCCAGCGGCAACGAGATCGGCACCAACGAACAGTCCAGCTTCCCGGACAACGACTTCGGTCTGGTCAAGTACACGGGCAGCACGGCCCACCCGAGCGAGGTCGACCTCTACAACGGTTCCTCGCAGCCCATCACCCGGGCCGCCGAGGCGACCGTCGGCGAGAAGGTGACGCGCAGCGGCTCGACGACCCAGGTGCACTCCGGCACGGTCACCGGCCTGGACGCCACCGTGAACTACGGCAACGGCGACATCGTCAACGGGCTCATCCAGACCGACGTCTGCGCCGAGCCCGGTGACAGCGGCGGTTCGCTCTTCGACGGCGAGTCCGCGATCGGCCTCACCTCCGGCGGCAGCGGCGACTGCACCTCGGGCGGCGAGACCTTCTTCCAGCCGGTCACCGAGGCGCTCTCCGCCTTCGGCGCCCAGATCGGCTGACGGCCTCCCCGGTCCGCCGGAGCCCCGCCCCCGCGCCATCGCGCGGGGGCGGGGCTCCCGGCTGTTCGGGCTCCCGGCTGTTCGGGCTCCTGCTGTTCGGGGTCCGCGCCGGGGGTTCCGAACGGCCGGGGGCCGGCGCGGGAAGGCCGCGTGCGGGTTACGTCGGCTCCGGGGCGGCGGTGCCGGCCGGGGCTGAGGTGCGGTTCCTGGTGCGGAACTCGGCCGCGAGCAGCGCCACCGCGCTGCCCACCACCGCCCACACCGAGAGCACCAGCATCGCGCCGGTCATGTCGTTGCCCTTGAAGTACGCGATCGAGCGGGCCGCCCAGGTGCCCGCCCCCGGTGGCAGGGCGGGTCCGATCGCCTTCCAGAAGGGCGGCAGCATCGGCAGCGGGAAGGCGCCGCCCGCGCTCGGGTTGCCCGCGACCACCACCAGCAGGATCGCCAGACCGATGCCGACGACCCCGAACAGGCCCTGGAGGCCGAGGGTGGCGGCGCCGACCGCGAAGGTGATCAGGGCGCCGAGCCCCCAGAACGCCCAGACGGACCCCGGCAGGGCGCCCAGGATCGGGCCGACGATCACCGCGCCGCCCAGCCCGCCCACGATCGCCACCACGGCCATCACGAGGAGCCGGATCAGCGCGCGCCGCAGGTTGGCGGGCCGGGCCCCGGCGCTGATCGCGAGGATCGAGGCGGCGAGATAGCCGCCCACGCACCAGCCGACGACCAGGTAGAACGACGAGAGGCCGTCGAAGTCGTGGGCGGAGGCCCTGGCCACGTCGACGGTCCGCACGGTGCGCTGCTGGGCCGACTCCAGGGTGCCGACGAGCTTCTCCAGGGTGGTGGCGAGGACCGTGCCGCCGCCGGAGGCGACCAGCAGCGTGTCCTTGGTGCCCCTGGGGTCGATGATCAGGGCGCCGTCGATCTTCCGGTTCAGGATCTGGTCGCGTGCCGCCTCCGCGTCGGAGACCGTCCTCGGGTCCAGCGGCTCGCCCTTGATTCCCTCCAGCCGCGTCACCGTCTGCCGGGCCACCGCCTGCGGGGCGACCACCCCGAAGGGGACGTCCTTCGGCTTGGGATCGTGGAGCGCGCCCACGTAGGAGGCGATGAAGAGGAGCTGGAGCGCGATCACCCCGATGACGAGCAGGGTGGCCCGTGGGGTGACGGCGTCCTTCGCCTCGGTCAGGAAGGACGGGCGCGGGGCGGCGTCGCCGGCTGTCTGTGCCATGCCCCCACCGTCCGAGCGGGACGGGGTTTGCGCAGGTGGGGAGGGTCCGAACGGATGTCGTACTGAGGTTCGAAACCGGGGCGGGATGGGGTTGGGCGATCGGGTGCCGGACCTCGAGACCCGCCCTGCCCGGCTGCTCGCGCTCCTGGCGCGGGAGTGGTCCTCTTCCCGGGCGTGCTGCTCACGGCCGGGTTCATCTTCAACGGCCTGACGGGCGGAGCCCACGCCCTGGCCACACGCCAAATAGGGTCGGGACGACGTGAGAAGAAGGAGCGGGCTGTGACGGAAGACGAGGCGGCCCCTGGCCTTGACGTGCACATCGAGGTCACCCTCGATGAGCGGTCCGCCGTGTCGCGCGGCGACTTCCTGGCCCATTGGTTCAGGGCCGCGGTCGACTCCTTAGCTACACCGCTGCGGCCGTCGATCTGCGCGCCGTGGAAAGAACGGCCGATCCCGAGTGGTGCGCGCGGCTCGTGGGCTTCCTTCACGCCGCGATCGACGGCTCGGATTCCGCCTTCACGCGAGTGGAGTACAGGGACTTCAATGACACGACCCACCTGGAGGCGGCGCTGCGCAGGGCCCGGCGCGAGTCCCTGCGTGAGTCCCGCACCCACCTCCGCGGCTACTGCTGGGTCACCGGCGTGCCTTCCGGACTCGCCGCCCGGCTCGGCGGCGCCCGGCGCCTCGCTGCCGGCGGCGCCTTCCACTCCGTACGGGAACTGCGCGGCGGCGGCGTGCTGCTGCAGGCGACCGAGACGCTCGCCGGGTACGACGACCGAGCGATGCGCGAGGTCTTCCACGCCCTCGCGCCCGTGCTGCCGCCGGGCATCCCGGAGGACGACCCCGCGCGGGAAGAACTGCGGGTGGTGTTCGAGGACGCCGGCGGGGTCTGAACAGTGGCCATCAACCCGCTGGACAGCCTGCTTTAGGAACCTTGCTCCCGGCGGTGGGTGTCAGAGGCCGCCACCCGGACCGACCCGGAGCCGGCGGCGGCGCAAGCGTCAGTTCGCCAGAGCTGCCGGACGTACGGCTGCCGGTCCGAAGCGTCGTCGGGCGCGGTCCGCGGCGGCTTCGGCGGCGCGGGCGCGGCTGTCGCCGGGGTCCAGGGAGAGCTGGCGATAGGCCCGGTCGGTCGGCAGCAGGTCGTCCGCTCGGATCACG
This sequence comes from Streptomyces sp. NPDC007084, assembly GCF_040703595.1. NCBI lineage: Bacteria > Bacillati > Actinomycetota > Actinomycetes > Kitasatosporales > Streptomycetaceae > Streptomyces > Streptomyces sp. NPDC007084. Next base: position 26,436 of record NZ_JBEYFY010000007.1, read on the forward strand.
AAGGCGCGTACTCTCGCTCGCTGCAGGCCGAGACCGGTCAGCAGACCCAGTGCGATCGCGGCGAGGGCGGGCGAGTGGTCGGCGGGTTCCGGCAGGGCGCGTGTGCGGGTGGTGGAGCTGCCGTCGGCGTACCGCACGGTGAGGGTGAGCCGGCCGGCGACCTGGCTCTCACCACGCAGCCGCTGACCGACCTGGTCGGCGAGTCCCAGGACAGCTCGATGATGCTCGTCGGGGTCCAGACAGTCTCGGTCCAGGACGAGGTCCGCGACCAGGTGCTCCGCCGGTTCGGACGGAGCGACTGGGCGGGGGTCGTGGCCGCGCGCTCGTTCGGTCAGCAACCGGGCGGGCCCCGCGCCGAGCAGGCGCTGCAGGGTCCCCGCAGGCAGATCCCTCACCTGGCCGATGGTGTGCAGCCCGTACCTGCGGAGTGTCTCCGCCGTGGCGCGGCCGATTCCCGGCAGCGCGTTCACCGGACGCGGACGCAACCAGTCGGCCGCTTGCCCAGCGCGAACCCAGGTGGTGTCTCCGGGGGCGGACGCGTCAGCAGCCATGGCCGCGAGCATGCGGTTGCCCGCGAGCCCGGCGCTGCTGTCGATGTCGTACAGGGCCTTCAGACGGAGCTTTGCCAACTGCACGACGTCAGAAGGGGGGAGACCGAAGTACCGGAGTGCTGACGTCAGGTCGAGTTGGACAGCGTCGGGTGGAACAGCCTGCACGTGAGGCGTGATACCAGACATCAGTTCGATTACGTTGCCGTACTGGGCCTCACTCAGCGCGGCGTGCAGGTGAAGGTGGGCGATGTGCCGCAGGCGTGCGTTCATCCCGCGCTCCCGGGGCTTCGGTGGCCGAACTTCCTCAGGTCGGCCGAGCGGGTGCCGGCGGGCTGGAGGTCGGCATAGGGATGCAGCCGTGCGCCTGCGGTGCCGTCGACCAGGATGCGCTGCGATTGGACGGGCGTCGGGTGCGCGCGGCTTCGGCCGAGCAGGGCGAGGGCGGCTTCGGGGCCGTTGTCCCGGCGGGTCGCGGCGATCTCGTCCAGGTCCCAGGCCATGGAGCCGACGACGGTACGACGGGTGCCGCGCACCTGAACCGTGCCACGCACCAGCAGCAGCCCACTGTGGAAGACGGTGTACGCGCAGGCCGGATGGGAGTCCTCGAAGAAGGCCAGGTCGACCAGCCCCGCCCCGTCCTCCAGTGTCACGAAGATGATCCGCTTCCCGCTTGCGATCGGCGGCGTCTGGGTGGAGGCCCGTACCCCGGCCACCAGGACCTGCTGACCGGCGCGCAGGCCGGACAGGTGCGCCGCGTCCGTCGCGCCGATCTCCCTCAGCAGCCGGTGGTGATGTTCCATCAGGTGCTTGGAGACGTCGATACCGAGGGTGCTCAGCTCGGCACTCAGGGCCTCGCGGCCGGTCATTTCCGGCAGGCCGCTCGGCTCCGCCCCGCCGACGGCGTCCGCGGTGATGGCCAGCTGACCCTCGTACGCGGACCGGGTGCGGGACTGGCGATGGAGTTCGGCGATCTGGAGCAGCAGGTCGCGCCGGGTGAGGTGGCCGTCGTGGAGACCGTTCAGGGCGCCGATCTCGGCGAGACGTTCGGCGACCGGTCTGCTGGGCCGGGCCCGCTGCCAGAAGTCCGACAGCGATCCGTACGGCTGCCCCGCCTCGATCCGCGCACACTCCTCCTCGCCGAGGCCGCGCACCCCGGACAGGGCGAGCCGCACCCCCCACCGGTCTCCATCGGCCTTCTCCACGGTGTGCCGTACCCGGGAGCTGTTGACGTCGACCGGCAGAACGGGAACCCCGCTCCGGCGGGCGTCGGAGACGAGGACCCGCTTGGGCCACATGCCGGGATCGTGTTCGAGAAGGCCCGCCAGCAGGAACGCTGGGTAGTGCGCCTTGAGCCAGGCACTCTGCAGGGCGGGTACGGCGAAGGCCACCGCGTGCGCGCGGCAGAAGCCGTACGCCCCGAAGGCCTCCACGGTCTTCCACACCTCGTCCCGCACCGCCGCGCTGTAACCACGCGCGGCGGCCCGCTCGTGGAACCAGTCCCTGATCCTGGGCAGTTGCTCCTTGTCTCCGAGGGCCCGCCGGGTGACCTCCGCGAAGGCCCGGTCGCAGCCGGTCAGCACCCGCAGCGTCTCGATGATCTGCTCGTGCCAGATGGTCACGCCGTAGGTGTCGGCGAGCACCGGCTCCAGATCCGGATGCGCATAGGAAGGCGCACCACCGTGGCGGGCAGCGATGTACCGCTCGGGCATGCCACCGGCGACCGGGCCGGGGCGGAAGAGGCTGATGTCGGCGATGACGTCCTGCACATCACGCGGCTGCAGCCGGGACAGCAGGTCCTGCTGGCCGGGTGACTCCAGCTGGAACAGGCCCAGGGTCTGGCTGGCCTGGATGAGCTTGAAGGCGAAGACGTCGTCGAGCGGCACCTGTCCGGGGTGGTCGAGGTCGATGGCGTTGCCAGTGGTGCGTTCGATCTCGCTGACGGCGTGGGCCATCGCGGACTGCATCCGCACGCCCAGGACGTCGAGCTTGATGTTGCCCAGCGCCTCGATCTCCTCCTTCGCGGCCATCGCCATGGGGTAGTCGCCCTGTGGCGTGGGCTGCACCGGCAGCCGGTCCAGGAGGGCAGCGTCGCTGATGACGACGCCGCAGGGGTGCATGGCCATGCCGTGGACCAGGGAGTCGAGGCCCTCGGCCAGCTCCCACAGGGGGCCGTAGCGGTCTGCCTCCGCGGCGAGCTGCCGCAGTTCGGGCAGTTCGGCAAGGGCGCTGGTGATGTCGGAAGCGCGCAGGTGCGGGAAGCTCTTGGCGATCCGGTCGACGTCCGCGGGCGCGATCCCCAGTGCGAGGCCGGTGTCCCTGAGGGCCCTGCGTGCCCGGTAGGTCTCGGGCATCGCGGTGACCGCGACCCGCTCCTTGCCGAAGCGTTCGAAGATCGTGTCGTAGCACTCCAGGCGCCGGGCGGACTCCACGTCGATGTCGATGTCGGGCAGCGAGGCCCGGCACGTGCTCAGGAAGCGTTCGAACAGCAGGTGGTGGTCGAGCGGGTTGGCGGTGGCGATGTCCAGCGCGTGGCAGACCAGGGAGCCGGCGCCGGAACCGCGGGCGGCGACCCGGATGCCCCTGGCCCGGATGTCGGCGACGACCTGTCCGATGGCGAGGAAGTACGAGTCGTAGCCCAGCGTGGAGATCACCTTGAGTTCTTCGTCCAGCCGGGAGAGTGCCTGCCGGTCGCGGTCCAGGCCGCGCCGGACCAGGCCGGCCTCGCTGCGCAGGCGGAGCACCCGGGCCGCGCCACCGGCCCCGGGCTCGGCGCCGAAGAGTGCCGGTTCGGGGAGATGCGGTGTGCCGAGGCCGAGGTCGGTCGCCAGGTCGACGGTGCACGCGCTCGCCGTGGCGGCGGTGTCCGTCATCAGCCGGCGGGCCCTGCGGGCGTCCGCTCCGGCACTTTCGACGATCATGCGGGCGACGGCCGTCATTCCTCTCTCGTCTCTGAGCCAGCGCTGTCCGCTGTCCAGGTGGCGCCGGTCGATGGGGCGCAGCAGGCGTGCGGCGTCCAGGACATCGGCAAGTCGATGTTGTCCGGGGTCGGCGTAGCGGACGGCGTTGGAGAGCACGGCGGTGGTGCGGGTGTGGTCGGCCAGGGCGAGCGTGCGGGCGGCCAGGCGCAGAGATCCCGGGCCGGTGCCGGAACGTTTCTGTGCGACGGCTTCCAATCGAACATTCCTTCCGAAGATCTCCTGCCAGGGTGCGAGCAACGTCACGGCGACGTCCTCCCGGCCCGCCGAAAGCGCCCGCACGGGCTCCGAGAGCGGGCCCAGCAGCACGGTCAGGCCGGGGCCGCCGTACTCGCGCAGCGCCTCCCATGGCACCACCGGCGGCGTGCCGGACACGGTGCCGACATGGGCGGCCGACGTGATGCGGCACAGCCGGGCCCAGCCCGCCCGGTCCTGGGCGAGCAGCACGAACCGCAGGGGTGGCTCGATCACGTGCGCGCCGCCGCGTGCCGGGGTGCGGCGCCGCTGGGCGGGCGGCGGAGGCGCAAGGGCCGCCACCGCCAGGTCGATGCCGAAGACTGGCCGGACCCCCTCCTTCACGCAGGCCTGCGCGAATCGAACAGTCCCCGTGACGGTGTCCCGGTCGGTGAGCGCGAGCGCGGATATGCCTCGCTCGGCCGCCCGCTGGACGAGCTGCTCGGGGTGGGAGGCGCCGTAGCGGGCGGAATAACCGGACGCGACGTGCAGGTGGGCAAAGCCCGTCATGCGGCACCTCCATCGCTCCACCCTTTTTCGGCCATGTGTCCGACATGTTCGTCGTACTTGCGTTCGATTACTCTAACCCTGTCAGTCCTGGTCAGCGACCTTGATTCGAACGCGATATCGATTCATGGGGGAGGTGGAGGGTGGCCGAATCGGGCGCCACTCCGTCAGCTTCCTGGCTGCGTCGGGCAGTTGGAGGATGCGGCCTCGGCGCAACGTCTCGCGCCAGACGGTTCGGCGATTCGAGGTGGCCGGAAGGTGACGTCTTGTAGTCGAGTGTTGCTTTCCGTGGCGACCGGGTCCCTGGCGGGTCGCTGTCGGCTCTCGGGCTTGGTGTGCCGCCGCGTCGGCCGGAAACGGCTGCTGCCGGCGGACGCGCGGAGAGGGGGCGGGCGGCGGAGCGGGCCCGAACGTCGGTGCGGGCTCCGGTTCGGGCTCCCGTCGGCTCACCTTCGACCCGGCGGACGAGGAGGTCCGCCGGGTCGAGGAGGTCGCGGACCGCGCGCGGGCAGGTTCGGCCCGCATGCGATCGGACCGGGGGCGCCGGCCGTGTGGCGTTGGTGAAAAGGGTGAACGCCCTTGACGGGCAGGCTAGTTGGCCCAGGGCGGAGTGAGGACCGTGCCGTCGGCCAGTTCCGCCCGCAGGCCGGTCGAGGTGGTGACCCAGGCGGTCGCGAGGTGCCCGGAGGCGTTCTCGATGCCGAGCGCGGTGCCCGGGTTGACGATCACGGTGTCGCCCGCGGTGACCTGCTCGGTCCTGCCGTCGAGCGTGATCAGCAGGTCGCCGGTCAGGAGGTGGAAGATCTCCTCGCGGTCGACCGTGTGCACGGGGGCGCGGAGCCCGGCGGGAAGCTCCGTGCGCCAGGCGCACAGCTCCTTGCTGCCGCTGCGCGGAGCGGCGTACGAGACGAACCGGCCACCATGGATCTCGTGGACGACGGCTTCGGAAGAACGGACGACGGGCACGGGGTGCCTCCTGGGTTGGGATTGCGGCGGATAGGCATGGTGGGGCGGGATCGTGACGGACGGGCCGGGCAGATGGTCAAGCTGCTTGACCAAAAACTCTGCCCACATAGTCAAGGAGCTTGACTGGTTAGTCAAGGGTGTTTGAATGCCCGTGTGCAGAACTCCGAGGCCATGGCCCTGTCCGCAGCCCTGCTCTCCGCCGCCGGTGAGCTGACCCGCCGTATCGACGAGGGCGTGGTCGCCCGCGGATTCGAGGGTGTGCGGCCGGCCCACGGGTTCGCCTTCGCGCGGCTCTCGCCGGACGGGGCGACGGTCACCGACCTCGCCGGCCACCTCGGGGTCACCAAGCAGGCGGTCAGTCAGCTCGTCGAGGAGCTGGTCGGCAAGGGGTATGTCGAGCGCCGGCCGCACCCCGACGACGCGCGCGCCCGGCTGATCGTGCTGACGGACCGGGGGCGGGCGTGCACCCGCGCGGCCGAAGAGGCGGCGGCCGAGGTCGTCCGGGGGTGGGGTGAACTGCTCGGTGCGGGTGACATGCGCGCGTTGTATACGGGTCTGCTGCGCATCGCGCCCTACGGTCCCCTCAGGCCCGCCTGGTGACGGACGGTCCGAAGGAACGCCGCAGCCCCTGCTGGTTACCACTGAAAGTTTTTACTGACGCGTAACTTCACACGTCCACTACTCGCTCGTAACTTGACGAGTGAACAGCATCCTCGTGATCCGGATCACAGGGCGTACGCCGTCGCAACTCCCTTGAGCCGCAAGGAGATCACCCGATGCTGCCCTGGAACCGAGTGCTCAGACCCCTGGCCGCCCTGCTCATGGCCGTCGCCGTCGCGGTCGTCCCCGCCGCCACCGCCCAGGCCGCCTCCGCCCCCAGCAGTGGCTGGAACAACTACTCCTGCAAGCCCTCCGCCGCCCACCCCCGCCCCGTCGTCCTCGTCCACGGCACCTTCGGGAACTCCGTCGACAACTGGCTGGCCCTCGCGCCCTATCTGACCAGCCGCGGGTACTGCATCTACTCCCTCGACTACGGCCAGCTCCCCGGCGTCCCCCTCTTCAACGGCCTCGGCCCCATCGACAAGTCGGCCGCGCAGCTCCAGGTCTTCGTCGACAAGGTGCTCGCCGCGACCGGCGCCGCCAAGGCCGACCTGGTGGGCCACTCGCAGGGCGGCATGATGCCCCGCTACTACCTCAAGTTCCTCGGCGGAGCCGCCAAGGTGAACGCCCTCGTCGGCATCGCCCCCGACAACCACGGCACGACCCTGAACGGCCTGGCCAACCTGCTTCCGTACTTCCCCGGCGCCGAGAGCCTGCTGTCGGCGGCGACCCCGGGACTCGCCGACCAGGTCGCCGGCTCCGCGTTCCTGACCAAGCTCAACGCGGGCGGCGACACCGTCCCCGGCGTCCACTACACGGTCATCGCCACCAAGTACGACGAGGTGGTCACGCCGTACAGCACGCAGTTCCTGAACGGGCCCGACGTCCACAACGTCCTGCTGCAGAACCTGTGCGGCCTCGACCTCTCCGAGCACGTGGCCATCGGCATCGTCGACCGGATCGCCTACCACGAGGTGGCGAACGCCCTCGACCCGGCGCACGCCTCCGCCACCACCTGCGCCTCCGTGTTCAGCTGACCTCCAACTCACGCACCACCGGGGGCCGACCGGCCTGAGCCGCCGGTCGGCCCCCGGATGCGTACGCGTCAGCGGCTGTGCCGGCCGCCCGTGGCCGCCCGGCGCCGCACCGACGCGAACAGGGTCGCGGCACCGAGCGCCAGGACGGTCGCACCGCCGATCGCGATGTACGGGGTGGACGAGTCGCCGCCGGTCTCGGCGAGGTTCGCCGACGAGCCGGCCGCCTCCGGCCGGTTGGCCCCGGCGTCCGGAGTGGACCCGGTGTCCTCGGCGGCACCGGCCGCCTTCGCGCTCGCGGTCGGCTCGGCCGACGTACTCGCGTCGTCGTCGCCGTGACCGTGGTGCTCGACCGTCGACTTGTCGCTGCCGTCCGCGATCTGCTCGTCGGTGGGCGCGGAGGCAGTGGGCGCCGGAGTGGTCCCGCCGCCCGCGCCACCGCCGTCACTCGTGCCGCCGCCGCTGCTGCTGCCGCTTCCGCCGCCGAACGCCACGTCGGAGCAGGAGTAGAAGGCCTCCGGGCTGTCCGAGCGCTGCCAGACGGCGTACAGGAGCTGCTTTCCGGAACGCTCCGGGAGGGTGCCGGAGAACGTGTAGAAGCCGTTCGAGGCGGTCGGGTCGGTGGCCGTCGCGACGGGGTGCGCGAGATCGAGGTCGGACCAGGCCAGCGGCTTGGACGCGTCGTAGCCGGACTTGGTGATGTAGACCTTGAACGTGCCCTTGTGCTGGGCCGTCACCCGGTACTTGAAGGTGTACGCGCCACTGCTCACGTTCGTCGCCGGCCAGTCCGCGCGCGCCAGGTCGAGCCCCTTGAACTCCTCGCTGTTCGCGCTGCACAGCCTGCCGTCCGGGATCAGCGTCTGGTGCTGTCCGTTCGCGTCACCGATGCGGATGCCGTTCCAGTCGTAGAGCGCCTGCGTGCCGCCCGCGGCGCCCGCCGCCTTGCAGGCCGCCGACGTCGGGCTCTCCGGTCCCTCCGCGTAGCACTGGGCCACCCGGCTCACCGGGTCTCCCATCGTGCCGTGCGCCGCGGCGGGCGCGGCGGCCAGCGCGGACAGGGCGAGCGGGGCGATGCCGACGGCGGCGACGACGGCGGCCTTGCGGCGTGCGGGCATGGGGGAACTCCTCGAACGGTCCGGTACGTGGGGCGGCTCCCGCACGCCGTTCGTGCGGGGATCCCGTGGGGGTGAGCAGCAAACTAGCCCCAAGAAACCGTGAAATCCCCTGCTGGGGACGGGTGATGGAGATCCTTATGACGCCGTTAAGGCGGGGCTAACGGGGGGCTCAGGAACGGGCACCCGGGCTCCGCGGACCCTCGGGTGGGGCGGGGCGGAAGGCCGCTGGGTAGCGTGCCGGGCATGACGAAGAAGGTGGAGAGGACGCCGGAGAACACGCCGGAGGAGACGTCGGCGGAGGCAGGGGAGTGCGGGGAATCCGGGGGATTGGGGGGATCCGGGGAATTCGGGGGATCCGGTGCGTGCGGAGAACTCGGGGATGTGTTCGCGCAGTTCGGGGTGCGGCGGGCCGTTGCCGGGGACGTGGGCGGTGTGCGGGCCGTGGTCGACGCTGCGTTCGAGCCCTACGTGGAGCGCATCGGGGTGGTGCCCGCGCCGATGGAGGCGGACCACACGGCGAACATCGCGGCCGGCCGGGTGTTCGTCACGGGGGAGCCGGTGACCGGGCTGGTGGTGGTCGAGGCCCGCGCCGACCACCTGTACCTCGATGTCGTCGCCGTCCGCCCCGACGCCCACGGCCGGGGCATCGGGGGGCGGCTGCTGCGCTTCGTCGACGCACACGCGCGTGCCCTCGGGCTGGACGAGGTCAGGCTCTACACGAACGCGATGATGTGGGAGAACCAGCGGATCTACCCGAAGTTCGGGTACGAGGTCACCGAACGGCGCGTGGACGGCCCCTACGACCGCCTCCACTACCGCAAGCGCCTCGGCTGACCCCGCCGCGCGCCGACCGGTCCGGTCCGGTCCGGTTCGTTTCGGTTCGTTTCGGTCCTGGTTCGGTTCGGTCCGGGGAGGGGGCTCAGCCGTCCGGCCACCAGGTGCGGGCGATGTCCTTGCGGATCTCCGGGCGCTGGGCAGGACGTTCCTCGGCCTCGTCCCGTACACGGCGGGAGTCCGACTTCCTCAGGGGCTTCTGCACGGTCGTACGGCGCATGGCTGCCTCCTAGCGTCCACCGGATTCCGTCGTTGTACGGAGGCAGACCTTTCGGGGGAGAGTTCCTCATCGGTGGCGATCTGTCTGTGGCGCCGGTCACGCCCGACTGTCAGTGGCGGCTGCCACGATGGGACGCATGGTGAGTGACAGCGGTACGCGTGCGGGGGCGGGCGTCGACTGGGACGCGGCGTCCGGCACCTTCGACGACGAGCCCGACCACGGCCTGCGCGATCCCGTGGTCCGCGAGGCCTGGGCGGCACGGCTGCGGACCTGGCTGCCGGACCGGCCGGGCGATCTGCTGGACGTCGGCTGCGGCACGGGCAGCCTGTCACTCCTCGCGTCCGAGGCGGGCCACCGGGTCACCGGAGTCGACCTCTCCCCGCGCATGATCGACCTCGCGAGAGCCAAGCTGGCCGGCCGTGACGCCGCGTTCCTCGTCGGGGACGCGGCGTCACCGCCCGTCGGCGAGCAGCGGTTCGACGTCCTGCTGTGCCGCCATGTGCTGTGGACGCTGCCCGCTCCCGAGCGGGTGCTGCGGCACTGGCGGGGGCTCCTGCGCCCGGGCGGACGGCTGGTGCTCGTGGAGGGCGTCTGGGGGACCGCGCACCCGGTCGGCCTGTCCGCCGAGGCGCTGACCGGCCTGCTCCGGCCCCTGATCGCCGGGGCGGGCGAGGGGGCCGGTTCCGGCTCGCGCGTGGAGCCGCTGTCGGGCGACGCGCGGCTGTGGGGGCGCGAGGTGGACGACGAGAGGTTCGCCGTGGTGGCCACTTTCTGATTCGAACCGAGACGAACCGAGTCGAACCGGGATTGCCGGCCATCGCCGGCCGCGAACCGGGGTCGCCGGCCATCGCCGGTCTTGCGGCCTACGGGGAGGCTCACGGCCGGTGTCGCGTGGTGCGGCGGCGTCACCTGAACCGGGGGCGGCGCCCGTCGTCCCCGGGCGGTCCGTCGTCCCCGGGTGGTCCCGGGTCCCGTAGGCACGTGTCGGTGTCGGTGTCGGTGTCGCTGCCGGTGTCGCCTTGGCGGGCCCCGCCCCCCCCCGCTACTCCAGCAGCGCGTCGAAGCCGCCCTCGCGGGCCAGGTGTTCGAGGTCGTTCAGGGCCTTCTCGGCGGCGGTCGCCGCCGCCGGGTCGGTGGACGCCAGGCCGCTCGCGGCGAACTCGTCCTCGTCCAGCCGCAGTACGTCCCTGCCGTCGGCCGAGCGCCACAGGTCCAGGTCGAGATCCTCGACCACCAGGCAACCTTCGGACAGGGCCGCCGGCCGGGTGACGTCGCAGTACCAGCCCTTCAGCACGCCCGCCGGGTCCCGGACCTCCTTCACCGCGTACCACCGGTCCCGCCAGTAGTACTCGGTGAACACATCACCCCGCTCGAAGCGTACGAAGCCGAAGTCCCGGGCCGTGTCGCCCGCCCACGGCGCCCGCACGACGATCCGCGTCCCGTCGTCGGAGAGCAGCTCCGCCGGGTAACGGATCTTCGTACGGCCCGCCTTGACCAGCACGACGTCCACCGTGTCAGGCACTCCCGCCGACTTCGCGGACATACTGCACCTCCGTCGCACACACGTCGTAGCCGAACCATGCGTTGATCGCGAGCATCGGCCCGTTGCCCGCGTCGTTGCCGGTGAACGCCTCCGTGTACCCGGCCGCGCGGGCCCGGTGCAGGGAGTGGTTCTTGGCGAGCTTGGCGAGACCCCGGCCCCGGAACGCCCGGGCGGTGCCCGTCATCACCGTGCCATACCGGGTGCCGCCGTCGGTGCGGGCCGCGCTGAACGCCGCCGGCCGGCCGTTCACCACCGCGACGGAGGTCAGCTCGTGGTCGAGGAGCGGATGGTGCCAGGTCTCCTTCAGCCAGGCCGCGTAGTCCGTGAACTCCCGTTCCACGTCGCCTGGTTCGTCGCGCAGTGTCTCCGCGTCCAGGGTGAACAGCGGCCGTGGGTCGTCCGCGAAGTCCGCGCCGGTGCGCAACTCGACGCCGGGAGGCGGCGACTGGAGCGGCGGCAGGGTGCCCTTCGCCAGGTCGAGGCGGAGGAAGTGCGCGGAGCGCGCCGCGCGGTAGCCCCGCTTCTCGTCGAAGGCGCGGTTCGCGGGTGCGTCCAGCACCCAGGCGAACAGCCGGGTCGCACCCGCCGCGGCGAGCCGCTCCTCGGCGGAGCGCACCAGCAGCGAACCCGCGCCCCGGCCGGTCCGCTCCGGGTGCACATAGACGTTGACGTAGCCCTGGCCGGGCTCCGGGCTGTCGTAGACGAGGCCCACCTGCGCGGTGCCGGCCGGCTCACTGTCCTCCAGGGCCAGCAACGGCTGGTAGTGCGCGTCGGGATGGGCGTGGGCGACGTCGTAGGCGATGGACTCCGGGGTGAAGAGCATGAAGGGGAGTGCCGCGTGCCGGATGCGCGCGAAGCTCGCGGCGTCCGCCGGGTCCCCTCGGCGCACCTCGCGGATCATCAATGTCATGGCAGCGCACGCTACGGGGAGGCCTTGTGCGGATGCCTCTCATTTTTCCCCGCGTGCGGGACAATCGCCGGGTGACCCTGAAGATCCACATCGCAGAGGGGGCCGCGCCGTACGAGCAGGTGCGCGCCCAGATTTCCGAGCAGGCCAGGTCCGGCGCGCTACCGGTCGGCCACAAGCTGCCCACGGTGCGGGGGCTGGCCGAGTCGCTCGGCCTCGCGGCCAACACCGTCGCCAAGGCGTACCGGGCGCTGGAGGCGGACGGGGTGATCGAGACGCGGGGCCGCAACGGAACGTTCGTGGCCGCCGCCGGTGACGCGGCGTCCCGCGAGGCGGCCTCGGCCGCGCAGGCCTACGCGGACCGGGCGCGCCGCCTCGGCCTGACGGAAGCCGCCGCCCTGGCCGCGGTACGGGACGCGCTGCGAGCGGCGTTCGAGGGCAACAGCTAGGACACCCGGGCCGGGGCCGGGGCCGGGGCCGGGGCCGGGATCGGGGCCGGCTCCGGGAGCCGGGAGCCGGGAGCCGGGGCCGGCTCCCGGAGCCCCGGCGGTCTCTCGCGACCCGGGGAGGCCCGAACCCCCGGCGGAAACCGAGGGCTCCGCCCGCCCCCGGGGACAGCCGGCGTCCCCCATCCGCGGCCCCGCCTACAGATACAGCCCCGCGTCCGCCCCCTCGCGTTGGTCCGGGACCGATGTCGGGGTCGTTCCGCGGCGCAGGGCGTACAGCTCGGCGAGGGTGGCGCCCTCGCGTGGGACGCCCTCCTCGGTGCCCAGCCAGGCGACCGACTCGCGGCGGGTCAGCGGTCCGACCTCGATACGGGCCAGGCACCGGCCCGGGCGGACGACGGCGGGGTGGAGCCGCTCCAGGTCCTCGTTCGTCGTGACGCCCACCAGGACGTTGCGCCCCTGGCCGAGCAGGCCGTCGGTGAGGTTGAGCAGCCGGGACAGGGCCTGGCCCGCCGTGTGTTTCGCCTCGCCGCGGATCAGCTCGTCGCAGTCCTCCAGCAGGAGCAGCCGCCAGCGGCCCTTGCCGGTGCCGTCCTCCTCGCCGATCGCGATGTCCATCAGATAGCCGACGTCGGAGAAGAGCCGCTCCGGGTCCAGCACACAGTCCACCTGGCACCAGTCCCGCCAGGAACGGGCCAGCGTGCGCAGGGCGGAGGTCTTGCCGGTGCCGGGCGGCCCGTGCAGGAGCAGCAGCCGGCCGGCGATGTCCTCGGGGGTGGTCTTCATCAGGCCGTCCATCGCGTCGGCGACCGGCGCCGTGTAGTTGGCGCGGACCTCCTCCCACGTACCGGCGGAGATCTGCCGGGTCGTGCGGTGCGGGCCGCGCCGGGGCGACACGTACCAGAAGCCCATCGTCACGTTGTCCGGCTGCGGCTCCGGCTCGTCCGCCGCGCCGTCCGTCGCCTGCTTCAGCACCTTCTCGGCCAGCTCGGCACTGGTAGCGGTCACCGTGACGTCCGCGCCTCTGTTCCAGCGGGACACCAGGAGGGTCCAGCCGTCGCCCTCGGCGAGGGTCGCGCTGCGGTCGTCGTCCCGGGCGGAGCGCAGCACCCGGGCGCCGGGCGGCAGCAGGGTGGCCCCGGACCGTACCCGGTCGATGTTCGCCGCGTGCGAGTGCGGCTGCTCGCCCGTCGCGAAGCGACCGAGGAACAGCGCGTCGACGACGTCGGACGGCGAGTCGCTGTCGTCGACGTTGAGCCTGATCGGCAGAGCGTCGTGTGGGTTCGCAGACATGCCGACATGATCCGTCACGCGGGCGTCCCATGCACCCGGTTTCCGAGGTGCGCCGTATGTGTCGCGTGGGTCCCGCTCATCCGGTGTATCCCTTCCATCCTGTTACAGGGCTGTGCGGCGGAAGGCCTGCCGCGCGCCCGAATCCCCCCGTTACTGTTGCCCTTGATGGGACGTCATGGGTGGAATTCGGGGGAACGACGGTGGCGCCTGACCGCGCTGCTCGGCGTGGGCGCGGCCGTCCTCGCCCTGGTGGTGACGCTGCTCAACACCCTGCCGGGGGACGCCGGAAGCACCGTGGGCACGACCCGAGACGGGGACAAGGTGCACGGCACGCCGGCCACCCCGCCCCAGACGTCCCGCCCCGACGTCGGCTGGGGGTTCACCCACACCCAGTACAGCGCCGACATGGGCGACGGCGCGGCCACCGAGCGGGTCGAGGGGCTGCTCGGCCGTGACCAGGTGTCACTCCCGCAGAACCAGCACATCATGGGCTGGGGCGCGGGCAACCCCGAACCGTCCAAGGGGCGTTACGACTTCACCGAGATGGACAGCCGCGTCGACTTCGTCCGCGGGTCGGGCGGCACCCCGGTGATCACGCTGTGCTGCTCCCCGGACTGGATGAAGGGCGGCGAGGCCGGCGCGGACCGGACGGACTGGAGCCAGGCCTCGCTGGAGACGGCGCCGGAGCCCGCGCACTTCGCGGACTTCGCCGCCCTCGCCGCGACGGTCGCCCGCCGCTACCCCGACGTACGCCACTTCATCGTCTGGAACGAGTTCAAGGGCTTCTGGAACGACAGCGAGGCCCGCTGGGACTACGAGGGCTACACCAAGCTCTACAACCTGGTCTACACGGCGCTGAAGAAAGTGAACAAGGACATCCAGGTGGGCGGCCCCTACCTGGTCATGGACAGCTTCGACCCGCGTCAGACCCAAGACGCCTCGACGACCCTCAAGGGCCCCTGGGGCGCCATGGACCAGCGGGTCCTGGACGCCTTCTCCTACTGGAACCGGCACAAGGCGGGCGCCGACTTCGTGGTGGTGGACGGCTCCAGCTACACCAACGACGACGAGACGCTGCCCGACGAGTTCGCGGCCACCGACAAGTTCACGGCCGTCGGCCGGTGGCTGCGTGGGCAGACGGGCCAACTGCCGCTGTGGTGGGCCGAGTACTACGTCGAACCGGCCGACGGCCAGGACGAGCGCCGGGGCTGGTCCGAGACCCGGCGCGTGGCCGTCCAGGCGAGCGGCATGATCGCCATGGTCAAGGGCGGCGCCTCCTCCGGTTTCTACTGGAACCCGGAGAAGGAGAAGGGCACCGACTGCCCCGGCTGCCTGTGGACCCCGACCGGCACCGCGAGCGGCGGCGCGGAACTGCCGATGTACGACCTGGTCTCCCGCTTCGGCAAGGCGTTCCCGCCGGGCACGACGTACGAGAAGGTGTCCGTCGCCCCCGACGACGTGCCGAACGTGCGGGTCCTCGCCTCCGGGCGGACCGTCCTCGTGGTCAACACCCGGGGCCGGTCGATCAGCGCGAAGGTCGACGGGAAACGCTTCGCGATGGGCCCGTACGCCGTGAAGTGGATCGACCGGCGCTGACCGGGCCGCCCCCGCGCTCTACTTCATCGTCAGGAACCGCTGCACCAGCGAGGCCAGCAGGACCGCCAGCAGCGGCAGGGAGAACCAGAAACTGCTCTGGAGCCACCGCAGTTGGCGCACCCCCGGCCGCACCGCCACCCGGACGACCTCGCGCGCCGTCAGCAGCACGACGAGCGCGACCGCGGCGAGCCCGCCGACGACCGACCACGGCGTCCACGTCACCTGCGGCCCGATCGGCCCCGGTTCGGCGCGCGGCACCTCGCCGGCCGGCCGCTCGCGCAGCGCGTACATCGTGACGTCGTCGTTGACCAGGACCTTCCTCAACTCCCGCCGTTCGTCCAGGTTGGTGATCAGCCGCGACTCCCAGGTCGGCGAATAGCCCACGTCCAACTGGAGGTAGACCACCTGACCGCGGTTGACCATCAGATACGAGTTCGGGCCCGCGTCCTTGAGCGCCTTGACGAGCCCGGACACCAGTACCGGGTCGGCCGGCGCGAGCGTGGGAACGTACTGCACCTTCTCCATGTCCTTCGCGCCCCACGGCATCGCGGGTGTCACGTTGTCGACCGTGTCGTCGCTCAGCCACAGCAGCCGGACGGTCGGATCGTCGTGCGCGTACACGTACTCCATGGCCGCGACCTCGCCCGGCCGGATCCGCTCGAAGGACTCGTTGCCCCAACGGGCCACCAGGAAGCCGCCCATGAGCAGCAGCCCCGCCAGCAGCGCGGCGACCGGGGCGAGACTCAGCCGGTCCTTCTCGCGTTCCTTCGCGGTGACGCCGGTGCGCGGGAAGAGGGCGAGACCGGCGAGCAGCGCCGCGCCCGGCACCGCGAACATGAAGACGCGCAGCGCCATCTCACCGCCGTACGACTGCATGCCGAAGCCGAGGAACGGGACGAAGGTCAGGACGAGCAGCGACCGCTCGCGGTACCTGTGCTCGCGCCGCCGCCACCAGCCCCAGCAGGCGAACGCCATCATCCCGCCGGCGAGCAGCACCCGGGTGTACAGCACCAGCTTGTGGGTCGAACTGCCGCCCTGGATACGGCCGGAGACCGAGGTCGACACATTGCTGCCGACGCCCCCGACCCCGCCGAACAGGTCGTCGAAGTGGCCCGACCAGTACGGCTCGGCCATGAAACCGACCCAGGCGGCGACGAGGACGGCGAACAGGATGGGCAGGCCGCGCAGTTCGGAGCGGCCGACGAGGACGAGCACGGCGAGCACGCCCAGCATCACGAACGGGGTGAGCTGGTGCGCCGGTACGGTGGCCGCGAACAGGCCGATGAGGACCATCAGGAGCACGGCCTGCTGCCGCCGGTCCGCCGGTTCGACCTCCGCCTCGCCCGGCCGGCGTTTCGTCCACAGCACGCGCGGCGCCCGGAACCACACGAGCAGGATAGCCACGAACACCAGGTACAGCAGGTAGGTGAAGCCCTGCGGGGAGAAGTAGTCCTGCCCGACCCAGCCGCACAGGGTGAAGAACCAGACGCCGGTCCACTTGGCGCGCCAGCTCGCGCGCATCGACCGGACCAGCAGGAACATCGGTGCCAGATAGAGGAGTTGGATGGCCAGTGGCCACCAGCGGATGACCTCGGTCAGATCGGAGACCCCGCACGCCTTCGCGGCGAACGCGGCGACCGCGAAGAAGCCGGGCCAGCTCCAGCGGGCGTCCAGGTCCGGCACGGCCGATCCGGTGCGGTCGATGTAGTCGAGGAAGCCGAGGTGCTGCCAGGCGGTCGCGAACCGCGGCTCCGTCTCGACGACCGCCGGGAGCGCGTGCAGGGACACGACCGTGGCGAGCAGTGTGACCAGCAGCAGTCCCCGGTGCTCGCGCCTCATCCAGAGCAGCGAGGTGAAGACCGTGACGAGCAGGGCCGCGCCGAGCAGCGTCGGCAGCGGCAGTACGGAGATCAGGCCGAGGCCGCCCATGCGGGTGAGCGAGTCGTCGTCGAGGCCGGACGCGGGGACCCAGTAGAGGAGCAGCGCCGAGACCAGCAGGAAGCCGAGGACGACGCCGGGCTTGGAGGGGCGCTGGACGCGCTCGCGCCAGGGCGGGGGAGGACCGTCCGGTGCGTGCCGGTCCTCCGCCGTTCCGTCCGCCGCGACCGGTCCCGCCGCCCGGTCGTCCGCCGCCCGGTCGTCCGCCGGGCCCTCCGCCGCCGAACCGCTCCGCGCCGGATCGGTCCGGGTCCCGGGCGCGCCGCCGTCGGGTCCCTCCGTCTCGAACGGGGCGTCGACCTCCGGCACGTCCACCGGGCCGAGCGAGGCCTCCGAGCCCGGCTCGCGGGCCTCCACGGGCAGTCCCACGGACGGCTGCCGGGCCCAGGCCGGGCGCCGTTCGGCGGCACTCGCGCGCACCGCGGGCGTGCCGGCCGGCGGGGTGCCGGGACCGGGGCGCACATCGGGCCGCCGCTCCAGGTGATCGAGGTCGACGTGCAGACCGAGCGCCAGGGTGTCCGCGTCCGGCGCCCAGGCCGGGCCCCGCCTCGGCTCGGGCGGCACGGCGTCCTCGGGCGCCCCCAGGTCGGCGAGATCGCCGTCCGGCGCCGCGTCCGCCGGCGGTTCCGCGGGCGGCGCGGTCCGCACGATCCGGAAGAGTCTCGGAGCGGCGATCGCCACGATCACCGCGAGGCTGGAGATCTCCGCGACCCCCGCGCCCGTAAGCCCCATGCGGGGCAGCAGGATCACCGTGAGCCCGAGCACCAGCACGCACAACAGACCCTGAAGATAGGCCAGTCCGGAGGTGCGGCTCTGCGCGCGCAGCACCGCGAAGTAGGTCTCCATCACCACCCGCAGCAGCGCGCCGACCGCGAACCAGCGCAGCAGCGGGGTCGCCGCGTGCGCGTACCCGGCCCCGAACACGTGCAGGATGTACGGCGCGCCCAGGAACAGCAGCCCGCACACCGGCAGCATGATCCGGGCCATCCGCCGCAGCGCGGCCCGGGTGTTGGCGGCGAGCCGCGCCGGATCGTGCGACCCCTCGACGGTCAGCGAGGCGCCCATGTTGATGGCGAGCAGATTGACCGTGCCGCCGATGGTCGTGGTGATGTAGAAGTACGCGTTGTCGGTCGAGCTGACCTGCGAGGCCACGATCACCGGGACCAGATAGACCACGGCGAGCGAGAACAGCGACCCGGTGTAGTCCCCGGCGAGGAACCGGCCGATCTCCTTCAGGGAGGGCGGCTCGGCGTGGGCCTGTGTCGCCTTCACATGCCGGGGCACCAGCCGGCGGAACACCAGGATGCCGAGCGGCACCACCGACAGGGCGATCGCCGCGACCCAGGAGACGAAAACACCCGAGGCGGGAATCGCGGCGGCGAGACCGACCAGCAGCGCCAGCTTCGCCGCGGAGAACACCGTGTTGCCCACCGGCACCCACAGCGCGCTGCGCAGCCCCGTCAGCACCCCGTCCTGCAAGGTCAGCAGCGACCAGGCGATCACCGCGAGCACGAAGAACGTGCCGTGCAGCGGCCCGTGCAGGAAGCGGTACGAGGGCCCCCACAGGTTCAGGGTGAGCAGGAAGATCCCGGCGGCCACCGCCACGACCACCGAACTGCCCGCGTACGTACGGAAGATGAGCCGGGCGGTGGCGCGTCCCGCGACCGGGATGAAGCGGGCGAGGGCGCCGGTCAGGGTCACCGCGGTGACGCCCGCGAGGAGCTTCATCGCGGCGATGGCGGCGGAACCCTGGCCGACGGCCGACTCGGTGTAGTAGCGGGCCGCGATCAGCCAGTAGCCGAGGCCGAGCACCGCGGAGATCCCGGTGTTGAGCATCAGGGCGTAGGCGTTGCGGAACAGCGGGCTGCCGCCGCTGCCCTCGCGGCCGGTGCCGGGCAGCCGCAGCCGGCGGCCCGGCCGCCGCTCGGACGGCTCGGGCGTGGTGGGTGAGGCCTGGGCTGTGGTGGTCGTGTCAGACACGGGAACGGATGGCCTTCCGGCGGACCTGTCGTGCTCTTCGGACCATGGCGTACCCCTTGGTGAGGGCCCGGTCCCGGGCGAAGGTGCGGGCGATCGCGCGGCCGTCGACCAGCCGCTTGAACTCCTCGATACCGGTCGTGCCGCGTACGGTGACGCGTTGCAGGGCGTACGGGCCCTGGCGGCGGCGGGCGAGACCGTTGCCGACCGCGAGCGACTGGGCGAACCCCGCCGCGCGCACCGAACGGCGCACCCGTGCGCTGGAGTAGCCGTACGGATACGCGAACGAGACCGGCCGGACGCCCAGTTCGGCGGCGATGATCTCCCGGCAGCGCAGCAGTTCGAAGCGCAGCTCGGCGTCCGTGATCTGGTCGAGCTGCGGATGGGAGTGGCTGTGCCCGCCGATCTCCACCCGCTGGTCGGCCAGTTCGCGGACCTGGTCCCAGTCGAGCATGGTGTCGGGCGCGCCCCCGGCGTCGTACGTGCCCCTGATCCACCCCGTGGACACGAACAGGGTGGCCGCGAAACCGTACGCGGCGAGGGCGGGCAGGGCGTAGCGGTGCACGCCCTCGTAGCCGTCGTCGAAGGTGATCAGGACGGGCCGGTCGGGCAGCGGGCCGCCCGACCGCCAGGCCGCCGCGAGGCGGGCGGTGTCGACCGGGGTG
The DNA here is from genome assembly GCF_040703595.1 of Streptomyces sp. NPDC007084. Classification (NCBI taxonomy): domain Bacteria; kingdom Bacillati; phylum Actinomycetota; class Actinomycetes; order Kitasatosporales; family Streptomycetaceae; genus Streptomyces; species Streptomyces sp. NPDC007084. The sequence goes on from NZ_JBEYFY010000007.1 coordinate 45,837, forward strand.
AACCCGCGCCCGTCCAGCAGCGCCATCTGCTCGGCGAACGCCTCGGGCGCCACGGACAGCGCCCGGGTCGCGGCGTTCGGCGACCGCGCGACCGAGTGGTACATCAGGATCGGTACCGGTGCGTTCATGCGGCCGCCCCCTCGTCGTCAGGAACCTCCTCGACCGCCGCGACGGGCACCACCGAGAAGACGGCGCCGCTCCGGCGGGCCCGCAGGCTCCCCGCGGCATACCCGCCGGCCGCCGTCAGTACCCCGGCGACGATGGCGCCGGCCCGGCCCGCGCCGCCGGGCCGGGCCAGCGCCGCGTCCCGCAGTCCGCGCAGCACACCCACCGGCAGCACCCGGGTGGTATAGCGGCGTTCCGACTCAAGTCCCTTGCCCGCGCCCACACTTCGGGCGACCAGAGCCTTGGACAGGCCTTCGGCGTAGGCCCGGGTGCGGAAGTAGCCGAACCGCTCGCGGGCGGCGGGCACCCGGTGGTGGATGACCGCGCGGTCGTCGATCAGCAGGACGGCGTCCGGCCGGGCGCGGGTGAGCCGGATGCACAGCTCCGTCTCCTCGCAGCCCAGCGGACGCCTGTCGCCGTCGCGGCCGATCCCGGTCGCGAAACCGCCCGCCGCGGCGAACGCCGTACGGCGGAACGAGGCGTTGCCGCCGAGGACGTTGCGGACCCGGACCCGGCCGGGCGGCAGCCCCTTGTACGTGCAGCCCACCACCCAGTCGAACTCCTCCGGGAACCAGGCCGGCCGGCGCCCCGACGCCCACACGGGCACCGTACGGCCGCCGACGGCCATCACCCGCGGGTCGGCGTAGCCCTCGGCGAGGTGCCGGAGCCAGTCCCGCTCGGCCACCGCGTCGTCGTCGAGGAAGGCGACGACCAAGCCGTGCGAGGCCGCGATCCCGGTGTTGCGGCCCGCGGACAGGCCGCGGGGGCCCGCGTTCGCGAGCACCCGCACCCCTGCGGTCTCCTCGTACTCCCCGGTCAGCCGCTCCAGGAGGACCGGGTTGTGGTCCACGACCAGCAGGGTCTCCAGGGCGGGCCGGGACTGCGCCCGCACCGAGGAGACCGCCGCGAGGATGTCCTCCCAGCGGTCCTCGGTGTAGACGCAGATCACCACCGAGATGTCCGGTGTGCTCAAGACACCTCTCCCCGGCCGGAGTCGAGCTGGTGGGCGTGCGGAGTCCGGCGCAGCGCACGCCGGTTGGACCGCTCCTTGAGGATCACCTTGAGCACCCGGATCCCGTCCCGCACGGCGCGCAGATTGCTCGACCCGTGGATGCGGAGGTACTCGTGGCTGGGTATCTCCTGCACCTTGAGGCCCGCCTTGACGACCCGGATGTTCATCAGGGTCTCGACCTCGAAGCCGGTGCAGTCGAGTTCGATCTTGTCGAGGCAGTGCCGCCAGAACGCGTTGTAGCCGTAGCAGAGATCGGTGTAGCGGGCGCCGAACTTGGCGTTGACGGTGGCGCAGAGCACCCGGTTGCCGAGCTTGCGGATCGGCGTCATGTCGGAGGTGCCGCCGCCGTTGGCGAACCGTGAGCCCTTGGCGAAGTCCGCCCCGGAGACCAGCGCCGAGACGTACGACACGATCTCGTGGCCGTCGGCCGAGCCGTCCGCGTCGACCATGACGATGATGTCGCCGGTGCACGCGGCGAACCCGGTGATCAGCGCGTCGCCCTTGCCCTTGCCGAGTTGTCTGACGACCTTGACGTCGGGCCACAGCTCGCGGGCGACCTCGACGGTGCCGTCGGTGGAGTTGCCGTCCACCAGGACCACTTCGTGGATCCAGGCGGGCAGCGTCTTGAAGACGTACGGGAGATTCTCCGCCTCGTTCATGGCGGGAATCACGACACTCACCGGTGGCGCGATGGCCAGGTGAGAGGAGATCGGCCGGTAGGTGGCGGCCACTAACGGATCGTCGCCCGAGATGGCTGGGCGCAGGACTGAGCTCATGAGTCTGGTCCCTCTCGTCCGGTGGACCGCCCGCCCCTGGGCGGTCCGTCTCTTGGTCCGGTTCGAAAGGGGGGTTACTCACTGACGGCATGCCGGAACGGATCTCCGCCCATGCCGGGTGAGCTGGCGAAAACTGCCCGCCCCGAACTGAGGAGCAGGCTGCGCGGCCCGACTCGGCATCTGTCTGGTCACCGAGAACGGCACCCCCCAACCGCGCCCCGCGCCGGGAACCATCGCGGTCCTGAGCCCTCCCCTGGAGCCGCTGATGATGGACCGATGCGGGTGAGATGTACGACGGTATTGACGATTGCGCCCGTATGGCAAGGCCTGAACCAGGCCTCACCTTTTTGTTGGTTTGACCGTTACCTTGCGCCTCGAACGGATTTTCCCGATCCGTTTGAGGGTTCCTCGGGGACTCCTTCGCGGGGTCCGTGAGCGCGCCGCCGGCGCACCAGCGCGAGCAGCAGGATCAGGCAACTGAGCGCCGTGACCGCGCCGATGCCGCCCGGGACCGACCAGCGGTGCACGGCGAGCATGCCCTGCGCCACCAGCATGTTCAGCACGACGGCACCGGCGACGGAGGTGAGGACGCGGCCGAACGGGTCGAGTCCGCGCAGTGCCACGCCGATGGCGGCGGACGGCGCGGCGAGCAGGAAGAACAGCGCGCACGGCCCGCGCAGCGGCGAGTCCGCGTCGGCCAGCGCGAGGAGCGCGCCCACGGCCCCCACCGTGGTCGCGCCGCCCGCGAGCAGGGGGAGCAGATCCCTTCCGGGACCCCTCCCCGGGTCACTTCCCGGGCCCCTTCGCGGGCGCCCCCGCGGCTCCTTCGCGGTGCCGGATGAAGATGTCTTGATCCGTAAGGTCTGCATTGGCGACTTTGCCCCCCGACGCGCCGGATGCCGGGCTTCAATGTGGCGCAGCGGGTCCGGGCTCGTCAAGGTGCGCAGGGGGCGCGTTCACGGGTTTCCGAAGCAGCGGCGAAAGAAGTCTTGGCATGAACACTTCCTGTCAATGCGCGTAGCTGCTACCAAAGTTGTGGCAGAGATCCTGCTAAAGGGAGGTTCCATGAGACGTTCCCGAATCACGGCATACGTGACCTCACTCCTCCTCGCCGTCGGCGTCACCCTCACCGGGGCGGCCACGGCGCGGGCTCAAGCAGCCGCCGCCACCGCCTATGTGGCCCTGGGCGACTCCTACTCGTCCGGCGTCGGCGCCGGGAGCTACACCAGCGAGAGCGGCGACTGCAAGCGCAGCACGAAGGCCTACCCCTATCTCTGGAAGACCGCGCATTCACCCGCCTCGTTCGCCTTCACCGCCTGCTCGGGCGCTCGTACGGGTGATGTCACGGCGAACCAGCTCGGCCCGCTCAACTCCTCGACCACCCTCGTCTCGATCAGCATCGGCGGCAACGACGCCGGTTTCTCGGACGTCATGACGACCTGTGTCCTGCAGTCCGAGAGCTCCTGCCTGTCACGCATCGCGACCGCGAAGGCGTACGTCGACTCCACCCTCCCCGGCAAGCTCAACTCCGTGTACTCGGCGATCCGTTCCAAGGCGCCCTCCGCCCACGTCGTCGTCCTCGGCTATCCCCGCTTCTACAAGCTCAACGGCAGTTGCCTGGCCGGCCTCTCCGAGGCCGAACGGTCCGCCATCAACGGCGCGGCCGACTATCTGGACAGCGCGATCGCGGCCCGGGCCGCCGCCTACGGCTTCACCTTCGGTGACGTCCGGGGCACCTTCACGGGCCACGAGATCTGCTCCGGCAGCGTCTGGCTGCACAGCCTGAACCTGCTGGACATCGGCGAGTCGTACCACCCCACAGCGGCCGGCCAGTCCGGCGGCTACCTCCCCGTGTTCAGCGGAGCGGTCTGAACCGTCCCGCCCTGAGGTGATGCGGAAGCGGAGGCCTCGTCGCTCGGGGTCTCCGTCGCACACGTGATCGTGAACGGCACCCGCGCGGACGCCGCGTGGACCGGGCCGCGCACCTCCACGCGGATCGAGTTGGCGAACTCCCCGCTCGTGTCGTACGTCGTCGCCACCACCGTCGTCTGCCGGGTCCTGCCGCCGCCCGCCGGGAACGACAGCGTCTTCCAGCTCTTGTCGGTCACCTCGCCGGTCTCCGTCACCCACCGGTACTCGACGTCCACCGGTACGCGGCCCACCGTGAAGGTCGCCGTGAACGAGGGCGCCTCCGCGCCGGGCGGCGGACACACCCCCGCGTAGTGGGTGTGCTGCCCCACCACCGTGACCCGCACCGACTGGGCGGGCCGCGTGGTCGCCGCCCCGCCGCCGGTCCCGCCGGCGCCCGGCGCGCTCGCGGACGAACTCCCGCCGGGCGAAGGGCTGCCGGCCCCCGCGCCACTGCGGCTCGCCCCGCCGTCGGAGGCACCGCCGACAGCACCGCCGGCCCCGCCGCTGCCCCGCCCGCTGTTCCCCTCCTCCCCGCCGCCACGGTTCGTCAGCGCGTACGTCAGTCCGCCGACGGCGAGCGCGAGCGCGGCCACACCGGCGATCAGCGCGAAGGCCGCCCGACGGCGACGGTTCGGCTCCGGGGCGGGCGCCGCCGCGGACGCCGTCACCGCGGGCGGCGGCCCGAAACTCCCCGACGGGGTCCGCGCCTCCGGCGGCGGCTGGTGGAAGACGCCGATCGTGGGCGTGTCCGCGGGCGGCGGCGGACCGACGGTCCGGGTGGGCGTCCGGCCGCCCCCGGCGATCGCCCGCAACTCCTCCTCGGCCGCGTCGGCGCGCGCCCGCCCGGCCGGGTCCTTGGCCAGCAGCCCTTCGATCACCGGGGCGAGCGGACCCGCCCGGCGGGGCGCCGGCAGCGGCTCGTCCACGATGGCCCGCAGGGTGCTCAGCGGAGTGTTCTGCCGGAAGGGGGAGTTGCCCTCGACCGCCGCGTACAGCAGCACACCGAGCGACCACAGGTCCGACTCCGGCCCCGGCGTACGCCCCAACGCCCGCTCAGGCGCCAGGAATTCGGGCGATCCGATGACCTCGCCGGTCATGGTCAGCGCGGAACTGCCCTCGACGGTCGCGATCCCGAAGTCCGTCAGCACGACCCGGCCGTCGTTCGCCATCAGCACGTTGGCCGGCTTCACGTCACGGTGCAGCACGCCCGCCGCGTGCGCGGCCCGCAGGGCGGACAGCACCTCGGCGCCGATGCCCGCGACCCGGCGCGGCGCCAACGGCCCCTCGGCGTCCAGCAGATCGGAGAGCGCGATGCCACGGACCAGCTCCATCACGATCCACGGCCGGCCGTCCTGGGTGGCCACGTCGTACACCGTGACCACGTTGCGGTGCGAGACCCGGGCGGCCGCCCACGCCTCCCGCTCCAGCCGGGCGTACAGCCGCTCGACCTCGGAGGCGGGAAGCCCGGCCGGCGCCCTGACCTCCTTGACGGCCACCTCGCGCTGGAGCACCTCGTCACGGGCGCGCCACACCGTTCCCATGCCGCCCTCGCCCAACGGCGAGAGCAGACGGTAGCGGCCCGCGATCACCCGTTCACCGCCCGGATCCTGGGACACGTGCGTTCCCCCTTCGCAGCCGCGCGATTTCTCCCCAAAAGTAGCTCAGGCGAGGACGGATGCCGCCCCCTTGAGCACCAATCCGGCCCCGAGCGCCACGACGATCGCCGCCGACCCCAGGGGCGCGGCCCGGCGGACGAGCCGTACGACGCGACCCCCGGCCCAGCGCGGACGCCTGGCCAGCACCCGGTTCATCCCGTCGCCGAGCCGGACGACGGCGAACCCCGCGGCCGTCAGCGTCAGGGCGAGCCCGACGCCGTACGCGAGCACGAGCAGGAGCCCGAACCACGCCTGCCCGAGGGCCGCGGCCCCCACCAGCACGACGACCGCCGAGGGACTGGGCACCAGCCCGCCGGCGAACCCGAGCAGGACCGTCCCGCGCAGGGTCGGAGCGATCTCGTGGGTGTGCGTGAAACCGCCGTGGGTGTGTTCGAGGGCGGGGGAGGGGTGGGGGTGGGGGGCGTGTGGGTGTGGGTGCGTGTGGGCGTGGGTGTGGGGGTGGGTTTGGGGGGACGTGGTGACCGAGGTGCGTGGTCGCGCGAGGACGGTGGCAGTGGCGGTGGTGGCAGTGGTCGCGGTGGTGGTGGCGTGGGCCGGCACCAGGGGGCGGTGACGGGGGTGTTCGGCGGGCGCGTCCAGGGTGTGCGGGTACGCGCCGGGGTCTGCCCCGGGCCCAGCCTCGGTGGCCGCCGTGCCGGGGTGGGCGGCCTCGTGGCCGTGGCCGTGGCCGTGGCCGTGGCTGTGGCTGTGGCTGTGTCCGTGATCGTGTCCGTGCGCCGGGTCGGTGGTGTGCGTGTGCCGGGGTTCACTCGCAGGGGTGGTGGCGTGGGCGTGTTCCGGTGAGCGGTGGTGCCAGGCCCTGCGGAGGAGCGTGAGGCCCGCGAGGGTCACCAGGACACCGCTCGACACGCCGAGCCAGGCGATCACCGAGGGAGCCGCCGCCGACCCCGCGGTCACCAGCAGCCCGAGGGCGACGACTCCGAGGGTGTGCGTGACCGTCACCGAAGCGGCCAGCGGCAGTACGTCCTTCAGCCGGGCCCGGCCGCCACGTGCCGCAGCCGTCGCGGCCATCAGCGTCTTGCCGTGGCCCGGCGCGAGGGCGTGCAGCGCTCCCAGGCCGACCGCGATGACGAGGGCCAGCGCGGCGAAACCGACGGTGAGGTGGTGCCGGGCCACCAGGTTGTTCAGGGCCTCGGTCCAGCGGTCGGCGCCGCGCGGCAGCACGCCGGCGGCCGGGGCGTTCCCGTGGCCCTCGACCAGAGCGGGGCCGCCGGGGCTAACCCGCAGCGTCGCGGAGCCGGTGTCGGCCGGGGAGGACAGCAACGCCTTCGGATACGTGGTCAGCTCCGCCGATACCGACGAACGCGGTACGTCCGATGAGGCGAGCGTCATCCGGTCACCCCGCGCGGTGATCTCCCGCCAGCCGGGTCCCCGGTCGGCGCCCGCGCCGTGGAAGCGCACGGTGAGGGTGGCACCCTCGCCCTCGCCCTCGCCCTCGCCGTCGTCCTCGTCCTCGGGGAGCGGCGCGGTGAGCCGGCACTCGACGCGCAGGGTGTCCAGCCCCGCCTGCCCCGGCCGCCGGACGGCCCGGCTCGCCCCCGGGGTGAGCGTGACCTCGTGCCCGCCGACCGTGACCCCGCTCCCGCGCGCGGCGGCCTCGCACCGTTGCCGTGCCCACTCCGGCATCCCGAGGCGGGCGATGCCGGGCTTGGCCTGCGTCGCGGGTATCTCCGCCAGGTCCTCGACGTGCTCGACGCGCAACGCGCCGGGCGCGACGACCAGTCCGTCGTACCGGTTGACGGTGAAGTTCCCCAGCGGGTGCGCGCTCGCCTGCCCGGCCGGGACCAGGGCGAGCGCGAGCCCGGCGGCCAGGACCGCGCCCCACGCGGCGACCGCCCGGCGGGCCCTCACCGCGCCGCCTTCAGCGCCGCGCGGGCCGCTTCGGCGCCCAGGGGGGAGAAGCCCGGGTGCAGTTCCAGGGCCGAGGCCAGCGTGGCGCGGGCCTCCTTCCGGTGTCCGGTGGCCCGCTCGATGACACCCCGGTGATAGAGGAACGACGCGTTGCGGTAGCCGGTGGCCGTGGCCTCGCGGGCCAGGGGCAGGGCCTCGGCGTCGCGGCCCGAGACGTGCAGCGCCCAGGCGAGCGCGTCCGCCGTGTGCACGGTGTGCCGTCGTGCCCACTCGTCGCGGGCCGCCTTCAGCGCCGCCCGGTGATCGCCGTGGTCGGCGGCGGCCAGCGCGGTGTCGAGGTCGGCGTCGACGCCGTTCGCGCGGGCGAGGGACACCCACGCGTTCACCAGCGCGTACTGCTCGCGGGCCTTCTCCCGGTCACCGGTCTTCCCCCGGGCCTCGTACAACTCGCCGAGTTCGACCAGGGGTTGGGGCAGGGGATAGCGCTGGACCAGCTGCTCCATGCCGGTGATCGCCGCCGCCCGGTCGCCCTTCGCAGCCTGGGCGCGGGCCCGGCCTTCGAGGGCGGGCAGATAGCCGTCGTCGGCGGCGAGCGCCCGCGCGTAGAAGCTGAGCGCGGAGTCGTAGTCACCCTGGTTCCAGGCGAGTTGGCCGAGCGCGCTCGCCACGTACGCGATGTCGCCCCGGCTCGTCGCCGTGGCGAGCGCCTGCCGCAGCACCCGCCGGGCGGTCTTCACGTCGCCGCGCAGCTCGTGCACGTACGCGTACCGCGTGAAGACGGGAACCCCGGGACGCCGGGAGTCCGCGAGGTCGGCCGCCTTCGACGCCTCGCCGTAGCGGCCGAGTTCGACCAGCGCGTCGATACGGGAGCAGAGGGCGCGCTCGCTGTACGGGTTCTGCTCCAGCGCCAGGTCGGCGTACTTCAGGGCGCCGGTGAAGTCGTGCCGGGCGGCGGCGAGCGCGGCCCGGCCGGCGAGCGCCGGGTCGTAGCGGGGCCGCAGCTTCAGGGAGCGGTCCAGTGCCTTCTGGGCCTGCGGATAGCGGGAGGGGTCGCCCTTGGTGCGGGCCTGTTCCACATAGGCGAGGCCGAGGGTCGCCCAGCCGCCGAAGTCGGCGGGCTGTGAGCGGAGATGGGCCTGAAGCGAGGTGATGCTCCTGTCCAGGTCACCGCTCGCGAGCACCTGTTGTGACACCCCGGCGCCAGTCGTCGCGAGGGCGGGTGCCGTGCCGCCGTCATCCCGCAGGGCGCCGACGACCACCGCGCCCGCCGTCATGGCGACGGCCAACGCCAGCGCGCAGAAGCCCAGTTGAGCCGAACGCCGGCGACGCGGCGGCACACCGCTCGTGGCCGACGCGGCTGACGCGGCTGACGTATCCGACGCGGCGTCCGGGGCGTCCGGGGCGTCGATGTCAGCGTCAGCGTCGGTCCCGGTCCCGGTGTCGGTGTGGGTGTCAGCGTCAGCGTCGGTCCCGGTGTCGGTGTGGGTGTCAGCGTCGGTGTCGGGCGTCGCGTTGTCGTTCGTACGCGGAGGCATGCCCTCTCCTCAAAGTCCTTGGTGGCACAGGTTGTCGCGGCAGACGGGAAGGAGGTGGCGCGGCCCGCACCGTGGGGGGTGTGGGGGGTGTGTGCGGGCCGCGCCGGTCGGGAGGCCGGGGTCAGTAGGCCCGGTCGTACCGGCGGCGCCACCAGCGCAGGCCGGTGCCGATGAGCAGGATTCCGGCCGCCCCCGCCGCCGCGGAGCCGGCGACGAGCACGGTGTCGGTGCCGCCGCCGGAGGCCGCGGCCGGCTGGAGCGCGTCGCCGAGCCGGCTGCGCACGTCGGTCCCGTCGGCGGTGCCCTTGGCGAGCGCGCCGCGCGAACCGGACGTCGGCTCGGCCACGTAGGGGAAGTACTGCTCGAACTTCTTGTCGTTCTTGTCGACCGCGTCGCCCAAGTCGTTCTTGGAACCGACCAGTTCACCCTCGACGACCTGGAGCGAGGCGTCGATCACGTCGTCGGAGAGCCGACGGCCGTTGGGGAAGCCCGCGTTGTCGCCGTCGAGCACACCGAGCCGCTTGGGATGCGCCGCCGGTTCGATCGAGGTGTTGAGGCGCAGTTCCTCGGCCGGGCGCACATGGGGCGGCTGGTTGAGGCCCTTCACGCCCTTCAGGAACACGTCGACCAGATCGTTGCGCGGCTCGGCCGGGGCCTTGATCTTGTAGATCGCCTCGATGAGCTTGGGCAGCTCCGGGTTGGTGACGTTCTTCAGGAACTGGGCGTCGTTCCAGGGAGCGGACGCGTTGAACCTGTCCTTGTCCTTCTGCGGGTTGACGACCTCGTTCACCAGCGGCATGCCGAGCCGCGAGACCTGCGTCCAGCCGCCGCGGGCGTCCTTGCGCTGGGTGGTGGACCAGATACCGACGACGGGCTGCTCCGCCGACTCACGGATCATGGCGTTCGGCACCTGCAGGGCTATGGAGTTGACGTTGTAGCCCTTGAGCGTGTCCCGCCCGACCTCGGTCAGGTTCCCGCCGTACAGCAGGTCGAAGACGCGCAGGTCCAGGAAGAACGGGTCGTCGGCCTGTCCGGCGAACGTCGTGGAACCGCCCGCCAGTCTGTGCACGGCCTGCGCGCGCAGCTTCGCGTAGTCCGGCATCGACGCCTTGCCGACGTTCGACGGCGCGACCGGCACATCGTCCGCGATCTTGGTCCGGGACACCAGCTTCTGGTCGCGCAGCCGCAGCAGGTCGATGTCGTAGGTCTGCGTGATGTTCAGGTCGGGATCGTCGAGGCTGGTGACCGGACCCGTGTTGTACAGGAACGTGTCGCCGTTCTTGCGGTGCGTGCGGAAGGTGTAGCGGTAGATCAACTCGCCCTGCGCGTCACCGTTGTTGTCGATGTGCAGGTCGTACTGGGCGTCGTCGGCGAACGTGTAGAAGTTCGGGCCGCCGGCCGGCTCCTCGAAGGGGATCCAGTTCGCCACGATGGTCGTGGTGTCGGGCTTGTCCGGGCTCACGAACGCGTACACGTCCGTGTTGTCGTACTGCGGAGTGCCCGAGATCAGCGGGGCCTCCCGGTGGCTGGAGGCGGAGGCCGCCCCCGGTTGCAGCGTGGTCACGCCGGCGGCCGCGAGTGCCCCGGCGGCCAGCGCACCGCATACGAGGGTCGCGAGAGACCTGCGTCCCCCGCCGCTCCTGGAGATAGGTGTCATGCCGTCCGTCCTCATGTCCAACTTGCCTGACGCCCGCCATTCGGAGCGGTGGGGGAACCGGATTGGTCGCATCTCAAACCTGTTCGCGACGCCCCGTTCCACGGCGGACGGCGAACTCCTTCGCGGCGGGCTCGCGTTTTCGGCTCCGCGATCCGTAACCCATCCGAAGAGACGTTCGCTGCGAACACCCAGGGAGCTGCGAACACTGAGGGAGGGGGCGGACCGTGCACGTCCGGAGAGGGGGACGGGTGGAGGCCGACGAACTGCTGCTGCGGGTGGCCGGCGGCGACCAGAGGGCGTTCGAGGACCTGTACGCACTGGTCTCCGGGCCGGTGTTCGGACTGGTGCGCCGCGTGGTGCGCGACCCCGCGCAGTCGGAGGAGGTGTCCCAGGAGGTGCTGCTCGAACTCTGGCGCTCCGCCGCCCGGTTCGACCCCGGACGGGGTACCGCCCTGTCCTGGGTCCTCACCCTCGCGCACCGCCGGGCGGTCGACCGGGTGCGCAGCGCCCGCGCCGCCACCGAACGCGAACAGCGCGAGGGCCGGCGGCTCCACCATCCCGCGTTCGACCAGGTCGCCGAGGAGGTCGAGGCGGGACTCGAACGCGAGTGGGTCCGCCGCTGCCTCGACCGGCTCACCGCGCTGCAACGCCAGTCCGTCACCCTCGCCTACTACGACGGCTACACGTACCGGGAGGTCGCCGAGCGGCTGTCGCTGCCCCTCGGCACCGTCAAGACCCGTATGCGCGACGGTCTGACCCGGCTGCGCGACTGCCTGGGAGGTGGCGCGTGAGCGTCCTCGACAAACTGCTCGGCCGCGATCTGCACTCCCTCGCGGCCCCCTACGCCCTCGACGCCCTGGAACCCGACGAGCGGCGCCGCTTCGAACGCCATCTCACCCGCTGCGAACGCTGCGCCGACGAGGTCCGGGCGCTGACCGAGGACGCCGTACGGCTCGCCTGGTCCACCGCGGCGCCCCCGCCGGCCGCCCTGCGCGAACGGGTCCTGCACGCCGTACGCACCACCCCGCAGGAACCGGCCCCCCGCGACCGGACCGCACACGCGCGGACCGCCCACGTCCGGACCGCGCACGCGCGGACCGCCGGACCGCCGGCCCGGGCCCGCTCGCCACGGTTCCGCCCGCTCCTCGCCCCGCTCGCCACGGCCACCGCCGCCGCGGCGCTCGTCGTCGCCTCCCTGTTCGCCGTGCAGGCGGCCCAGACGCGGGACAGCCTCGACCGCGAGCGCGCCCAGGCACGTGAGATCGCACACGTTCTCGCCGCCCCGGACGCTCGCGCGACCGGCGAACGGGACGCGCGGGGGCGCGGGATCGCCGTCGTGGCCTCCGCCTCGGAGCGGCGCGCCGTCGTGACACCGAGCGGGCTCGGTACCCCGCCGGGAGGGCGCGTCCACCAGCTCTGGCTGATGCGCCCCGACGGGAAACCGCGCTCTCTCGGCCTCTTCGACGGCGACACGCCCCTGATCGCCGACGGACTGAACCCCGACGCGACGTCACTCGCTGTGACCGTCGAACCTCACGGAGGGTCAATACAGCCCACTACGCAGCCGGTTCTCCAACTCGCCCTGGAAACGGTTGGATTCGGAGAGTAACCGTCAACCCCCTTACAGAGATGGTGAATCCTGGGACCGCGATACACGAGTGCCATGAGGGAGCGATAGGGTTAGCCTGCCCGGGCCGGGTGGACTCGTACGGGTGGGGAGTGACATGGAACAGATAACAGTGCGCAGCAGGGCACGCGTCCCTGCGATCACGTGCGGGAGCAGCGCGACCAGTTCGCGTCTCGACCGCCATCTCGCGGTGCTGGGCGGTCCCGCCATACCGCAACGCGAGACGGTCGAGGCGACGTCGCTGATGCGTGAGCTGACCGCCCGTGACACCGCGCACGACAGCGGCTCCAGGGGTGCGCGTGTGCGGCGGGTCTCGCTGTTCGCGCCGCTCAGGCGGCTGCGCCGTTCGCTGTTCGGCGGCCACTGAGCGGCTGCCGGCACCGGCGTTCCCCGACTCGCGCTCCGGCGGCCCACCGGCCCGCGCGGCGCTGCCCTTCCGCGTCCGTCATCCCCACGGCAGGCAGCGGCGCCCGGTGGCCACCACGGCCGGAGCGCGGGTCACCCACGCCCCGAGCCGATCCGCCCCGCCTGAGCCACCCCTCTCCGCCCCACCCGAGCTGCACCCCCCACCCGTACACCTGATCCGCCCCACCCCGCCCGGCCCACGCGCCCCGCGCCGCATGAGCGCCTTCGTGCGGGGGCCGCACAGTCGGCACACGGCCCCTGCCCGCGTACCCCCCATGTCATCGCCCCCGGTGTCATCGCCCCTGGTGAACCGGGTATCCGCACAGCTCAGCGCACCACCCCGTCCCGGCGCAGCGCCGCGATGGCCGGCTCCGTCATGCCCAGGCCCCGCAGCACCGGCCCCGTGTGCTCGCCCAGGCGCGGGACGGCTCCCATGCGTGCCTCCTCTCCGCCCGGCAGCGTGATCGGGGGCAGCAGAGCCCGGAGCGGGCCGGCCGGGGAGTCCACGTCCCGCCAGCGGTTCCTGGCCGCCAACTGGGGATGCTCCGCCACCTCCAGCACGTCCCGCAGACGCGCGCAGGCGATGCCCGCCGCCTCCAGCCGGGCCACCGCCTCGTCGGCGCCGAGCGCGCCGAGTGCCTTCGCCACCAGCGTGTCCACCCGCTCCCGGTTCGCCACCCGCGCCGGGTTCGTCGCGTACCCCGGATCGTCCGCCAACTCCGGGGTTCCCAGAACCTGTTGGGCAAGCCGTCGCCACTCCCGGTCGTTCTGGACCGACAACAGCACCCGTCCGCCGTCCGCCGTCGAATAGACGTCGTAGGGGACGATGACGGAGTGCGCGAGACCGGTGCGCGCCGGCGGAGTGCCCCCGTGCATCGCGTGGTGCAGCGGATAGCCCATCCACTCGGCCAGCGCGTCCAGCATCGACACCTCCACCGGGCCGCCGAGCCCGGTCGTGCCGCGGCGTACCAGCGCGGCCAGAACGCCGGAGAACGCGTACATGGCCGCCGCGATGTCCGCCGCCGGGATCCCCGCCTTCACCGGCTGCTCCGGCGTCCCGGTCACCGACACGAGCCCCGCCTCGCACTGCACGAGCATGTCGTACGCGCGTTTGCCGGCGTAGGGGCCGGACGGCCCGTACCCCGAGACGTCCACGGCGATCAGCCGCGGGTGTTCGGCGCACAGGGTCGCCGCGTCCAGGCCGAGCCGGGCCGCCGCCCCCTGCGCGAGGTTCTGCACGAACACGTCGGCGTCCGCGACGAGCCGGCGGACGACGTCGAGTCCGCGCGGGTCCTTCATGTCGACGGCGACGGACTCCTTGCCGCGGTTGCACCACACGAAGTGCGAGGCCAGACCCGAGGCCGCGGAGTCGTAACGGCGGGCGAAATCCCCGCCGTCGGTCCGCTCGACCTTGACGACGCGGGCCCCGAGGTCGGCGAGCTGGCGGGTCGCGAAGGGTGCCGCGACCGCTTGTTCGACCGCGACGACGGTGATGCCTTCGAGGGGCAGAGGCTGTGGCTGCATGCGGTGGATCATGGCTCCTCGGCGACGCGTTTGTCATGCGCGAGGGCGGGCGGTCCGGGTTCCGTCGTCGTGCGGGGAGGGGGGGCGGTCCGGGTTCCGTCGTCGTGCGGGGAGGGGGGCGGTTCGGGTTCCGTCGTCGTGCGGGGAGGGGGGCGGTTCGGGTTCCGTCGTCGTGCGGGGAGGGGGCGGTTCGGGTTCCTTCGTCCTGCGGGGAGGCGGGCGGTCCGGGTTTCCTCGGCCCACAGGGGAGCGGGCGGTCCGGGTTCCGTCGTCGTGCGGGCGAACGGGCGGGCCGGTCTCCCCGGTCGTGCGTGAAGGCGGTGGCGGCGGCCCCGTTTCCCTTGTCGGGCGGCAAGACGCGCGGGCTCGTCTCCGCGTTCCTGGCCGGCCGGCCAGGCGGGCGCCCGACCGGATACCGCCATACTCGCCCGCCCCCGAAGCAGCGCGACCTCCCCCTCTACAGCAGCGCGAACTGCCCCTCCGGGCCCTCCTCGTGATGGTCGAGGACCGAGGCCGGGCGGCGGGCCGCGGCCGGTACCGGAAGGACGCCCGCCGCGCTCAGCTCGGTCCGGGTGATCGGCGAGCCGAGGGCCAATTCGGCCTGCTGGGGCCGGAGTTCGGCGAGGAGGGCGAGGACCGTGATGAGTTCGAGGAGTTCGGAGGTCCAGCTCTGCGGCCAGGCGGTGGGGCCGATGGCCTCCAGGGTCCCCGGCTCGGCCGCGCCGGTCCGGGCCGCGAACCACTGCTCCAGCACGCGCACCCCGCCCACCTCGAAGTCCCAGGCCTCAGGCGGTACGGGGGAGATCCGGCCCTCGCCGAGGAGCAGGGCCTCCTCCTCGCGGTCGTAGCGCGGGTCGAGGAGAACCGGCGTGCCGGGGCGGCTCGTGTCGGTGTGCGGGAGGGAGGTGAGCGGCGCGCGCACATACGGGCGCCGGCCACCGGGAAGTTTCGGGCGCTCCCCGTCCCGGCACATCAGCCACAGCATCCGGCGACCCAACTCCACCCCGTACGCCCACACTTCGGGATCGGCGGTGAGCGGGACCAGGCAGCCTTCCCGGCCCGGCCGGGCGACGGCGAGGGTCCACGCGAGGACGTCCCGGGGTGCGGGGGAGTGGCCGAGGCGGGTGGCGAGATGCTCCAGCAGGCCCGGCGCCAGGTTCGGTTCGGTGCCCCCGGGGCGCCGGTACAGCGAGCGCACCCGGCCCCCGCGTCCG
The DNA here is from genome assembly GCF_040703595.1 of Streptomyces sp. NPDC007084. NCBI lineage: Bacteria > Bacillati > Actinomycetota > Actinomycetes > Kitasatosporales > Streptomycetaceae > Streptomyces > Streptomyces sp. NPDC007084. Next base: position 61,190 of record NZ_JBEYFY010000007.1, read on the forward strand.
GCGGCCAGCGGCAGCACGGAGCCGGCCAGCAGGACCGGACCGGGCGACTCCGGCACCACGGTCTGCTCCACGGTGAACACCTGCCGCTCGTCCGCCACCCGCCACAACTCGGGGCGCGCGGCGTCGATCAGCCGGTGGTCCGGGATGAGCCACTGCTCGTCGAAGGGCGCGGTCAGTACCCGGACCGGCTCGGGGCAGGGGCCGGTGGCACGGGCGAGCCGGCCCGTACCGCCGGACTGTCCCGGGAGCTGGGCGACCGCCGAACGGACGGTGCGCGAGCGGGTCGGACCGAACAGCGCCTCGCGGTCCGGCCCTTCGGCCTTCACGAGCGCGTCCCAGCGGGCCTTCAGGGAGGCCGCGTCGGGGGCCGTCGGCCACCCCCGGCCCGGCCTCGGCGGTGCGGCGGACCACGGCATGAGGTCCGCGAGCAGCGGGGCGGCGTCGTGCGTCACGTTCGGCATCGTACGACGCGGGCCGCGCGCGCCGTCCGGGTCCCGCACGCTCAGTGGGCGTCGAGGGTGACCGTGAACGAGAAGCGGTCGCCCCGGTAGTGGATGACGGCCACGTCCAGCGCGCGCCCGTCCTGGCCGTAGGTGACGCCCGTGTAGCGCAGGATCGGGCTGAGCAGCGGGACCCGCAGCAGCCGGGCCGTCTCCGGGTCCGCGAGCCGGGCCTCCACGGTGTCGGTGATCCTGCTGATGGCGACCCCGAGCCCGTCGCGCAGCACCTTCGTCATCGGCCAGCGGATCAGGTCCTCCCGGTCCACGCGGTCGGCCAGCTCCGTCCTGAGGTAGTTGCGGGCGTGGTTCGTCGGCTCGCCCGTCGCCTCGTCGCCGCGCAGCCGGTGGTACGTCGCCACCTCGGCCACGTCCGGGAAGAACTCGGCCAGTTCGCTCGGCACGGGCGCCCGCCCCTCGTCCAGCAGCTCGGTCGACATGCCCGACTGCTGGGCCACGATCGCGTCCACCGAGCCGAGCAGCCGCACGGGCGCGCCGCGCTGCGCGCTCGGCTCGATGAACGTGCCCCGCCTGCGGTGCCGGCTGATCAGCCCCTCGGCCTCCAGCTCCTTGAGCGCCTGCCGCATGGTCAGCACGCTCACCCCGTAGTGGCCCGCCAACTGCTCCTCGGTGGGCAGGCGCAGCGGGTCCCGGGGGGCGCGGCCGAGTATCGAGGCGCGCAGGGACTGCGACACCTGATACCAGAGCGGCAGCTTGCGGTTCAGGACGATCGAGTCCGGAGCGAAGGAGGTCACGAGGGTATCCGTACCGGTCGCGGGCGGGGAAGGCAACGGCCGGCGGGCCTCAGTCGTCCGCGCGGAAGTGCCGCTGGAGGCCCTGCCAGACGTCGTCGTAGCCCCGCTGGAGGTGTCCGGCCCTGGCCGCCTGGGCCGTGGCGGTCACCGGCCAGCGCGTCTCGAACATGAACGCGAGACCGTCGTCGATCTTCTGCGGCTTCAGCTCGGCGGCGCTCGCCCGCTCGAAGGTCTCCTGGTCGGGCCCGTGCGCCGACATCATGTTGTGCAGCGAACCGCCGCCCGGCACGAAGCCCTCCGCCTTCGCGTCGTACGCGCCCTCGATGAGCCCCATGTACTCGCTCATCACGTTCCGGTGGAAGTACGGCGGCCGGAAGGTGTCCTCGCCCACCAGCCAGCGCGGCGCGAAGACGACGAAGTCCACGCCGGCCAAGCCCGGGGTGTCGGACGGCGAGGTCAGCACCGTGAAGATCGACGGGTCGGGGTGGTCGTAGCTGATGGACCCGATCACGTTGAACCGGCGCAGGTCGTAGACGTACGGCACGTGGTTGCCGTGCCAGGCGACCACGTCCAGCGGGGAGTGGTCGTACGTCGCCGTCCACAGGTTGCCGCAGAACTTGTTCACCACCTCGACCGGGCCCTCGACGTCCTCGTACGCGGCGACCGGCGCGAGGAAGTCCCGTGCGTTCGCCAGGCCGTTGGCGCCGATCGGGCCGAGGTCGGGCAGCCGGAACGGCGCCCCGTAGTTCTCGCACACATAGCCCCGGGCGCCCACGGCCGGTCCGCCCGCCGCGCCGGTGTCCGGCAGCTCCACCCGGAAGCGCACCCCCCGCGGGATCAGCGCGACATGGCCCGGCTCCACGCGCAGCAGCCCGAACTCGGTGCGCAGCAGCAGACCGCCCCGCTCGGGCACGATGAGCAGCTCGCCGTCCGCGTCGCTGAACACCCGCTCCATCGAGGAATTGGCGTGATACAGGTGCACGGCGATGCCGGTGCGCTGGGTCGCGTCGCCGTTGCCGCCGAGGGTCCACAGGCCCGCCAGGAAGTCGGTCCCCGCCGGGGGCTCCGGCAGCGGGTTCCAGCGCAGCCGGTTCGGGTCGGGCACCTCCTCGGTGAAGGGCGCCGTGCGCAGCGCGCCGTTGCCGGTGCGGGTGAACGCGGGGTGCGCTGCCGACGGACGGATCCGGTACAGCCACGAGCGCCGGTTGGCGGCTCTCGGCTCGGTGAACGCGGTGCCGCTGAGCTGCTCCGCGTACAGGCCGAGCGGTGCGCGCTGCGGCGCGTTGCGGCCGAGCGGCAGGGCCCCCGGGACCGCCTCCGAGCTGTGTTCGTTCCCGAATCCGGAGAGGTAGGACGGCCCTTCGGCCGTCTTCCTCGCGTCCCCGCTCATGATCGCTCCCTCGCGCCTGATTCCTATGCATCACCGTAGGATTCGGTCCGCGCCCGCGCAAGAGGCCGGCGGAGGGCACCGCACCGGATCGGCCATCGCCGCCCCGGCCGCCCCACGGCGGATTCCCGCCCCCGGGGTTCCCGGGGCGGCGGGAATCCCCGCCGGACGTAGTCCTCAAGGACCTGCCCGCGGGGCAGGAACCCGACTCCAGGGGGATCCGGCTGTCAGAGCCTTGTTCTACGCTCCCGGTCATGCGGTGGACGCGTGGAGTGCTCGCCGCGCTCGCGGTCGGCGCCCTGTTCGGCGGGCCCGCGGGCTGCGGCAGCGGTGACGGGCACGGGCGGGCGGACGGAGTGTCGGCCTCGCCCGTGGGGACCTTGCTGGACGAGGCGGACGAGGAGGGGCGGCCCTACCGTGACGTGGCGGAGAAGGGTGCCCCCGAGATCGGCATCGAGGTCCAGCCCGCCTCCGCCGACAGCTGGAACGTACGCCTGACCGTCGAGCGCTTCCGCTTCTCGCCGCGGGGCACGCCCGCCGTGCCGGTCGCCGGCCACGGCACCGCCCACCTGTTCGTCGACGGCCGCACGGTCGTCCGGCTGCGGACCACCGAGTACCACCTGGCGGCCCGGCTGGTGCCGCGCGGTACCCACCACGTCACCGCCCGGCTCTACGCGGACGACGGCACCGTCTGGGCCGTCCACGGCGAGCCCGTCGAGAGCACCGCCGACATCACGGCGTCCGCCGCGGGACCGACCCCCGACCAGGCCGGACCCGCACCGCAAGCGCCCCCCGGGGCCACCGGCTCCGCGCCCCCCGCGGCGGGCGAGGGCGCCGAATGAGTGGACAGGGCACCGAGGCACGTAGAGAGGGGGGAGGTTCACCGGACCCCGGCGGAAAGGCATCATGAAGACCGTGCCCCATGCGACCTCGCTGCGCAGAGCGCCCGTCCAGCGGCGCAGCGCGGAACGACTGACCCGGATCCTCGACGCCTGCGCCGAACTCCTCGACGAGGTGGGCTACGACGACCTGAGCACCCGTGCCGTGGCCCAGCGCGCCGGAGTGCCCATCGGCTCCGTCTACCGTTTCTTCGGCAACAAGCGCGCGATGGCCGACGCCCTCGCCCAGCGCAACCTGGACCGCTACACCGAGCGCGTCACCCGCCGCCTGGCCGAGGCGGAGACCCGGGGCTGGCGGGCCGCGATGGACGCCGTGCTGGACGAGTACCTCGCCATGAAGCGCACCGCGCCCGGCTTCTCGCTGGTCGACTTCGGCAACCAGATCCCGGTGGGCGCCACCCACACCGAACCCAACACCCGGGTCGCCGACCGCCTCACCGAACTGCTCGCCGCCCATCTCGGCCGCATCCCGGACGAACATCTGCGCCGCTGCTTCCTGGTCGCCGTGGAGAGCGCCGACAGCCTGGTGCATCTGGCCTTCCGGGTGGCCCCCGAGGGCGACGAGGGAATCATCGCCGAGACGCGCGAACTGCTGCGCGCCTACCTCGGCCGCGTTCTCGACTGAACCGGTCCCGGCCGCCCCCTCTCCTGAACCGGTCCCGGCCGCCCCTCCCCACCGTGCATACCGGTCGGTATGCTCGGCGGTGTCCGCGTGCCACCGACGTCACCGCCCTCCGGGAGGACCCGTGTCCAGCACCGCAGGCAGCACTCCCCACGCCCGTACCGCCCTACGGGTCTGCCCCCTGTGCGAGGCCACCTGCGGGCTGACGCTCACCATCGAGGGCACCCGGGTGACCCGCGCCCGCGGCGACCGCGACGACGTGTTCAGCAAGGGCTTCATCTGCCCGAAGGGCGCCTCCTTCGGGCAGGCCGACGGCGACCCCGACCGGCTGCGCGCCCCCCTCGTCCGCGAGGACGGCGTGCTGCGCGAGGCCACCTGGGAGGAGGCCTTCGACGCGGTCGCCGCCGGACTGCACCCGGTGACCGAGCGGTACGGGCCGCACGCGGTCGGCGTCGTCCTCGGCAACCCGAACGTGCACACCATGGCAGGCGCCCTCTACCCGCCCGTCCTGCTCGGCGCCCTGCGCACCCGCAGCGTCTTCACCGCCTCCACCGTCGACCAGATGCCCAAACACGTCTCCAGCGGACTCCTCTACGGCGACGCCAACGCGATCCCCGTCCCGGACCTGGACCGCACCGACCACCTCCTGCTGATCGGCGCCAACCCGCTGGAGTCCAACGGGAGTCTGTGCACCGCCCCCGACTTCCCCGGCCGGCTCCGGGCACTGCGCGCCCGCGGCGGCACCCTGACCGTCATCGACCCGCGCCGCACCCGCACCGCCAAACTCGCCGACCGCCACGTGGCCATCCGCCCCGGCACCGACGCGATCCTGCTGGCGGCGATGGCGTACGTCCTCCACGAGGAGAAGCTCACCGACCTCGGCGACCTCGCCCCGCATGTCCTGGGTGCCGCCGAACTCGCGGACGCCTTGCGGGACTTCACCCCCGAGGCGGCGAGCACCGCCTGCGACGTGGACGCCCATGTCATCCGGGAACTGGCACGCGAGCTGGCCGCCGCGCCCACCGCGGCCGTCTACGGGCGGATCGGAAGCTGCACAGTCCCGCACGGCACCCTCGCGAGCTGGCTGGTCGACGTCCTCAACATCCTCACCGGCAACCTCGACCGGCCCGGCGGCGCGCTCTTCCCGCTCGCCGCCACCGACCGCGCGCCCCGCCCGGCCGGCCCCGGGCACGGCTTCGCGCTCGGCCGCTGGCACAGCCGGGTCAGCGGACACCCCGAGGCCAAGGGTGAACTGCCGCTGGCCGCCCTCGCGGAGGAGATCGACACCGCCACACCCGAGGGCAGCCCGGTCCGCGCCGTCATCGCGGTCGCCGCCAACCCCGTGCTGTCCGCGCCCGACGGCCGCCGCCTCGACAAGGCGCTGGACTCACTGGACTTCATGGTCAGCGTCGACCCCTATCTGAACGAGACCTCGCGCCACGCCCACGTCGTGCTGCCACCGCCTCCGCCCTCCCGCGGCGCCCACCACGACTTCGCGTTCAACACCCTCGCGGTCCGCAACCAGGTCCGCTACAACCGCCCCGCCGTCCCGCTGGAGGAGGGCCGGATGGCGGAGACCGAGATCCTCGCCCGGCTCGTCCTCGCCGCCTCCGGCACGCACGGCGCCGACCCCTCCACCGTCGACACGATGGTCATCGACAGCACCCTCGGCAAGGCGGCCGGCGACCCCGCCTCCCCGGTGCACGGCCGCGACCCGCGCGAACTCGCCGCCGCTCTCACCGGCGAGAACGGCCCCGAACGCCGGCTCGACATGATGCTCCGCCTCGGCCCGTACGGCGACGGCTTCGGCGCGCGCCCCGGCGGCCTGACCCTGGACCGGCTGCTCGCCCACCCGCACGGCATCGACCTCGGCCCGCTCGCGCCCCGCGTCCCCCAGCGGCTGAAGACCCGCAGCGGGAAGATCGAGCTGCTGCCCGCCCCGATCGCCGCCGACCTGCCCCGGCTGCGCGCCGCGCTGCGCGAACGCCCCGCCGCCATCGTGCTCGTCGGCCGCCGCCATCTGCGCTCCAACAACAGCTGGATGCACAACCTCCCCGCCCTGACCGGCGGTTCGAACCGCTGCACCCTGCACATCCACCCGGACGACGCCGCCCGCCTCGGGCTCGCCGACGGCGGAGCCGTACGGGTCAAGGGCGCCGGGGGAGAGGTGACCGCCCCCGTCGAGGTCACCGACACCGTACGGCGTGGAGTGGTGAGCCTGCCGCACGGCTGGGGCCACGACCGGCCCGGCACCCGGCTCAGTCACGCGGCCCTGGACCCGGGCGTCAACGTCAACCAGCTCCTCGACGGCTCGCTGCTCGACCCGCTGTCCGGCACGGCCGTACTCAACGGCGTCCCCGTGGAACTCACGGCCTGCCCGTCACCCTGACCCGGCCCACCGCCCACCCACCCCTGTGACCTGGAGTTCTGCGCTTATTGCTCACGTGTCAACGTCTTGTTAACGCCTTCGGGCGCGACCTAACGTCGTCGGACCGCCGGCCCTGGTGGGAGTTCAAGGGCGAACGTTAGGTGTCCATTCCATGCTGACCATCCTCGGCTTCGCCATGATCGCGACCTTCCTGGTCCTGATCATGCTGAAGAAGCTGTCGCCGATCGCGGCGCTCGTGCTGATCCCGGCCCTCTTCTGTGTCCTCGTCGGGAAGGGCGCCCGTCTCGGCGACTACGTCCTCGACGGCGTCACCGACCTCGCGCCCACCGCGGCGATGCTGATGTTCGCGATCGTCTACTTCGGCGTGATGATCGACGTAGGCCTCTTCGATCCGGTCGTCCGGGGAATTCTCGGGTTCTGCAAGGCCGACCCGCTGCGGATCGTGATCGGCACGGCGCTGCTCGCCGCCATCGTCTCGCTGGACGGCGACGGCTCGACCACCTTCATGATCACGGTCTCCGCGATGTACCCGCTGTACAAGCGGCTGGGGATGAGTCTCGTCGTGATGACCGGCGTCGCCGCCATGGCCAACGGCGTGATGAACACGCTCCCCTGGGGCGGCCCCACCGCCCGCGCCGCGACCGCGCTCAAGGTCGACGCCGGCGAGATCTTCGTCCCCATGATCCCGGCCCTCGCCACGGGCCTCCTCGGCGTCCTCGCGCTCGCCTACGTCCTCGGCCGCCGCGAGCGCGCGAGGCTCGGCGTCCTCACCCTGGACGAGGCGCTGGAACCCCGCGAGACGCGGACCGGGACGATCCTGGTGGGAACGGCCGGCTCGGAGACGGCGAAGGACCACACGGCGGGCCCGTGCGGCGGAAGTTCGGGCGGCGTCACCGCCAAGTCGCCCACGGCAGGCGGCAGTACGGGGACTGGACCCGGCCTGAACGTCGAACACCCCGGCCAGAACGACGACTTCCCGGGACTCGACCCCCGCCGCGCCACCCTGCGCCCCCGGCTCTACTGGTTCAACGCGCTGCTCACGGTCGCCCTGCTCACCGCCATGATCATGGAGTTGCTGCCGATCCCGGTCCTGTTCCTGCTCGGCGCGGCCCTCGCCCTCACCGTCAACTTCCCCCACATGCCCGACCAGAAGGCCCGGATCGGCGCCCACGCCGAGAACGTCCTCAACGTCTCCGGCATGGTCTTCGCCGCCGCCGTCTTCACCGGAGTCCTCCAGGGCACCGGCATGGTCGACCACATGGCGGCCTGGCTGGTCGGCAACATCCCCGACGGGCTGGGCCCGCACATGGCCCTCGTCACCGGCGTCCTGAGCATCCCGCTCACCTACTTCATGTCCAACGACGGCTTCTACTTCGGCATCCTCCCGGTACTCGCCGAGGCCGGCCACGCGCACGGCGTCTCCACGCTGGAGATCGCCCGCGCCTCGATCGTCGGACAGCCCCTGCACATGTCGAGCCCCCTCGTGCCCGCCGTGTACGTCCTGGTCGGCATGGCGAAGGTCGAGTTCGGCGACCACACCCGCTTCGTGGTCAAGTGGGCGGCGCTGATCTCGCTGGTGGTCCTCGGCGCAGGCGTCCTCTACGGCACCGTCTGAGCCGCGTCGGACGAAGGCCGGCCCGCGCGTCGCCCGGGGGCCTCGGAGCCCCAAGTCCTCCTCCCGATCCGCCCGGTAGACGATCGTCCGTTTCCACCCGTACGGAACCGGCCCGTCCGATACCGGTAGGTGTCTTCCCCCAGGCGTGCGCGGTCCGTTAGCTTCCGTGACTCATACGCCTCGTACGACTCGTACGGGACGACCGACCGCGGAGCACCAGCGCCTTGCACGCCCCCGGGGGCACCTGTCATGACACGCGCCATCTCCCTGCACCACGTCAGCAAGTCGTACACGCGCGGCGTCCGCGTGGTGGAACGGCTCTCGCTGGACATCCGGCCCGGCGAATTCCTCGTCCTGCTCGGCCCCTCCGGCTGCGGCAAGTCGACCGTGCTGCGGATGATCGCCGGCCTCGAAGAGGTCACCGAGGGCGAGATCCGGCTCGACGGGGAGTACGCCAACGAACTCCCGCCGTCCGGACGGGACATGGCGATGGTGTTCCAGAACTTCGCCCTCTACCCGAGCATGACGAGCCGCGACAACATCGGCTTCCCGCTGCGCATCGAGTCTCCCGGCGAGGACCCCCGCCCCCGGGTCGACGCCACCGCCCGCATGCTCGGCATCGAGGACCTGCTGCACCGCTTCCCCGCCCAGCTCTCCGGCGGCGAACGCCAGCGCGTCGCGATGGGACGGGCCATCGCCCGGCACCCCTCCGCCTTCCTGATGGACGAGCCGCTGTCCAACCTCGACGCCAAGCTCCGCAACCACCTGCGCACCGAAATCGCGCGGCTCACCAGGGAGTTGGGCACCACCACCGTCTATGTCACACACGACCAGGCCGAGGCGATGTCGCTCGGCGACCGGGTCGCCGTGCTGCGCGGCGGGGTCCTCCAGCAGGTCGGCACGCCCCGCACGGTCTACGGACTGCCCGCCAACGTCTTCGTCGCCGCCTTCATCGGCACCCCCCGGATCAACCTGCTGCGCGGTGTCGTGCGGGCCCCGCTCGACGGGGCGATGACGATCAGACTCGGCAAGCAGTTCCTGCGGCTGCCCGAACCCCTCTCCCTGGACCACCAGTTGCTCCGGGTGCAGCAGGGCCGCGAGGTCATCGTCGGGCTGCGCTCCGAGGCGGTCCGGCTGGCCAGGGCCTCCGACGCGCGGCCGGGCGAGGTGGCGATCACCGGCCTGGTCGAGCATGTCGAGTTCCAGGGCCACGAGGTCCTGGTCCACTTCAACACCGGCTCGCGGCCCGCCCTCGTACCGGACCTGGAGTCACCGCGTCCGGCCCGCGCGACCCGGCGGCGGCGTCGTGACGGCACCGTCCTCGACCGGCTGCGGGAGCGGGCCGGAGCGCTGCGGGCCGGGCCGGTCGTGGTCCTCGACCCGCCCTCGGACGGGGACCCCGGCCTCGGCCTGCCGGGACAGGCGCCGCCCGAGGGCCGGCTCCCCGGGGACCTCGTCGTCCGCACCACGCCCGACCTCGACCTGCGCCACGGCATGCAGGTCCCGCTCCTCGTGGACCTCGCCCACCTCTTCGTCTTCGACCGGGGCGGCGAACGGATCTGCCCGGCACCGGCGCGACTCCCCGACCTGGACGAGTGAGCCCGGGGCGGCCCGCCCCGTGACGCCCCGCCTCGATCCGGCCTGTGCGTGACGGCCTGACCTGCCCGGCGACCGTGCCGGCCCCGATCCCCCTGGCGCCGCAAAACTATCACCGCTAGTTTAGGGTGCGGACGACGCTGCCCCTGCCCGGGAGGAACACGATGAAGGCACACGACGGCATGTACATCGGCGGGGCGTGGCGTCCCGCCGCCGGACGGGACACGATCGACGTCGTGAACCCGGCCGACGAGCAGGTGATCGGCCAGGTACCGGCGGGCACGGCCGAGGACGTCGACGCCGCCGTGCGCGCCGCCCGTACCGCCTTCCCCGGCTGGGCCGCGACCCCGCCCGCCGAACGAGCCGCCCGCCTGGCCGCGCTCCGTGACGTGCTGGCCGCCCGCAAGGACGAGATCGCCGAGACGGTCACCGCCGAGCTGGGCTCACCGCTCGCCTTCTCGCAGGCCGTGCACGCGGCCGTCCCGGTCCTCGTGGCCGGCTCCTACGCCGAACTGGCCGCGACCTACGCCTTCGAGGAGAAGGTCGGCAACTCGACCGTCTACCAGGAGCCCGTCGGCGTCGTCGGCGCCATCACGCCCTGGAACTATCCGCTGCACCAGATCGTCGCCAAGGTCGCCCCCGCGCTCGCCGCCGGCTGCACCGTGGTGCTGAAGCCCGCCGAGGACACCCCGCTGACCGCCCAGCTCTTCGCCGAGGCCGTCGCCGAGTCGGGAGTGCCGGCCGGCGTCTTCAACCTGGTCACCGGCCTCGGCCCGGTCGCGGGACAGGCCCTCGCCGAACACCCGGACGTCGACCTGGTCTCCTTCACCGGCTCCACGGCGGTCGGCCGGCGGATCGGCGCGACCGCGGGCGCCGCCGTCAAGCGCGTCGCCCTCGAACTCGGCGGCAAGTCCGCCAACGTCATCCTGCCGAGCGCCGACCTCGCGAAGGCCGTCAACGTCGGCGTCGCCAACGTGATGTCCAACTCCGGCCAGACGTGCAGCGCCTGGACCCGCATGCTGGTCCCCGCCGCCCGCTACGACGAAGCGGTCGAACTGGCCGCGACCGCCGCCGCGAAGTACGGCGACCGCATCGGCCCCGTCGTCAACGCCAAGCAGCGGGAACGGGTGCGCGGTTACATCGAGAAGGGCGTCGCCGAAGGCGCCCGGCTGGTCGCGGGCGGCCCCGAATCCCCGCGCGAACAGGGCTACTTCGTCAGCCCCACCGTCTTCGCCGACGTGACCCCGCAGATGACGATCGCGCAGGAGGAGATCTTCGGCCCGGTCCTGTCGATCCTCCGCTACGAGGACGAGGAGGACGCGCTGCGCATCGCCAACGGCACCGTCTACGGCCTCGCGGGCGCCGTGTGGGCCGGCGACGAGGCCGAGGCCGTCGCCTTCGCGCGCCGGCTCGACACCGGTCAGGTCGACATCAACGGCGGCCGCTTCAACCCGCGGGCCCCCTTCGGCGGTTACAAGCAGTCGGGCGTGGGGCGTGAACTCGGCGCCCACGGCCTCTCCGAGTACCTCCAGACCAAGTCCCTCCAGTTCTAGGAGCGTTCACGTGGTTCGCGCCGCAGTCCTTTCCGCCGTGGGTGCCCCGCTGGAGATCGCCGAGATCGACCTCCCCGACCCGGGACCGGGTCAGGTCCGGGTCAGGCTGGCCGCCGCCGGTGTCTGCCACTCCGACCTCTCCCTCTCCGACGGGACCATGCGGGTCCCGGTGCCCGCCGTCCTCGGCCACGAGGGTGCCGGCACGGTCGTCGCCGTCGGTGAGGGCGTCACCGAGGTCGCGCCCGGCGCCGAGGTCGTCCTCAACTGGGCGCCCTCCTGCGGGCGTTGCCACGCCTGCTCGCTGGGCGAGGTGTGGCTGTGCGCCGACGCGCTCACCGGCGCCGGGATGGTCTACGCCCACCGCGCCTCCGACGGTGGCGACCTGTACCCCGGCCTGAACGTCGCCGCCTTCGCCGAGGAGACTGTCGTGCCGGTCTCCTGTCTGCTGCCGCTGCCCGACGGCATCCCGCTCACCGACGCCGCCCTCCTCGGCTGCGCCGTCCTGACCGGCTACGGCGCCGTCCACCACTCAGCCCGGGTCCGGCCGGGCGAGACCGTCGCCGTGTTCGGGGTCGGCGGGGTCGGGCTCGCCGCGCTCCAGGCCGCCCGGATCGCGGGCGCCTCGAAGATCGTCGCGGTCGACGTCTCGGCCGAGAAGGAGGCACTCGCGCGCGAGGCGGGCGCCACCGACTACGTCGTCGCCTCCGACACCACCGCCCGCGAGATCCGCGCCCTCACCGGCAAGCAGGGCGTCGACGTCGCCGTCGAGTGCGTCGGCCGCGCCGTCACCATCCGGACCGCCTGGGAATCCACCCGGCGGGGCGGGCGCACCACGGTCGTCGGCATCGGCGGCAAGGAACAGCAGGTCACCTTCAACGCGCTGGAGATCTTCCACTGGGGACGCACCCTCGCGGGCTGCGTCTACGGCAACTCCGACCCGGCCCGCGATCTCCCGGTGCTCGCCGAACACGTCCGCGCGGGCCGCCTCGACCTCGCGAGCCTGGTCACCGACCGCATCGCCCTCGACGGCATCCCGGCAGCCTTCGACAACATGCTCGCCGGCAAGGGCGGCAGGGCCCTGGTGGTGTTCTGACGGCCGAACCCCGCATGTCTCTCGCCCCCCCCCGCTTCGGCCTGAACGGCCTCGTCCTCAATCGCCGGACGGGCTGGGAATCTTCAGCCCCTCCGGCGTTCGAGGAGCGGGGGTCCGGGGGCGGCGCCCCCCGGGAACGGGACGGGCGGGGGCGGAGGGGGCGAAGAACGCCTGGGCCTCAGCCCTTGTCGGCGGGGCATTCCGCCGAGGGCTTCCCGCCCGCCGGCGCGGGCCCCGACACCGCGGCACCCTCCCGCAGGGCATCCGCCGCGGCCCCAGGCCGCGGACGCGACCGAGACACCGCGACGCCCGCCAGGCACAACGCCCCGCCCGCCAGCGTCAACAGCCCCGGCACCTCGTCCAGCAGCAGCCACGACATCAGCACCACCAGCGCCGGCACCGCGTACGTCGTCGCCCCCATCCGGCTCGCACTCGTCCGGGCCAGCGCGTACGCCCAGGTCGTGAAGGCCAGCGCGGTCGGGAAAACACCCAGGTACACCATGTTGAGCGTCGCCGACACGGGCGCGTCGGCCGCGTCGTGGAGGAGCTGACCGGCGAACGGCAGACAGACCACGGCCCCGATCAGACAGCCGTACGTCGTCACCTGGAGCGCGCTGGCCCGCCCGAGCGCCGGCTTCTGCGCGACGACCCCGCCCGCGTACGCGACCGCGGCGAGCAGGCACAGCACGACGCCGAGCACCGAGGAGCCCCCGCCGCCCGACATCGACAGCCCCACCGCGACCGCGCCCGCGAAGGACACGGCCATGCCCGCCAGCAGCCGGGGCGGCATCGCGTCCCCGAGCAGCCGGGAACCGAGCAGGGCGATCAGAATCGGGCCGATGTTGACCACCAGGGCGGCGGTACCGGCGTCCACCTGCTGCTCGCCCCAGTTCAGCGCCACCATGTAGAAGCCGAACCACAGCACGCCGGAGACCGCGATCCCGCGCCAGGCGCCCCGCGGCGGCAGCCCCTCGCGCCGTACCGCGCAGACCGCCCCGAGCACCAGCACGCCCGAGAGCAGCCGTCCGAGCGCCAGCGCGCCCGGCGAGTAGGCGGCGCCCGCGCTGCGGATCGAGACGAAGGCGGAGGCCCACAGCCCCACGGTGACGACCGCCGCGGCCGCGGCCAGCACTCCGTCACGGCGGTGGTTCGGGGCGGACGTCCGGGCGGGGGAGGCGTTCATCATGCTCCTGAGACTAGGTGGGAAGCGGTTGCCGGGCTCGCGGACATCGGACGGGGAGACCGAGGCGGGCGGCGGACGTGAGCGGCGGACGCGAGGTCCCCGGGCGGGAGGCAGCCGCGTACGGCGGACGGGAACGGCGCGGGGGAGTGCCCCGCGAGGGAGGGAAGGACCGCCGCCGTTCAGCGGAGTGCGGTCGCCTCGATGCCGAGGAGTTCTTCGAAGGCGCGTTCGCCGGCCGGGGTGACCTTGACCGCCCGCCGCGAGCCGACGCGGACGCACCAGCCGGCGTCCAGGGCGTGCCGGCACAGCGCCGCACCGGCGGTGCCGGCGAGATGCGGCCGGCGTTCGGTCCAGTCGAGGCACGCGCGCGCCAGTGGCCGGCGCCCGGTGCGGGCCAGGGCGATGCCCGTGTCGCCGAACCAGCGCAGACCGGCGTCGGTGAGCGCGAACCCGGTGTCCTGGCGCAGCAGCCCGCGGCCCGTCAGCGCGTCCGTGAGGGCGATGCCGAGCCGTCCGGCCAGGTGGTCGTAGCAGGTGCGCCCGCGCGCCATCGCCGACCCGGCGCTCGACTCCCGCAGCGTGCGCGGGGGTTCGGCGGCCCGGGGGCCGGCGTGGGCGGCCAGGTCCTCGATGAGCTGGGCGGTCCGGGCGTCGGCCAGCCGGACGTACCGGTGCCGTCCCTGGCGCTCCTCGGTGAGCAGACCGCCCGCGACGAGCTTGCCGAGATGCTCGCTCGCCGTCGACGGCGCGACCCCCGCCCACCGGGCCAGTTCACCGGCGGTCCAGGCCCGCCCGTCGAGCAGCGCCAGCGCGAACGCGGCCCGCGTCTCGTCCGCCAGCAGCCCGGCCAGGGCGGCGAGCGCCGGCGCCACCGGCTCCTTCGACCTCGTCATGCCGTCCAGCATGCGACACGGACACTTCGGCGCCCACCGAAATACGGGCGGGACCCGTCGGGCCCGCAGCCCCCCGAGCCCTCAGGCCTCCCGAGCCCTCAGGCCTCCTGAGTCCGCCGCCCGTACTGCGCCGCGAGTCCCTCCAGCAGCGCGCCGAGCCCGGTCTCGAAGGCCCGCTCGTCGATCTTCTCCTGCTGGTCGGCGAGCAGGTGTGCCTGCCCCAGGTGGGGATAGTCGGCGGGGTCGTACGCGCTCTCGTCGTCCACGAAGCCCCCGGCGAAGGACCCCAGCGCGGAGCCCATGATGAAGTACCGCATCAGCGCGCCGATCGAGGTGGCCTGGGCGGGCGGCCACCCGGCGTCGACCATCGCCCCGAAGACGGCGTCGGCGAGCCGGAGTCCGGCGGGCCGCCGGCCGGGCCCGCGGGCCAGCACGGGCACGATGTTCGGATGGTCGCGCAGAGCGGCCCGGTAGGAGACGGCCCAGTCGTGCAGCGCGGTCCGCCAGTCGCGGCCGTCCTCGAACATCGACAGGTCGACCTGCGCGCTCACCGAGTCGGCGACCGCCTCCAGGATCTGGTCCTTGGTGCGGAAGTGGTTGTAGAGGGAGGGCCCGCTCACCCCCAGTTCCGCGGCGAGCCGGCGGGTCGAGACGGCCGCCAGTCCCTCGGCGTCCACCAGGGCCCGTGCCGTCTCGACAATGCGGTCGGTGCTGAGGAGGGGCTTGCGCGGTCGGGCCATGGCGCACATAGTAGGGCTGCGCCAGTAAACTAGCAGTGCTAATTTAAAGGTACGGCTTTCAAGGGCCGCTATTTGTGGGGTGACTCGGCATGAACCTAGGTCTCAGCGAGGAGCAGACCGCCGTCCGGCAGCTCGCCCGGGACTTCGTGCAGCGCGAGATCGCCCCGCACGTCGTCGCGTGGGACCGCGCCGAGGAGGTCGACCGCTCGATCGTGAAGAAGCTCGCCGGCGTCGGCTTCCTCGGTCTGACCATTGACGAGGAGTACGGCGGCAGCGGCGGCGACCATCTCGCGTACTGCCTGGTCACCGAGGAGCTGGGGCGCGGCGACTCCTCCGTGCGCGGCATCGTCTCCGTCTCCCTCGGGCTCGTCGCCAAGACGATCGCGCACTGGGGCGACGAGGAGCAGAAGCGGCGGTGGCTGCCGGGGCTGACCTCCGGCGAGTACGTCGGCTGCTTCGGCCTCACCGAGCCGGGCACCGGCTCCGACGCGGGACAGCTCTCCACGCGGGCCGTGCGCGACGGGGACGACTACGTGATCAACGGCAGCAAGATGTTCATCACGAACGGCACCTGGGCCGACGTCGTGCTGCTCTTCGCCCGCTCCACCGACGCCCCCGGACACAAGGGCGTCTCCGCCTTCCTGGTGCCGGCCGACACCCCCGGCCTGAGCCGCCGCACCGTCCACGGCAAGCTCGGACTGCGCGGCCAGGCCACCGCCGAACTCGCCTTCGAGGACGTGCGGGTGCCCGCGAGCGCCATGCTGGCCCCCGAGGGCAAGGGCTTCGCGGTCGCCATGTCCGCGCTGGCCAAGGGCCGGATGTCGGTGGCCGCGGGCTGCGTCGGCATAGCCCAGGCCGCGCTGGACGCGGCGGTGGCGTACGCGACCGAGCGCGAGCAGTTCGGCAAGACCATCGCGCACCACCAGCTCGTGCAGGAACTGCTCAGCGACATCGCGGTGGACGTGGACGCGGCGCGGCTGCTGACCTGGCGGGTCGCCGACCTGATCGACCGCGGGCTGCCGTTCGCCACCGAGTCCTCCAAGGCCAAGCTCTTCGCGTCCGAGGCCGCCGTGCGCGCCGCCAACAACGCCCTGCAGGTCTTCGGCGGCTACGGCTACATCGACGAGTACCCGGCGGGCAAACTCCTGCGCGACGCCCGCGTGATGACCCTCTACGAGGGCACCAGCCAGATCCAGAAGCTCGTCATCGGCCGCGCCCTGACCGGAGTCTCCGCCTTCTGAGGACGCCTTCCGGACACGCCTCCCGGGTGCGGCCGGTGCGTCCGGTGCGTACATGTTCTGAGTACGTCCCTTGAGTACGACGGCTGAGTACGACGGCGGATGTGCCGGACGCCGCGTCCGCCGATCCTTTCTCCCATGAGTGAGACACCGGTCAAACAGCAGAACACCGCCGCCTTCTACGGACAGGCCGTGGCGTCCTTCTCCGTCGCGATGGCCGCCACCGCGCTCGGGATCTTCAAGCTCCAGGCCGACGCCTGGGTGCGGGCCTTCCTGGCCATCGCCGTCCTCTACCTGGTGACGTCCGCCTTCACGCTCGCCAAGGTGATCCGGGACCGCCAGGACGGCCCGCGCGCGGGCGGCAGGGTGTACGACCCCTTCGAGAAGCTCTGACCTGCCGCGCCCCCGGCCGGGCACCGGCACTAAGCGCTCGCTCAGGTTCGGGGGTATGGTGTTCACCCTGGCAGTGGAGAAGGGGCGAACAGCGATGAGTACGGCGCAGGAGACGCCCGGCAGCGAGACGCAGCCGTGGGCCGAGGTCACCCCGGACGCGGCGCGGCGGCTGCTGGTCGCCGCCGTGGAGGCCTTCGCCGAGCGCGGGTACCACGCGACGACCACCCGGGACATCGCGGGCCGCGCCGGCATGAGCCCGGCCGCGCTCTACATCCACTACAAGACCAAGGAAGAGCTGCTCCACCGGATCAGCCGGATCGGCCACGACAAGGCGCTCGACATCGTGCGCACCGCGGCCGACGGGCAGGGCACCGCCGCCGAGCGGCTCTCCGACGCCGTGCGCTCCTTCGTGCGCTGGCACGCGGGCCAGCACACGACCGCGCGGGTCGTGCAGTACGAACTCGACGCCCTCGGGCCCGACGCGCGCGCCGAGATCATCGCGCTGCGCCGCCAGGTGGACGCCGAGGTCCGCGGCATCATCGAGGACGGCGTCGCCGTGGGGGACTTCGACGTCCCCGACGTTCCCGGCACCACCCTCGCCGTGCTGTCCCTGTGCATCGACGTGGCCCGCTGGTTCAACGTCGACGGCCCCCGCACCCCGGACGAGGTCGGCGCGCTCTACGCCGACCTGGTCCTGCGGATGGTCGGGGCCAAAGGGTAGGGCCGCGCTCTCAGAGGTAGTAGCGCGAGACCGACTCGGCCACGCAGACCGGCTTGTCGCCGCCCTCGCGCTCGACGGTGAACGCGACGGTCACCTGGACGCCGCCCGGCACGTCGTCCACCCCGGTGATCGTCGCGGTGGAGCGCAGCCGCGAGCCGACCGGTACGGGCGCGGGGAAACGGACCTTGTTCGTCCCGTAGTTGACGCCCATCTTCACGCCCTCGACCGCGATGAGCTGCGGGCCGAAGAGCGGCAGCAACGACAGCGTGAGGTAGCCGTGCGCGATCGTCGTGCCGAACGGGCCCGCCGCGGCCTTCTCGGGGTCGACGTGGATCCACTGGTGGTCGCCGGTCGCCTCCGCGAAGAGGTCGATCCGCTTCTGCTCGATCTCGACCCAGTCGGTGTATCCCAGTTGCTCGCCCACGGCGCTCCGCAGCTCGTCGACCGTCGCGAACGTCCTCGGCTCTGCCATGTCCCTGGCCTCCCGCATCTCATACCGCATCTCAAAGTCTAAGCGACTGCTTAGCATGCTCGGGTGGGCGGCGCATGTCAACGGACCGGGCGGCCGGCGCGGTGGGTAGGTTGGGGGAGTGCCCCAGATCCCTGAGAAGATCCACGAGCTGACCGTCGGCCAGTTGTCGGCCCGCAGTGGAGCCGCCGTGTCGGCCCTGCACTTCTACGAGTCGAAGGGCCTGATCAGCAGCCGTCGCACCAGCGGCAACCAGCGCCGCTATCACCGTGACGCGTTGCGCCGGGTCGCCTTCGTACGGGCCGCCCAGCGCGTCGGCATCCCCCTCGCCACGATCCGTGAGGCGCTCGCCGAACTGCCCGAGGAGCGCACCCCGACCCGCGAGGACTGGGCCCGCCTCTCCGAGGCCTGGCGTTCCGAACTGGACGAGCGCATCAAGCAACTCGGCCGGCTGCGCGACCACCTCACCGACTGCATCGGCTGTGGCTGCCTGTCGCTGGAGAACTGCGTGCTCTCCAACCCCGACGACGTCTTCGGCGAACGCGGCACGGGCTCCCGCCTCATGGTGGAACGCACCACCCCGGTCCCGGACACCGCCGGGGGCGGGGAGGGCCATCCCGCGCGGCGGGAGGAACCGGCGGGCGACTGCCGCTGACGCGGGCCCGCGCGTGCGAGGGGCCGGGGCCGGTTCAGCGCCCGGGGCGCGTCCGGCCTCCCGGGGTGCGTGACCCGTACCGGCTACGGCCGGGGGCGGGAGTGGCCCTGGGAGCGGGCCGCCTGGTACTGGAGGAGCCCGGCCGTCACCAGCCGGGCGTTGGAATCCGCCCTTTCCCCATCCGGGAGTTCGAGGGTGTCCTCCAGGCCGATCCGGGTGGCCAGCCCCAGGCGTCCCGCCAGGCGCAGCACCGGCCAGGCGCCGCCGTCCTCGCCGTACAGCAGGACGGGACGGCCGGGGGTGCCGAGCGCGGCGAGCAGGGTGTGGGCCGAGGCCTCGGCCGTGTGCGCCGAGGTGTCCGTCACCTCGGCCAGGACCCGCAGCACCCGGGGCGCGAGCGGTGAGGCGGCGAACCGGGCGGATCCGTCCGTGCCGGACCAGATGCCGGCCTCCACGCCGATCCCGCGGTCCAGGAGGGCGGCGGCGATCTCCTCGGCGCCGGGTTCGTGCCAGTTGACCGACGCGTGGTCGGGCAGCGCGGTCCAGGAGCGGACCCGCTCCACCCGGTCCGCCGGGTCGGGCTCGGCCCAGGCGCCGGTGGTCACGCCGACGGGGACGGCGACCCGGGCCCGGATCGCTTCGAGCGTGGCCGCCAGCACGCGCGGCGACAACGTGTCCTGCCCGCAGGGGGTCTTGGGGTGGACATGGATATCGGAGGCCCCGGCCGCCACCGCCTCGGCGGCGGCCCGTGCGAGGGCCTCGGGGGACATCGGCACGGCGGTCCCGTCGGCTGTGCCGCGGGCTCCATTCAGACAGACCTGCACCATCCCCCGATAGTGCCGGACCCCACTCCCGGCCGCGGCCAGGCCCGCATGCCCCACCGACGACATCCGGCCACAGCCGAACCCGCACCGGCCCCCTCGGGCAACCACCAACGGGAACCCGCCGCATCCGCACCCGTACCGGCCCTCCGGGCGCGCGCACGGCCCTTCCGGTCGGCACCCGCAGGGGCCTTCTGGCCCGCCCTCGCCCCGGTCCCGTCGGCGGGCGCCCGCACGGCTCCCTCCGGCCGGCACCCGCTGTGACCCGCCCCTTCCCGCGCCACCGCCCCTCTCCCGTCCGTGGCGGGAACCGCGTGTCCGGGCCGGACCTCCGCTCCGTGGGCGGCGGCCCGCGCGCGGCCCCCTCGTGTGCCGTTCAGGCCGGGCGGGCGCTCACGCGGAGACGAGCAGTCGGCCGCGCCTGGCCCCCGCCAGGGCTTCCGGGGTCAGGACGGGCCGGGGCACCACGATGCCGCAGCTCGTGCAGACGGGGCCCGACGAGGGTTCGTGGGCCAGGTCGTACATCCACAGGAGGTTGTCCCCGGCGCACACCGGGCAGACATCGCCCGGCTCGCGCTCCAGCGCGGCGATCAGCCGGCGCAGCACCTCGGCGAGGGACTCACGGGGATGGACCCGGGGATCGTCGCACCACGCGACCCCGAAGCCGCCCCAGGTCAGCCGGTGCCAGTCGTCGACACTGCCCGGCCTGCGCAGCCCGTCGTGCTTCTCCTTCCTGCGGCGCTGCGCGAACTCCACCTCATAGGCGAGCCAGACGGAGCGGGCCTCCTCCAGCTCCTCCAGCGCGGCCACGAGCCGCGCCGGATCGGGGGAGCGGTCCTCGGGGCCGAACCCGGCCCGCGAACACAGATGGTCCCAGGTCGCCCGATGCCCGTACGGGGCGAACCTCTCCAGGCATTTGCGCAGTGAATACCGCCGCAGTGCCAGATCACACCGCGGATCTCGCACCTGTCTCGCCAGACTCCGGAAACCGGCCATCGCCCTGCACCTCCGTCACACCTTCACGTGTACTCCGGTCACTTCGGCGCCGTCTCGTACGGACGTCGCCGAGTAGACGTATCGACACACGATTCGGCTCCATCCGTTTTTCGATGACTGCCATAAGCCACCCGCCGAGTGCCCTCGGTCCGCCTCCCCTTGCCGTCGGCCGCCCGCAGGCGGGTCCATGGTCGCGACGCGTCCTCAAAACTGACGCATGTTCACCTTCAATCGCGGGGATACCGGCGGTAACGTCGGCCCACCCCAATCGGTAGGAGCTGACATGCCACCGAGCACCTCACGCACCACCCTGGACAGACTGAGAACTCCCCGCAGATTCCCCAAGTTCCTCAAGGCCGCTTCCCTATGCGTGCTCATTGCCGGACTTTTGTCGCCGCTTTCCCCGGCCGCCGCCGCCGACACCTCGGCATCGGCCGCGGCGAACGACTACTGCGGCGGCCGGTGTTCGGACATCCTGCCGCCGGGCCAGAACGGCAACGCGACCCTGGCGGAGATCCTGCTCAACCAGGCCTTCGGCACCCAGCCCGGCCACGCGGAGGACCAGCTCACCCCGTACGGCAACCTCGCCTCCGGCTATCCCGCGCTCACCGACGCGAAGATCAACGACTTCTTCAACGACGCCTCCTTCGGCGTCGCCCCCGGCCAGGTCGCCTCGACCACCAAGCCGGGCGGACGCGGCGACGTGACGATCGTCCGTGACAAGAAGACGGGCGTTCCGCACATCACCGGCACCACCCGCTACGGCACCGAGTACGGCGCGGGGTTCGCCGCCGCCCAGGACCGGCTGTGGCTCATGGACGTCTTCCGGCACGTCGGCCGCGGCCAGCTCACCGGCTTCGCCGGCGGCGCCCCCGCCAACCAGGGCCTGGAACAGGAGTTCTGGCGCAACGCCCCCTACACCGAGGCCGACCTCCAGGCCCAGATCGACAACGCCACCGGCAACGCCGGAGCCCGCGGCGCCCAGGCCCTCGCCGACGCCAAGGCCTACCTCGACGGCGTCAACGCCTACATCGACGCCTCCGACAGCGGCCGCTACTTCCCCGGCGAGTACGTCCTGACCGGCCACAAGGACGCCATCACCAACGCCGGCACCATCGACCACTTCAAGCTCACCGACCTGGTCGCGCTCGCCTCCGTCATCGGCTCGCTGTTCGGTTCCGGAGGCGGCGGCGAGGTCGACAACGCGCTCTCGCTGCTCGCCGCCCAGTCCAAGTACGGCGTCACCGAGGGCACCAGGGTCTGGGAGTCCTTCCGCGAACGCAACGACCCGGAAGCGGCCCTGACCGTCCACAACGGCGAGAGCTTCCCGTACGGCGGCAAACCGGACACCGCACAGGGCCAGGCGCTCCCCGACGCCGGATCGGTCACCCAGGAGCCGCTCGTCTACGACCGCACCGGCAGCGCCAGGTCCGCGAGCGCGACCGGCGCCTCCGCCGGCGCCGCGAAGAGCACGCTCGGCTCGGCCAGGCGCGGCATGTCCAACGCCCTTGTGGTCAGCGGCAAGCACACCGCGAGCGGCCACCCCATCGCCGTCTTCGGCCCGCAGACCGGCTATTTCGCGCCACAGCTCCTCATGCTCCAGGAGATACAGGGCCCGGGTCTCAGCGCCCGCGGCGCCTCCTTCGCGGGCCTGAGCATGTACGTCGAACTGGGCCGCGGCCAGGACTACGCGTGGAGCGCGACGACCTCCGGCCAGGACATCATCGACACCTACGCCGTCGAACTGTGCCAGGACGACTACCACTACCTGTACCACGGCACCTGCACGGCGATGGACAAGGTCGAGCGGACCAACTCCTGGAAGCCGACCGTCGCCGACGGCACCGCGGCCGGCTCCTACCGGATGCAGGTCTACCGGACCAAGTACGGCCCCGTGGAGTACCGGGCGACCGTCGGCGGCAAGAAGGTCGCCTACACCACCCTGCGCTCGTCGTACATGCACGAGGCCGACTCGATCATCGGCTTCCAGATGCTCAACGACCCGGACTACGTGAAGAGCCCGGCGACCTTCCAGAGCGCGACCCAGCACATCAACTACACCTTCAACTGGTTCTACGCCGACTCCGCGCACACCGCCTACTACAACAGCGGGGACAACCCGGTACGGGCGAGCGGCGTCGACGCCGAGTTCCCGGTGTGGGCGCGGGCCGCGTACGACTGGCAGGGCTGGGACCCGGCCACGAACACCGCCGCGTACACCCCGCCCTCCCAGCACCCCAACTCCGTCGACCAGGACTACTACATCTCCTGGAACAACAAACAGGCCAAGGACTACACGACGGCCTCCTGGGGCGACGGCTCGGTGCACCGCGGCGACCTGCTGGACGACCGGGTGGCGAAGCTGGTCGCGGCCGGCGGGGTGACCAGGACCGCGCTGGTGAAGGCCATGGCGGACGCCTCCCTCGCCGATCTGCGCGCCGAGGACGTGCTCCCCAACCTGCTGAAGGTGGTCAACAGTTCGCCGGTCACCGACCCCACCGCCGCCGCGGCGGCGGGCAAGCTGAGCGCCTGGCTCACGGCGGGCGCCAAACGCACCGAGACCTCCGCCGGTTCGCACACCTACGCCGACGCCGACGCGATCCGCGTCCTGGACGCCTGGTGGCCGCTGCTGGTCAAGGCGGAGTTCCAGCCGGGGCTCGGCGACGGCCTGTACAGCGCGTTCGGCAACAACCTGCCCATCGACGAGGCCCCGTCCGCCGGACACGGGCCGACCGGATCACACGCCGGAAGCTCCTTCCAGTACGGCTGGTGGAGCTATGTCGACAAGGACATCCGGGCGGTGCTGGGCGAGACCGTGCGGGGCGGCCTGGCACGCGAGTACTGCGGCGACGGCAGCCTCGGCGCCTGCCGGGACGTCCTGGTCAGCACGTTGAAGGAGGCGGCGGGCAAGAGCGTGGCCACCGTCTACCCCGGCGACGACCAGTGCTCGGCCGGCGACCAGTGGTGCGCCGACTCGATCGTCCAGCGGACGCTCGGCGGCATCAAGCACGGCAAGATCACCTGGCAGAACCGGCCGACCTACCAGCAGGTCGTCGAGTTTACGAGTCACCGGTGAGCACCCGGCCGCGCCGTCGGGCGCGGCCGGCCCCACCACAGGGCCGGGGGCGGACCGCGCAGGCGGCCCGCCCCGCGTCCCAAGGGCCAACGGGCCCGGCGGACAAGGGCGGCCGGCCGGCCGGCGCCATGCCGGACGGCCGGGCCTCGGGATCACCGGTACAGCAGGTACTCCTTGCGGGTCCGCCGGAACGCGCGGAGTTCGTCCTGCCAGGCCGCCACGACCTCGTCCGTGCTCGCCCCCGCGTCGATCATCGTGCGTACCTGTGTGGACCCGGTCAGCTTGTCGATCCAGTTGTCGGAACGCCAGGCGAACCCGCTCCAGACCCTCCGGGCGGTCACCAGGAGGGCGATCCCGGTGCGGACCGGGTCGTACGCCGCCCGGTCGTGCACATGGATCTGCACGCCCCCGATGGTCTTGCCCTCGAACTTGGAGAACGTCGGGGCGAAGTACGCCTCCCTGAAGTGCACGCCGGGCAGGCCCAGTTCACCGACGGCGGCGGCCCACCGCCCGTCCAGGCCCTCCGCGCCCAGCAGTTCGAAGGGCCGCGTGGTGCCGCGCCCCTCCGACAGGTTCGTCCCCTCGAACAGACAGGTCCCCGAGTACACGAGCGCGGTGTCGGCGGTCGGCATGTTCGGACTCGGCGGCACCCAGGGCAGCCCCGAGACGTCGTAGAAGTCGTCGCGCCGCCAGCCCGACATCAGCACGGTGTCCAGCTCGACGGGCCGCGCGAGGAACTCCCCGTTGAACAGCCGGGCCAGCTCCGCCACCGTCATCCCGTGCGCCTGCGCGATCGGCTGCCGGCCGACGAACGTGGCGAACTCCTTGTGCAGCACCGGCCCGAGAGCCGCCCGGCCGGTGACCGGGTTCGGCCGGTCGAGCACCACGAAGCGCTTCCCGGCGAGCTGGGCCGCCTCCATGCAGTCGTACAGCGTCCAGATGTACGTGTAGAACCGCGCCCCGGCGTCCTGGATGTCGAACACGACCGTGTCCACGCCGGAGGCCGTGAAGACGTCGGCGAGGGGCCGGCCGCTCTTCAGGTACGTGTCGTAGACGGGCAGTCCGGTCGCCGGGTCGTCGTAGCGGCCCTCGGAACCGCCCGCCTGCGCGGTGCCCCGGAAGCCGTGCTCGGGCCCGAAGACGGCGGTCAGGTCCACCCGGTCGTCCGCGTGCATGACGTCCACGATGTGCCGGACGTCGCGGGTGACACCGGTCGGGTTGGTCACCACGCCGACCCGGCCGCCGCCCAGCGCGGCGTACCCGGAGGCGGCGAGCCGCTCGAAGCCCGTGCGGAGCCGGGAGCCGGGATGCGCGGCCCGCGGCGCCGCCTCCGCGGGCAGCGGGCTCAGCGCCGCCGCGGCGGTGCCGGCCGCGAGCAGTGACCGTCGGGACATGCGCATGGTGTGACCTCCGTGATCGCGGAAGGTGGGCACGTGCACGCTAGAGGCTCACGGCCGAAGTTCGTAGACCGCCGTTCCGGTTCGTCCGTCGTGGCTCGTCACACGGTCGGCGGCGGGAGCCCGGAGCCCCTTCCCCCGCAACATACCGACTGGTTAGTCTGGCGTCGCAGGAGAGCCGTGTCGCGTCGAAGGAGACCGATGGTGGGAGCCGTGCAGGGTGCGGGAGTGGTCGTCACAGGAGCGGGAGGCGGCATCGGGGCCGCGCTGGCCCGCCGCTTCGCCGCCGAGGGAGCGCGGGTCGTCGTCAACGACCTCGACGCCGCCAAGGCGAAGGCCGTCGCCGACCGGATCGGCGGGATCGCCGTCCCCGGGGACGCGTCCCTGATCGTCGAGGAGGCCCGCGACGCCCTGGGCGGCACGGTCGACGTCTACTGCGCGAACGCGGGCGTCGGCTCGGGCGGCTCCGAGGCGGCCGACGAGCAGGTGTGGGAGCTGGCCTGGGACGTCAACGTGATGGCCCATGTGCGCGCCGCCCGCGCCCTGCTGCCGGACTGGCTGGAGCGCGGCGGCGGCCGGTTCGTCTCCACCGTCTCGGCCGCCGGCCTGCTCACCATGATCGGCGCCGCCCCGTACAGCGTCACCAAGCACGGCGCGTACGCCTTCGCCGAGTGGCTCTCCCTCACCTACCGCCACCGCGGGGTGAACGTGCACGCGATCTGCCCGCAGGGCGTGCGCACCGACATGCTCGCCGCCACCGGCAGCGCGGGCGACCTGGTGCTCCAGCCGACCGCCATCGAGCCCGAGGACGTCGCCGACGCCCTGATGAAGGGGATCGAGGAGAACCGTTTCCTGATCCTGCCGCACCCCGAGGTCGCCGGGTACTACCAGGCCCGGGCCGCGGACCCCGACCGCTGGATGACGAACATGAACCACCTCCAGCAGAAGTGGGAGACGACCGAGTGACCAGCTATGCCGACCGGCCCTGGGTGGCCCTGCTCAACGACGCCCAGCGCGCCCCGGTCCACCCCGCCGACACCCTCGTGCACGCCCTCCGGGACGCCGTCGCCGCCACCCCGGACCGCACCGCCCTCGCCTACTTCGACGGACGGCTGAGCTACCGCGAGGTGGACGAGCTGAGCGACTCCGTCGCCGGCCACCTCGCCGCCCGCGGCCTCGGACGGGGCGACCGGGTGGCGATCCTGCTCCAGAACTCGCCGCAGTTCGTGCTCGCCCTGCTCGGCGCCTGGAAGGCCGGCGCGACGGTCGTGCCGGTCAACCCGATGTACAAGTCGGGCGAGGTCCGGCACGTCCTGCACGACGCCGAGGTGACCGCCCTCGTCTGCTCCGACCGCGCCTGGGACACCTATCTGCGCGACACGGCCGCCGACTCGCCCGTGCGGATCGCCTTGACCGCCTGTGAACTCGACTTCCAGAGCCGGGGCGACACCCGCGTGCTGTCCTTCGAGCGGCTGCCGCTCGACCTCGGGGCGGACGACCTGGTGGCCGTCGCCCGGCAAGGGCACCAGGCGCCGCCCGGCCGCGATCTCGGCCCCTCGGACATCGCCCTGATCAGCTACACCTCGGGCACCAGCGGCACCCCCAAGGGGGCCACCAACACGCACGGCAACATCATGTACAACGCCGAGCGGCAGCGGACCGGCCTCGCCCTGCCCGACGCGCCCGTGTACTTCGCGCTGGCCCCGCTGTTCCACATCACCGGCATGGTCTGCCAGCTCGCCGCCTGCATCGACAGCGGGGGCACGCTCGTCCTCGCCTACCGCTTCGAGGCGGGAGTCGTCCTCGACGCCTTCGCCGAGCACCGGCCGCTCTACACGGTCGGCCCCTCCACCGCCTTCATGGCGCTGGCCGCCCACCCGTCGGCCACACCGGACCACTTCTCCTCCTTCGTCAACATCTCCTCCGGCGGCGCGCCGCTGCCGCCCGCCCTGGTCGAGAAGTTCCGCGCCGGCTTCGGCCCGTACATCCGCAACGGCTACGGGCTCACCGAGTGCACCGCGCCCTGCGCCTCCGTGCCGCCCGCCCTGGAGGCGCCGGTCGACCCCGTCTCCGGGACGCTCGCGGTGGGAGTGCCGGGCCCCGACTCGGTGGTCCGCATCGTCGACGACCTGGGCCAGGAGGTCCCCTTCGGCGAACAGGGCGAGATCCTCGTACGCGGACCCCAGGTCGTGCCGGGCTACTGGCGCCGCCCCGAGGCCACCGCCGAGACCTTCCCGGACGGCGAACTGCGCACCGGCGACATCGGCTTCATGGACTCCGACGGCTGGCTCTACGTGGTCGACCGCAAGAAGGACATGATCAACGCGTCCGGGTTCAAGGTCTGGCCGCGCGAGGTCGAGGACGTCCTCTACACCCATCCCTCGGTCCGCGAGGCGGCCGTCGTCGGGATTCCCGACGGCTACCGAGGCGAGACCGTCAAGGCCTACATCAGCCTGCGCCCGGGCGCCTCCGAGGACCCCGACGCGCTCGCCGCCTGGTGCAAGGAGAGACTGGCCGCCTACAAGTATCCGCGGCAGGTGGAGATCCTGCCCGAACTGCCGAAGACGGCGAGTGGGAAGATCCTGCGTCGGGAACTGCGTTCCCGTACGGAGGACTCCCCGTAGCTCCCGGGACACGACGCTCCCGGGGGGCTCGGCGCTCCCCGGGACCGTCCCGGGACAGCCGCGGGGACGGCAGTGAACGATGATCGATGTGAACGCACGGAAGGCAGGTGGCGGCAGTGCCCAGGACGACGGACGGTGACGGTACGCCCGTCCCGCAGCGGCTGCTGGCCGCCGCCACCCGGCTCTTCGCCGAGCAGGGCTACGACCGGACCTCCGTGCAGGAGATCGTCGAGGCGGCGGGCGTCACCAAGGGGGCGCTCTACCACTACTTCGGCTCCAAGGACGACCTGCTGCACGAGGTGTACGCGCGCGTGCTGCGCCTCCAGCAGGAGCGGCTCGACGCGTTCGCGGACTCCGACGCGCCGGTGGAGGAGCGGCTGCGCGGCGCCGCGGCCGACGTCGTCGTCACGACCATCGACAACCTCGACGACGCGTCGATCTTCTTCCGGTCGATGCATCAGCTCAGCCCGGAGAAGCTCAAGCAGGTGCGGGCCGAGCGGCGGCGCTATCACGAGCGGTTCCGGGCGCTGATCGAGGAGGGCCAGAAGAAGGGCGTCTTCTCCACGGCCACCCCGGCCGACCTCGTGGTCGATTACCACTTCGGCTCGGTCCACCACCTGTCCACGTGGTACCGCCCCGACGGCCCCCTGGCCCGCCAGGAGGTGGCCGACCACCTGGCCGACCTGCTCCTGCGCGCCTTGCGCCCATAACTCCTCACGTGCCGGAGGGGCCGGAGTCTTCTCGTCCGGAGCCGGAAACTCTCAGCCCGTCCGGCGTTCGAGGACGCGGCCGTTCAGGCCGAAGCGGGTCCGGGGGCAGCGCCCCCGCAACGGGACGGGCGGGGGCGGGGGCGAAAACCCCGCCCCCGCCCCGTCGGCGTCACACGTACTTCTTGATCTCCCGCCGCGCCAGCGACCGCTGGTGCACCTCGTCCGGCCCGTCGGCCAGCTTCAACGTCCGCGCGCTCGCCCACAGCTCGGCCAGCGGGAAGTCCTGGCTCACCCCGCCCGCGCCATGAAGCTGCACGGCCTTGTCGAGGATGTCCACGACCGTACGCGGAGTGGCGATCTTGATGGCCTGGATCTCCGTGTGGGCCCCCTTGTTGCCCACGGTGTCCATCATCCAGGCGGTCTTCAGGACCAGCAGACGCAGCTGCTCGACGGCGACCCGCGCGTCGGCGATCCAGTTCTGCACCACGCCCTGCTGGGCCAGCGGCTTGCCGAACGCCGTCCGGGACACCGCCCGCTGGCACATCAGCTCGATGGCCCGCTCGGCCATGCCGATCAGCCGCATGCAGTGGTGGATCCGGCCGGGGCCGAGCCGGGCCTGCGCGATGGCGAACCCGCCGCCCTCCTCGCCCACCAGGTTCGTCACCGGCACCCGGACGTGGTCGAAGACGACCTCCGCGTGCCCGCCGTGCGAGTGGTCCTCGTAGCCGTACACCTGCATGGCGCGCCGGACTTCCAGGCCCGGGGTGTCGCGGGGCACGAGGACCATCGACTGCTGGCGGCGGATGTCGGAGCCGTCCGGGTCCGTCTTGCCCATCACGATGAAGACCTTGCAGTCCGGGTTCATCGCCCCGGAGATGTACCACTTGCGGCCGGTGATGACGTACTCGTCGCCGTCCCGCTCGATCAGCGTGGTGATGTTCGTGGCGTCGGAGGACGCCACCTCGGGCTCGGTCATCGCGAACGCGGAGCGGATCTCACCGGCGAGCAGCGGCTCCAGCCACTGCTTGCGCTGCCGCTCGTCACCGAACTGGGCGAGCACCTCCATGTTGCCGGTGTCGGGCGCGGCGCAGTTCAGCGCGGTGGGCGCCAGATGCGGGCTGCGGCCGGTGATCTCGGCGAGCGGCGCGTACTGGAGGTTGGTGAGACCGGCGCCGTACTCGGAGTCCGGCAGGAAGAGGTTCCACAGGCCCCGCCTGCGGGCCTCCGCCTTCAACTCGCCCACCACGGCGGGCGTGTCCCACGGCGAGGCCAGCAGGGCGCGCTGCTCCTCGGCGACGGCCTCCGCCGGATACACGTGCTCGTCCATGAAGGCGAGCAGCTTCCCGCGCAGCTCTTCGGTGCGCGCGTCGAATCCGAAGTCCATGACGGATCAGCCTTCCTGAAGGGTGGTCAGGCCGTGCTCGATGAAGACGGGGGTGAGTTCGCCGATGCGGTCGAAGCCCGCGCCGACGGTCTGGCCCTTGGTGTAGCGGTAGTGGATGCCCTCCAGGATCACGGCGAGCTTGAACCAGGCGAACGCCGTGTACCAGGAGACGGCGGACACGTCGCGCCCCGAGCGCGCGGCGTACCGCTCGACGATCTCGCCCGCCTCCGGGTGACCGGCCGCCGAAGCCGTCGTGCTGATGGGCGAGTCGGGAAGATCCAGGCGCGTGCTGTACATGACGAGCAGGCCCAGGTCGGTGAGCGGATCGCCGAGGGTGGACATCTCCCAGTCCAGGATCGCCCTGATCCGGTCGTCCGGGCCGATCAGCACGTTGTCGAGCCGGTAGTCGCCGTGTACGACGGTGGGCGCGGGGGAGTCCGGCAGGTCGCGCCCGAGGGCGGCGTGCAGTTCGTCGATGCCGGCCAGCTCGCGGTTGCGGGACGCGTCCAACTGCTTGCCCCAGCGCCGCAGTTGCCGGTCGAGGAAGCCCTCGGGGCGGCCGAAGTCGGCGAGTTGGACCGCGGCGGGGTCCACCGCGTGCAGTTCGACCAGGGTGTCCACCAGGCCGAGCACCGCGGCCCGCGTACGCTCCGGACCGAGCGGGGCGAGCTGGCCGGCGGTGCGGAACGGGGTGCCCTCCACGAACTCCATGACGTAGAACGGCGCGCCGAGCACCGACTCGTCCTCGCACAGCAGCACGGGGTCGGGCACCGGGACCGCCGTCGGGTGCAGCGCGCTGATCACCCGGTGCTCGCGCTTCATGTCGTGCGCGGTCGCCAGGACGTGCCCGAGCGGCGGCCGTCGTACGACCCACGTCGAGGCGCCGTCGGAGACCGCGTAGGTGAGGTTGGACCGTCCGCCCTCGATCAGCCGGCCGGTCAGCGGGCCGCTCACCAGCCCGGGCCGCTCACGGTCGAGCAGGCCGCGCAGCCGGTCGAGATCGAGACCTGGCGGGTGGTCCGGACTCATCTTTGCTCCTCAGCACACGGAAAACGGGTCGTGACCATGATGCCGACCAGTCGGTATGTCGTCCAGCGACTGTACGAAACGTGATCGGCGTCTCCCCCGGAGTGGCTGGAACCGGAGGGAGACGCCGTGGGATCGCGGGAGGTCGGCGGGGGTCGGTGGTCGTCCCGGTGGCCTTCGTGCTCGGCGCGCCCGTGGCCGTCGGGGGTGCGGAGGGGGTGGTGCGGCGGGGTGGGCCGCCGCGTCCGGGGCGGGGCGGCGGGACACCTCAGGCCATCGCCGTAGGGCGGTGCAAACCGTGTCATCGGGGATTGGCCGGCGTCGCGTGGCGGCGCCGGAGCGCCTCGCGCCCCCGGCGGTCCGGACGGCTCAGAACACCAGCGCCGCCGCGCACCCGGCCAGGGCGATCGTGCAGGCGACGGCCGCCGCCGCGTGCCGGGGGGTGAGCGGGGCGGGGCCGGCCGGACCGGCGAGGGCCAGCGCCCGGATGCGGTGGTGGGTGAGGGCGAGGAAGGTCAGCCACAGGACGCAGGTGACCGCGCAGGCCGCGATCCCGGCCGCCGAGCCGGGGTCGTGCAGGGCCGCCCTCGCCGCGAGCACGGCGACGACGGTGCTGGAGAGGGTCGTACGGCGCCAGGCGAGCCGGGTCCGTTCCGGCTGGAGCCCCGGGTCCCGCTCCTCGCGCGCCGCCGGGGTCATCCGGCCCGGCCCGCGAGGACCACGACGATCATCGCGACCGCCACGACCGCGACGGTGACGCTGAGCACCGCCGGGAAGCGCGACACCGGCAGATCCTCGCCGTGCCGCATCGCCCGCTCGCAGCGCACCCAGTGGTCGACCGCCCGCAGGGCGCAGAGCACGCCCGCCGCCAGCAGCGCCAGCGCGAGGCCCACCCGCCAGGCCCAGCGCAGATCCGGCAGGAACTGGTCCACGGCGAAGCCGCCGCCGATCAGCGCGAGCGCGGTGCGCAGCCAGGCCAGGAAGGTCCGCTCGTTGGCCAGTGAGAACCGGTAGTCCGGCGTCCCGCCCTCCTCCCGGATCTGCTGGGGCGCGAACCACAGCCGGACATTCCGCACGAGTTCGATCACGCACCGGACCCTACCCGGCGCCCCCAGGAGCCCCCGGTAGCCCCTGGAGCCTCAGTCCATCGCCCGGTAGTCCTTGAGCCGTTCGTGGGCCGCGAGGCCGTCGGGGACCCAGGTCCAGTCCGTCAGCCGGGCCTCCACCTCCGCGTCGGTGAGGAAGTCGTGCCAGGCGACCTCCTCCACCTGGGGGTCCACCGGCAGCTCGCACAGCACCTCGTAGACCGCGGACCACCAAGTGCGGCCGGCCCCGTCGTCGTACAGGAAGCGGAAGAGCGGGGTCGGCCGGGGGAGTCCCGAGACGCCCAGTTCCTCCTCGGCCTCGCGGAGCGCCGCGTCGTCGTAGGACTCGCCCGCGCCGACGACTCCGCCGACGAACATGTCGTAGAAGGAGGGGAAGACCAGCTTGGTGGCGGTGCGGCGGTGCACGAAGACCCGGCCCTCGGCGTCCCGGGCCTGGATGAACACGCAGCGGTGACGCAGCCCGCGCTCGTAGGCCTCCCCGCGCGGGGCCTGCCCGATGACCTGGTCGTTCTCGTCCACGATGTCGAGGATCTCGTCAGCGGCACTCATAGGAGCCATCCAAGCAGCCCGGGGCCGGGAACGGGACGCGGCGGCCCGTCGGCCCGGGCCCGCGCCGGGGTGGCTCAGTGCGGCTGGAGGTCCCGCGAATGCTCCGGTTCGGCCGTGCCCGAGGGCATCGCGGGGTGCATCCCGAGCAGGATGATCCCGGCGACGACCCCCGCGAGCCCGGCCGCCTGCCAGGCGAGGGCCCCCGCGTCGGTGCGGAGCTGGTCGCCGAGGAAGCCCACCCCGCAGGCGATGCCGGCGAGCGGCTGGGCGGCGGTGAGCGCGGGCAGCGACATCCGCAGCGGGGCGGTCTCGAAGGCGCTCTGGACCAGGATCAGCCCGGTGACGCCGAGCACGAGCACCGCGTACGGCTGCCAGCCGGTCAGCAGCTCGGACCAGCTCCCGTCGCCGAACCGCTGGCCGCTGACCCGGGTGAGCGCGTCCTGGAGCCCGTACAGCAGACCGGCGGCGGTGGCGAGGAGCACGGGACCGGCGCTCAGCCGGGAGCGTTTCGCGTAGGTGGTGAGCAGCAGGGCGAGGCCGACCACGATCCCGATGATCAGCCAGTGCCGCAGCGGGTCGTCGATGGCCTCACCGCCCTCCGGCTGCCCGGCCACGATGAACGCCGAGACCCCGCCCGCCAGCAGCAGGAGCCCGGCCCAGCCCTGCCGGCCCAGCGGCTGCTTGGTCTGGTGGCGGGAGAGCGCGAGAGCGAACAGGAGGTTCGTGGCGAGGAGCGGTTCCACCAGGGAGACCTCGCCCTTGCCCAGCGCGACCGCGCCGAGCACCATGCCGCACACCATGAGCCCGATGCCGCCCAGCCAGCGCGGAACCCGCACGAGGTCCAGCAGGATGCGCGGGGACAGGAAGTCGCTCAGCGGGGCGTGGGAGGCGGCGTTCTGCTGGAGCACGAAGCCGAAGCCCAGACAGCAGGCGGCGCTCACCGCGAGGACCAGTACCAGAACCGACACGCTGGGTACCTCGAAACATCGGGGTCGGGGGCCACGGTGCGTTTCCCGCCGACTCTAGTGTCATGGGCCACGGCCTGCCCCGGGACTCCGGAGAACCAGGCGGTTGACTCGGTCACCTTCCTTGCCGAAGGATCTGACCGATCAGTAACAACGGCTGGTCGCCCGTCGCGGCCGACCACCACACACACCTCCAATGTCTCATCAACCACCGACCCTGCCGATCGGTTCGTGACAAACGTCATCAAGTCGTCCCCGGGCGACGACCCGATCCGACCAGTCGGAATGCCGAGAGGACGGGCCCATGGCCTACGACGCGGACGTGATCGTCATCGGAGCGGGCCTGGCGGGACTCGCGGCGACCGCGGAGCTGGTCGACGCCGGCCGCAAGGTGATCCTCCTCGACCAGGAGCCCGAGCAGTCGATCGGCGGCCAGGCGCACTGGTCCTTCGGCGGTCTCTTCTTCGTCGACTCGCCCGAGCAGCGCCGCCTGCGGATCAAGGACAGCCACGCGCTCGCCCTCCAGGACTGGATGGGCACGGCGGGCTTCGACCGGCCCGAGGACCACTGGCCGCGCCGGTGGGCCGAGGCGTACGTCGACTTCGCGGCCGGTGAGAAGCGGTCCTGGCTGCACGGCCAGGGCGTGCGCTTCTTCCCGGTGGTCGGCTGGGCCGAACGCGGCGGCTACGACGCCACCGGGCACGGCAACTCCGTACCGCGTTTCCACATCACCTGGGGGACCGGCCCCGGGCTCGTCGCGCCCTTCGAACGCCGGGTGCGGGAGGGCGTCGCCCGCGGCCTCGTCGAGCTGCGGTTCCGCCACCGGGTCACCGGCCTGTCCCGCAGCGCCGGCTCCGTCGACACGGTCACCGGCGAGGTCCTGGAGCCGTCCGGCATCGAGCGCGGCCAGGCCAGCAGCCGTACCGTCACCGGCGCCTTCGAACTGCGGGCGCAGGCCGTGATCGTCACCTCCGGCGGCATCGGCGGCGACCACGACCTCGTCCGCGCCAACTGGCCCGAGCGGCTCGGCACCCCGCCCGAGCGGATGATCTCCGGCGTGCCCGCCCACGTCGACGGCAAGATGCTCGGGATCGCCGAGGAGGCCGGCGCGCGGCTGATCAACCGCGACCGCATGTGGCACTACACCGAGGGCATCCAGAACTGGAACCCCATCTGGGACAAGCACGGCATCCGCATCCTGCCCGGCCCGTCCTCCCTGTGGCTGGACGCCCGCGGCAACCGGCTGCCCGTCCCGCTCTTCCCCGGCTTCGACACGCTCGGCACCCTCGAACACATCATGCGCACCGGCCACGACCACACCTGGTTCGTGCTCGACCAGAAGATCATCGGCAAGGAGTTCGCGCTCTCCGGCTCGGAGCAGAACCCCGACCTGACCGGCAAGTCGGTCCGGGACGTCATCGGCCGCGCCCGCGCCGACGTGCCCGCCCCGGTGAAGGCGTTCATGGACCACGGCGCCGACTTCGTCGTGGAGAAGGACCTCGCGGCCCTGGTGCGCGGGATGAACGCGCTCACCGCGGAACCGCTCATCGACGAGGCCGCGCTGCGCCGGGAGATCGTGGCCCGCGACCGGGAGATCGCCAACCCGTTCACCAAGGACCTCCAGGTCATGTCCATCCGCGGGGCCCGCAAGTACCTCGGCGACAAGCTGATCCGCACCGCGAGCCCGCACCGCATCCTCGACCCCAAGGCGGGCCCGCTGATCGCCGTCCGCCTCAACATCCTGACCCGCAAGACGCTCGGCGGCCTGGAGACCGACCTCTCCTCGCGCGTCCTCACCGAGGGCGGCGACCCACTGGAGGGCGTGTACGCCGCCGGTGAGGCCGCCGGGTTCGGCGGCGGCGGGGTGCACGGATACCGCTCCCTGGAGGGCACGTTCCTCGGCGGCTGCCTCTTCTCCGGCCGCGCCGCGGGCCGCGCGGCGGCGGGGGCGGTCGGCTGAGCCGGGCCGGGCGGAGGTCGGCCCCGGCGGATGTCCGACCTCCCCGGGACGCTTCGGGACGATGAGGGTGACAGGGGTCAACTTCACGTCAAGCCCCGCCCGTTGACACGTGTAGCGACTTGGCCGGGCCTTGACTTGAACCTTGGCTGCGGGTTTGCTGTCCGTGATCACTCTTTGACGAACCGCGCCTGTGAGGTTGAGCAGCGGTGTCACCACCCCCGCCACCCCTGGGCCGTAGCCGCAAGCGCGCGGCCCAGGCATTCGACGCCGCGCTCGACGACGCCGAACTCGTCGCCGCCCGCGCCTCGTTGAGCCAGGGGCGCTGGACCGCCGTCCGCTCACTCCTCGCCGAGACCGGCGCGGACTGGGACCGCCGCGGACACCGCGTCACCGTCCTCGCCCAGGAGCCCGCCACCCTCGCCTGGGCCCACGACTGGCAGCTCGCCGAACCGGAGTCGCCGGACGCGGCCGTCCTGCTCGGCTGCGCCACCGTCGAGCGCGCCCTGCACGGCAAGGAGCGGCCCGAACGCGCCCGGGACGCCTGCCGGGCCGCGGCGGCGCTCGCCCCCGCCGACCCCACCCCCTGGCTGGGCCTGCTCCTGCTGGAGCGCTCGCTCGGCGCCGAGGAGGACGTGGTCCGGCTCTTCGACGAGGTGCGCCACCGACACCCCGACCACCACCACGCGCACCACCTCATGGTCGCCCGGCTCGCCGAACGCCGCGCCACCGCCGGCCAGGACCCGCTGCACGAGGTCTACGACTTCGCCAACTGGGCCGCCGAACAGGCGCCCGCCGACTCGCCGCTCGCGATCCTCCCGGTCGTCGCGCACGCGGAGCGCTTCCGGGTACTGGCCGCCGCCGGGAGCGAGCCCGCCGACCCGGTGGCCTCCGGGCACTGGGTCGGACGCCGGGCCCGCCAGGTGATGAAGGCCGCCTTCGACTGGTGGCTGGAGTGGGAGCGCGACGACCACCCGCGCCGCCTCGTGGACCTCAACTTCCTCGCCCACGCCAAGTACTGCGAGGGCCGGGGCGCCGAGGCCGCGGCCCTGTTCCACCGGATCGGCGAGCACCCCACCCCGGCTCCGTGGTCCTACCCCGACCGCGATCCGTACACCGCCTTCCGTACCGCACGCGACAGCGCGCTCGGCACGGTCTGAACGCCCCCCCCGACGACCTGACATCCGAAAGGACGACCCCGCGATGACGACGGGCAGTTCGAGCACATCGAGTACGTCGAGCACGGGAAGACCGGCCGCCGACGACGCCGGCATCAGCACCTTCAAGGGGCAGGACCGCGCCCTGCGGGCCGGCCGCCTCGGCACGGGCGGTCTGCTGCTGTCCGTCCTCGCGGCGACCGCCCCCCTCATGGTGGTCGCGGGTGTCATGCCCACCACATTCGCGGTGATGGGCATCGTCGGACAGCCGCTGCTCTTCGTCATCCTCGGCGTCGTCCTCGTGCTCTTCAGCGTCGGGTACGCCGAGATGAGCCGGCACGTCCACAACGCGGGCGCCTTCTACGCGTACATCTCACGCGGACTCGGCGGCACCCCCGGCGCCGCCGCCGCCGCGGTCGCCCTGCTCGCCTACAGCTCGCTCCAGGTCGGCATCTACGGACTCTTCGGCTTCGAGGTGTCCGGGCTCTTCGCCACCTACCTCGACACCGAGATCGTCTGGTGGATACCGGCGCTGGCCGCCGTGCTCGTCGTCGGCGCGTTGGCCTGGCTGAAGATCGACGTCAACGCCTGGGTGCTCGGCGTGCTGCTGGTCATCGAGGTGACCCTCGTCGTCGTCTTCGACGTCGCGGCCGTCGCCGACCCCGCCAAGGAAGGCCTGTCGCTGCACGCGTTCAACCCGGACACCCTCACCGGCGCGGGCATCGGCACCGCGCTGTGCTTCTGCATCGCGGCCTTCACCGGCTTCGAACAGGCCCCGGTCTACGCGGAGGAGACCAGCCGCCCGCACATCCTCGTCCCGCGCGTCATGTTCCTCGCGATCGGCTTCGTCGCCGTCTTCTTCGCGATCAGCTCCTGGGCGCTGACGGTGGCCACCGGACCCTCCTCGATCATCGGGACCTCGCAGAAGCAGAGCGCGGGACTGCTGTTCTTCCTCACCGAGTCCCGGCTCGGCTCCACCTTCACCGACGTCCTGCACGTGCTCTTCGTGACCGGCATGTTCGCGGCGCTGCTCAGCTTCCACAACGTGGTCTCGCGGTACGCCTTCGCCATGGGCCGGGAGGGGCTGCTGCCCGCCGCCTTCGGCCGGACCACCGAGTCCAGCGGCGCCCCCGGCACCGGCTCGCTCCTGCACACCGTGGTCTCCCTGATCGTGGTCGGCGGTTTCGCGCTCGCCGACGACAAGCCGACCGGCGACCCGACCGCACCCGTCCTGCACCTGTTCACCTGGGGCGGCAACGTCGGAGCGCTCGGCGTGATCGTCCTGATGGCGACCGCCTCGCTGTCGGTGATCGTGTTCTTCGTCCGCCGCGGCGCCGCCCGCGCCCAGGCCGGGCGCCTGGTCACCTCCGCCATCGCGGGCATCGCCCTGCTCGTCATCGTCGTCTACACGGTCAAGGACTTCGACGTCCTGGTCGGCACCGGACCCGACTCCGCGCTGAGCCGGCTGCTGCCCGCCCTGATCGCCCTCGCCGCGCTCGTCGGGCTCGTCCAGGGTCTCGTGCTGCGCTCCCGCAAGCCCGAGGCGCACGCCCGGATCGGGCTCGGCAACGAGGCCTTCCAGTTGGACAAGGCGGCCGAGTCCACCTCCTGAATTGGGCTCGTACGTCCTGTCCTGGGCCCGGCGCCCTGGGCAGGACGTACGCGCAGATCACGTAATACCCGACGAGCACCCGGCAGGACTGGCCTTTTGGGGGTCGCGGGTGCTCGAATCGACGGGTGAACACCGAACGGCCCGGCGAACCGGACCCCGGGCATCCGCGCCCCCGGAGCCCGGGGGACCCGCACAGCCCCCGACTGCCGAACCCGCAGGACCCGCAGAGCCCCGCGCTGTCGAACCCGCAGGACCCGCACAGTCCTCCGCTGTCGACCCCGCAGGACCCGCACAGCCCCCCGCCGTCGAACCCGCAGGACCCACACAGCCCCCCGCCGCCGAGCCCGCCGCCGCACCCGGAGGAACCGGGCAAGCCCATCGGCCGGCGCGTGCTGCTCGGCACCCTCGGACTCGGTGCCCTCGGCGTCCTGGCCGCCCCCACCCTCCAGCGCGCCATGGAGTCGTTCCTCGCCGGCGCCTCCGAGAAGGACCCCACCGGGCTGACCGGACTGCTCCCCAACGGCGGCGGCTTCCGCTACTACTCGGTGACCTCCTCCGTCCCGCACCGGAACGAGACGAACTACCGGCTCACCGTCGACGGCCTGGTCGACCGCCCCGGCAGCTACACCCTCGCCGACCTGCGCGCGCTGCCGCAGACCCGGCTCGTCCACGACGTCCAGTGCGTCACCGGCTGGCGGGTCCCCGGCACCCCCTTCGAGGGCGTCCGCCTGTCCGACCTGCTCGACGCGGCCGGCGTCCGCTCCTCGGCCGGCGCGGTCCGCTTCACCTGCTTCGACGGCGCGTACTCGGAGAGCCTGACGCTCCGCCAGGCCCGCCGCGTGGACGTCCTGGTGGCCCTGCGCATGCAGGACAAGCCCCTCGGCCACAACCACGGCGGCCCCGTCCGCCTCTACGTCGCGCCCATGTACTTCTACAAGTCCGCCAAGTGGCTCTCCGGCATCACGGTCACCGAGGACGTGCGTCCCGGGTACTGGGAGAACCGGGGCTACGACGTCGACGCCTGGGTCGGCCGTTCGAACGGACGCGACGATGAACCCACGAGCTGACGGCACCCCCGCCGTGTCCGCCGCCCCGAGCCCGTCCCGGCACGTCCGCCGCTTCACCGCGGCCGAGCGCTGGGTGCACCGCGGCACGGCCGTCCTGATGGGTCTGTGCGTGGCCACCGCCGCCTGCCTCTACGTCCCCGAATTCGCCGAACTCGTCGGCCGCCGCGAACTCGTCGTCCGGGTCCACGAATGGGCCGGACTGCTGCTCCCGGTCCCGGTCGTCGCGGGCCTCGCCTCCCGGGCGTTCCGCCGCGACCTCGGCCACCTCAACCGCTTCGGCCCGCACGACCGGGTGTGGCTGCGCGCCGCGCTGCGCCGCGACAAGCGCAGGGACTCCCGCCCGGCGGCCAAGTTCAACGCGGGCCAGAAGATCTACGCCGCCTGGATCGCCGGGGCCACCCTGGTGATGGTGGGCACCGGCCTGCTGATGTGGTTCACCCACCTCACCCCGCTGATGTGGCGCACCTCGGCGACCTTCGTACACGACTGGCTGGCGCTGACGATCGGCATCGTCCTCGCGGGCCACATCGGCATGGCGCTGGGCGACCCGGAGGCCCGCCGCGGCCTGCGCACGGGCTCGGTGAGCCGCGAATGGGCGGAACGGGAGCACCCGTTGTGGCGGCCGTGACCGTACGGCGGTGAGGGCGGGGCGGGGGCGGCCGTGACCGTACGTCCACGCGACAGCCGGTCGGGGGCGGCCCCGCCATCCCGGACCCGCCCCCGACCGGTCCGGCACCGTGGACCCGCTCCCGAAGCGGAGCTAGATGACCGGTGACAGCAAGCTAGATGACCAGTGACAGCAGCAGCACCAGGCCGCCCGCCACCACCGAGATGATCGTCTCCATCACGGACCAGGTCTTGACGGTCTGGCCGACGTCCAGCCCGAAGTACTCCTTCACCAGCCAGAATCCCGCGTCGTTGACATGGCTGAAGAAGAGCGAGCCGGCGCCGATCGCGAGGACGAGCAGGGCGGTGTGCGCGGTCGACATGTCGGCCGCGAGGGGCGCCACCAGACCGGCCGCCGAGATGGTGGCCACGGTCGCCGAACCCGTCGCGAGCCGGATGATCACGGCGATCAGCCAGGCGAGCAGCAGTGCGGGGATCGACCAGTCCTTGGAGATGTCCAGGATCATCTTGCCGACGCCGCAGTCGATCAGGGTCTGCTTGAAGCCGCCGCCCGCGCCCACGATCAGCAGCACACCGGCGATCGGCGCGAGGGACTTCTCGACGGTGGTCGAGATGCGGTCCCGGGTGAAGCCGGCCGCCCGGCCCAGGGTGAACATGCCCACGATCACCGCGGCGAGCAGCGCGATCAGCGGGGCGCCGACGACGTCGAAGACGCGCTGCGTGCCGTTCGCCGGGTCGTCCACGACGATGTCCACCAGCGCCTTGGCCAGCATCAGCACGACGGGCAGCAGCATGGTGGCGAGCGTGGCGCCGAAGCTCGGGCGCTTGTCCAGGTCCTCGGAGGCGCGCTGCGGGATCATCCGGTCGGGCGCCTGGACATCCACCCAGCGGGCGGCGTAGCGGGAGAACACCGGGCCGGCGATGATCACCGTCGGGATGGCGACCAGCACACCGAGGGCGAGCGTGACACCGAGGTTGGCCTTGACCGCGTCGATCGCGACCAGCGGACCGGGGTGCGGCGGGATCAGACCGTGCATCACCGACAGGCCCGCGAGGGCCGGGATGCCGATCCGCATCAGCGAGTAGTTGCCGCGCCGCGCGACCATCAGCACCACCGGAATCAGCAGCACGATGCCGACCTCGAAGAACAGCGGCAGCCCGATCACGGAGGCGATCAGCACCATCGCCCAGGGCATCGCCCGGCCGCCCGCCTTCGCCAGGATGGTGTCGACGATCTGGTCGGCACCGCCCGAGTCGGCGAGCAGCCGGCCGAGTATCGCGCCGAGGGCGATCAGCACACCCACGCCGGCCACGGTCGAGCCGAGCCCGCCCGAGAAACTGACGATGACCTTGTCGAGCGGTGCTCCGGCGGCCGCGCCGAGGACCAGCGAGCCGATGGTCAGGGCCAGAAAGGCGTGCAGCTTGAACCTGGTGATGAGCAGCACGATGACGGCGATGCCCGCCAGCACGGCTATGCCCAGTTGAGCGTGGCCCGCCGAGGTGATCGGTTCGACGGCGTCCGCTGCCAGCATCTCGACACTGAGTCTGGTCACGGTGAGTCCCTTGTCGGTGGAAGGTCGCGTGGAAAATCGCGGG
This sequence comes from Streptomyces sp. NPDC007084, assembly GCF_040703595.1. Taxonomy (NCBI): domain Bacteria; kingdom Bacillati; phylum Actinomycetota; class Actinomycetes; order Kitasatosporales; family Streptomycetaceae; genus Streptomyces; species Streptomyces sp. NPDC007084. Next base: position 102,558 of record NZ_JBEYFY010000007.1, read on the forward strand.
GAGGTTCGCGTGGAAGGGGGTGCGGCAAAGGGGGCGTCGAGCCCCCCGTCGTCGCCCCACACGCGAGGTGACGCGGCGCGAAGACGGCGCATACGCGCTTACGGCACGGAGTCGGCGCTCGCGGCGCGGAAGCGCGGCCCCCTATGGAGGCGTCAGGCGCTCGAGCGCGGCCACGGCACGCTCGGTGATGTCGGCGGGGTCGCCGGCCACGTCCACCTCGACCCCCGCCTCGTCGGCGGCCAGCGGCTGAAGCGTGGCGAACTGCGAGTCCAGCAGCGCGGTGGGCATGAAGTGGCCCTTGCGCTCGGCCATCCGGCCCTCGATCAGCGCGCGGTCACCGGCGAGGTGGACGAAGACGACCCCGGGGGCGGCGGCGCGCAGCCGGTCCCGGTAACCGCGCTTGAGCGCCGAGCAGCTCACCACACCGCCGAGCCCGGCCCGGTCGTGCGCCCACTGCCCGATGGCGTCCAGCCAGGGCCCGCGGTCGTCGTCGGTCAGCGGTGTCCCGGCGGACATCTTGGCGATGTTGGCCTGCGGGTGGAAGTCGTCGCCCTCGGCGTAGGGGACACCGAGCCGGGCCGCGAGCAGCGGCCCGATGGTCGTCTTGCCGGTACCGGCGACGCCCATGACCACCAGGACATGGGGTGAGGGACTCTGCTGCATCACGCTCTCGCTGTCTTCGTCGACATCTGATGTCGACGCCACTGAAACGCATTAGGTACGACGAATTCAAGTAGCTGTGACATATAAGTCTGACTTTTTGATTGTGGCGTCCGCCTCGTACGCTGACGTCATGAGCACACGGGGCCGGGGGCTGCACGGACACGTACTGGAATCCCTCGGGCCGGCCATCACGGCGGGCGACTACCCCCCGGGGAGCGTCCTACGCACCGACGAACTGGCCCAGCGCTTCGAGGTGTCGCGCTCCGTGATGCGCGAGGCGGTCCGGGTCCTGGAGTCCATGTACCTGGTCGAGTCCCGCCGCCGGGTCGGAGTGACCGTCCGCCCCAAGGCCGAGTGGAACGTCTACGACCCGCAGGTCATCCGCTGGCGGCTGGCCGGCGCCGACCGCCCCCACCAGCTCCGTTCCCTCACCGTGCTGCGCTCCGCCGTCGAGCCGGTCGCCGCCGGACTCGCCGCCCAAAACGCCACAGCCGAACAGTGCGCCCGGCTCACCGAGTGCGCGCTCGGCATGGTCGCCACCTCACGCGGCCGGCAACTGGAGGGTTACCTCGTCCACGACGTCGCCTTCCACCGCGTGATCCTCAACGCGTCCGGCAACGAGATGTTCGCCCGCCTCGGGGACGTCGTCGCGGAGGTCCTGTCCGGCCGGACCCACCACGAGGTGATGTTCGCGAACCCCGACCCCGCCGCCGTCACCCTGCACGTCAAGGTGGCCGAGGCGGTCCGCGAGGGCGACGCCGCGCGCGCCGAACAGCTCACCCGCGAGATCACCGTCGGCGCCCTCCAGGAACTGGACATCCTGGCCCCCTGAGCGCCCGGACACGGCGGGCGGCACGGGCGGCGCCGGTCAGGCCCGGAGGCGGTCCGTCCACGACGGCCGGACACGGCGGCCGGGCGGTCACCCGGAAGCGGCCCCTCCACGACGGCCGGCGCCGAGGATCAGTCGAGGAAGTCCCCGTCCACGTACACCCACGCGCCGTCCACCCGCTCGAACCGGCTGCGCTCGTGCAGCGAACCGCCCCGGTACGCGGCCCGGAACGTCACCGTCCCCGTCGAGTGGAACGCCGAGCCCTGCTCCGCGCCGAGGATCTCCAGCCCCGTCCACCGCGTCCCGGGGTCGAACTCCACCCGGGCCGGCCGGGTCCGCGGATGCCAGGTGCGCAGCAGATAGGCCTCGTCCTCCTGGACGAAGGCGCAGTACCGCGACCGCATGAGGGCCTCGGCACTCGGCGCCGCGGCCTCACCGCGGTGGAAGCGCCCGCAGCAGCGCGCGTACGGCTCGGCGAGCCCGCAAGGACAGGAACGGCTGGTCATCGCGTCATTCTCCCCGGACCCGCGCCGGGTCGGTGGTGGTGGGCGGATAGCTGGGCCGGGCCGGCAACCGGACGGCCGGCGCGGGCGGCGCCGGGAGCGCCGTCTCGTACAGCCAGGCGGTGAAGAGGCCGTCCAGCGGCTCGGCCGCGTAGCGGGCGACGTGCGCGGTGAACACGGACGTGGTGACCGCGCCGCCGCGGTGCAGGGCGGTCCAGCCGCGCAGCATCCGGAAGAACGCCTCGTCGCCCAGCGCGCAGCGGACCGCGTGCACCGTCAGCCCGCCCCGCTCGTAGAGCCGGTCGTCGAACATCAGCTTGCGGCCCGGGTCGGACAGCAGCAGGTCCTGCGGCAGCGCGGACAGCTTCCGGTGCGCCACGCCCGCCAGTTGGTGCGCCGGACGCCCGCCCGACCGCTCCGACCACAGCCACTCGGCGTACTTCGCGAGCCCCTCGTTCAGCCAGATGTGCCGCCAGTCGGCGATCGACACACTGTTGCCGAACCACTGGTGGGCCAGCTCGTGCGCGATCAGCCGCTCCGAACCCCGCGCCCCGTCCACATGGTTGGCGCCGAACAGCGACAACCCCTGTGCCTCGACCGGGACATCGAGTTCCTCGTCGGTCACCACCACCGCGTACTCACCGAACGGATAGGGCCCGAAGAGATCCTCGAACAGCTCCATCATCGCGGGCTGCCGGGCGAAGTCCCGGGAGAACTCCGGGAGCAGCCGCGCCGGCAGATGCCCGGACTGCGGCACGCCCCCGAGGCCCGGGTCGCCGAGCAGCACCGTCTGGTACTTGCCGATCGACAGGCCGACCAGATAGCTGGAGGTCGGCGCGGCCTGCTCGTACACCCAGGTCGTCGTGGACGCTTTCGCCGTCCGGGTCAGCAGCCGGCCGCCGGCCACCACCGCGTACGCGGACGGCGTGGTGACCGAGATCTGGTAGGCGGCCTTGTCGGCGGGCCGGTCGTTGCACGGATACCAGGACGGCGAACCGACCGGCTGGCTCGCCACCAGCGCCCCGTCCTCCAGCTCCTCCCAGCCGATCCCGCCCCACGGGCTGTGCACCGGCTTGGGGTTGCCCGACCACTGCACCTCCACGGTGAACGCGGCACCGGCCCGGACCGGCTTCGCGGGCCGGACCCGCAGCCGCCCGCCGCGGTGCGTGTAGTGCGCCGCCTTCCCGTCGACCCGGATCCGGCCGATCCGGAAGTCCGCCAGATTGAGCTGGAACTCGGCCAGCGGGGAGCGGCCCGCTATGGCGTTGAGCCGCGCGGTGCCGGACAGCCGGTTCGGGGCGGGGCGATAGTCCAGCGCCAGCTCGTACCGGTGCACCCGGTAACGGGGATCGCCGTTGGCCGGGAAGTAGGGGTCCGGTCCCGCTGTCTGCTGAACGCTCACTGCTGCGACTGCTCCCTGCCCTGTCCTCGACGTACCGCTGTACCGCCCTTCGTGTCCGACCGGCTCAGGCCTGCGGGGAACGCCAGGCCTCGATCGGGTTGCCCAGCCAGCGGGTGTCGTCGGGAACGGACTCCGCCGCCATCACCAGCGACGCGGGACCCAGCGTGGAGCGGGCCCCGACGGAGCTGCCGGGCAGGACGATTCCGCCCGGACCCAGGGTGGCGCCCTCACGGAGGACCACAGTATCCGTCCGCAAGATCCGGTCGTGGAAGAGGTGGGTCTGCAGGACACAGCCCCGGTTCACCGTGACCGCGTCCTCCAGCGTCACCAGGTCCGTCTCCGGCAGCCAGTAGCTCTCCACCCACGTGCCCCGGCCGATCCGCGCGCCGAGCCCGCGCAGCCACGCCGTCAGCAGCGGCGTACCCGGCACCGCGCCCGCCAGCCACGGCACGGCGACGACCTCCACGAAGGTGTCCGCCAGCTCGTTGCGCCACACGAAACCGCTCCACAGCGGATGCTCACCGGCCCGGTGCCGGCCCACCAGCAGCCACTTCGCCACGACCGACACCAGGCACCCGAGCAACCCGGCCGCCAGCAGCACCGCGCCCGGGAACACCCACGCCCACGGGCCCAGCGCGCACAGCGCGGCGACCGTCAGGACGGCCAGCGCCGCCGAGCAGAACACCGGCACGATCCGGCACGCCTCCACCAGCCCCCGCGCCCACAGCAGCCGGGCCGGCGGATCGTAGGTGCGGCTCTGGTCCCCGCCCTGCGCCGAACGCGGCAGCTTCACCGGCGGCAGCCCCAGATACGAGCTGCCCTTCTTCGCCTTCTTCGGCGTCGCCGACAACACACCGACCAGACCGCCGTCGGGCACGCTGCGGCCCGGCGCCGTCATCCCGGAGTTCCCGAGGAACGCCCGCCGGCCGATCTCCGCCCGCCCGATCCGCATCCACCCACCGCCCAGCTCGTACGGAGCGGTCAGCGTGTCGTCGGCGAGGAACGCGCCCTCGCCGACCGTGGTCAGACTCGGCAGCGCGAGCACCGTGGAGATCTCCGCGCCCCGCCCGATCCGCATCCCGAGCAGCCGCAGCCACACCGGCGTGATCAGCCCCGCGTACAGCGGGAACAGCGTCTCCCGCGACCGGTCCATGAGCTGGGTGACCGTCCACGCCTGCCAGCCGATCCGGCTGTGCGTCGGATGGGTACCCTCCCGGAGCCCGAGGCTCAGCAGCCGCACGGCGACCAGCAGCAGCAGCGCGTACGCCAGACCGAAGGCCAGCGTCGCCGGCACCAGCGCGACCGCCGCCCCGCGCAGCGCCTCCCCGAACCCGGCGTCCGCGCTCACGAAGACCCGCGCCACGAGCAGCGCCGCGACGGCCGCCAGCACCGGAAGCGCCGTCAGCGCGAACCCGCTCGCCCCGTACATCACCCGCCAGTACGTGCCGCGCCGCGGCCGGTCCTTGGGCCACGCCCGCTTCGCCTTGCCCAGCTTGCCCGCCGGCGCACCCGCCCAGCGCTGCCCGGTCGGGATCTGCCCCGCGACCGCCGACCCCGGCGCCACCTCGGCGCGCTTGCCGACCCGGGCCCCCGGGAACAGGATGCCGCGCGTCCCGACCACCGCGCCCGCGCCCACCTTCACCGCGCCGATCTCCAGCCGGTCACCGTCCAGCCAGTACCCCGACAGATCCACCTCGGACTCCACCGCGGCACCCCGGCCCAGCTTGAGCATGCCGGTCACCGGCGGCAGCGAGTGCAGATCCACGTCCGGGCCGACCCGCGCGCCCAGCGCACGGGCGTACCGCTCCAGCCAGGAACCGGTCAGCGAGGTCGCGCCGCTGAACTCGGCGAGCCGCTCCGCCGTCCACAGCCGCAAGTGGACCGAGCCGCCGCGCGGATAGCGGCCGGCCTTCAGACCGCGCAGCAGCAGCCGCGCCCCGCCCGCGGCGATCGCGAGCCGCCCCGGCGGACTGAACAGCACGAGCCCCGCCGCGCCCACCAGCCACCACGAGGCGCTCGGCGCCCACGGATACGGCCCGAACCAGTGCAGTACGTTCCCGAGCGCGGCCAGCGCCACGGTCCAGCGCAGCCCCAGCAGCGTGAACAGCGGCAGCAGCACGAGAAGCTGGATCACCTTGGCCCGCGTCGGGACCGGCGCGACCGTCCGGCCGGCCCCGTCGTCCTGGGCGGACTTCTCCAGATGCCGGGCCAGCTTGCGCAGCACCGGCTGCTGGTAGATGTCCAGCACGGCCGCGCTCGGATAGCGGGCGCGCAGCCGGGTGGTGAGCTGCGCCGCCGCGAGACTGTTGCCGCCGATCGCGAAGAAGTCGTCGGCCGAACCGCCGACCGGGATGCCGAGCACCTCGCTCCACTGCTCGGCGAGCCACGCCTCGGTGCCGTACAGCGGCTCGGTCGCGCCGCCGGTCTGCAGACCCTCAAGCGGCCAGGGCAGCGCGTTCCGGTCGACCTTGCCCGACGTCCGGGTCGGCAGGTCCTCCACGGGGGCGAGCAGCGGCACCAGCGCGGCGGGCAGCTCGGCCCGCAGCTTCTCGACCGCCGTCGCCTGGTCCCAGCCGTCCTGGGTGACCACATAGCCCACCAGGAGCTGGTTGCCGCCGCGCGCCGTGCGCACCGCCGCCGCGGCTCCCGCGACCCCGGGCAGCGCCTGGAGCGCCGCGTCGACCTCGCCGAGTTCGATCCGGCGTCCGCCCAGCTTGATCTGCTCGTCCGCCCGCCCGAGGAAGACCAGCCCCTCGGGCTCGGCCCGGACCAGGTCGCCGCTGCGGTACGCCCGCTCCCAGCCCAGCGAGGCGAGCGGCGCGTACTTCTCCGCGTCCTTCTCGGCGTCGAGATACCGGGCCAGCCCGACCCCGCCGATCACCAGTTGGCCGCTCGCGCCCATCGGCACCAGCTCACCGGCCTCGTCGACGACGGCCAGCTCCCAGCCGTTCAGCGGCAGCCCGATCCGGATCGGCTCCTCACCGGTCAGCAGCGAGGCACAGGCCACCACGGTCGCCTCGGTCGGCCCGTACGTGTTCCACACCTCGCGGCCCTCGGTCACCAGCCGCTGGGTCAGCTCGGGCGGGCAGGCCTCACCGCCGAAGATCAGCAGCCGGACCTCGTTGAGCGCCTCCGGCTCCCACAGCGCGGCGAGGGTCGGCACGGTGGAGACCACGGTGATCTCCTGCTCGACCAGCCAGGGCCCCAGATCGGCGCCGCTGCGCACCTGGGAGCGGGGCACCGGCACCAGACAGGCCCCGTACCGCCAGGCCAGCCACATCTCCTCGCAGGAGGCGTCGAAGGCGACGGACAGGCCCGCCATCACCCGGTCGCCGGGCCCGATCGGCTCCTCGGCGAGGAAGAGACCGGCCTCGGCGTCCACGAAGGCGGCGGCGCCGCGGTGGCTCACGGCCACGCCCTTGGGCTTGCCGGTGGAGCCCGAGGTGAAGATGATCCACGCGTCGTGCTCGATCCCGGGCCGCCCGGCGGGTATTTCGGAGCGGCCGCGGACGGTCAGCTCGTGCCCGGCCCCGACGACGGCGCGCACCTCCGCCTCCCCGAAGACCAGCTCGGCCCGCTCGTCCGGGTCCTCCGCGTCCACCGGCACATAGGCGGCACCCGCCGCCAGCACCCCGAGGATCGCGACGTACAGCTCGTTCGTGCCGGACGGGACCCGTACCCCGACCCGGTCGCCGAGCCCTACCCCGGCCTCGGCGAGCCGCCGCCGCATCGCCTCGACCTCGGCGGCCAGCGCACGGTAGGTGAGCGCGCGCCGCCCGTCGTCGAGGGCGGGCTCGTCGGGGTACGCCCGTACGGACGCGTCGAGGATGTCGACAAGGGTGCGCGGCGACGCGGCCGGGGCGGCGGAGAAGCGCGCCTGGTCACCGAACTCCGCACGCACCTCGTCGTCGGACAACGCGACCGCTGGGCCTTGCTGGAGGGCTGCCATCGGGTCCTCACGTGTTGTTCCCGGGAGAGCCGGGGCGCTGGTGGGCCCGCAGGTACGCCTGGGGATGTTCCGGTCCAGCTCCGAACAAGCCTGCAATTTTAGTACGACGCTAGCCTCGGCCCTGGTCATCAGCCATGCGAGGCCTCCGCCCGGGGCACCGGAGCCTTTGATTCCGGTGCGTTGACGTGGAGGTATGTCAGCGTGACGAGATCTGCCCCACATCTGTCCGTGACACGGCGGACACAAGGAGCGAGAGCCCCGGCGGAGCACCGCTCCACGGCCCGTCGAGGGCCGCCCGGCCGCAGGCCGGAGGCCGTCGGGGGCCGGTCGCGCACAACGAGTGAGGGCCCCGACCTCAACGGTCGGGGCCCTCACCCTTCTCTGTGTCCGAGGGGGGACTTGAACCCCCACGCCCGATAAAGGGCACTAGCACCTCAAGCTAGCGCGTCTGCCATTCCGCCACCCGGACAAGGTGTCTGTCGCGCGGGGTTTCCCTCGCGGCGACAGAGAAAACATTACCAGGCTTTCCAGGAGCCTCGATCACCCCCCGTCGCGGCGTGAACGGCGTGTGACGGGCCGGGACCTGCCTTGGGAGGAGAGCGCCGGGGGAGAGAGGATGAGGGAGACCACCAGCGGCGACAGCGGGAGGAAGCAGCGTGAGCGACACCGGCACGACCAGCAGCGTCACCGGCCAGGACGAGGTCGTGGACCTCTGCCGCGAGCTGATCCGGATCGACACCAGCAACTACGGCGACCACTCGGGGCCGGGTGAGCGCAAGGCCGCGGAGTACGTCGCCGAGAAGCTCGCCGAGGTCGGTCTGGAGCCGCGGATCTTCGAGTCCCACCCGGGCCGCGCCTCCACCGTGGCCCGCATCGAGGGCGAGGACCCCTCGCGGCCCGCGCTCCTCATCCACGGCCACACCGACGTCGTGCCCGCCAACGCGGCGGACTGGACCCACGACCCGTTCTCCGGCGAGATCGCCGACGGGTGCGTGTGGGGACGCGGGGCCGTCGACATGAAGGACATGGACGCCATGACGCTGGCCGTGGTGCGCGACCGGCTGCGTACCGGCCGCAAGCCCCCGCGTGACATCGTCGTCGCCTTCCTGGCCGACGAGGAGGCGGGGGGCACGTACGGCGCCCGCTACCTGGTCGACAATCACCCCGAGCTGTTCGAGGGTGTCACCGAGGCGATCAGCGAGGTCGGCGGCTTCTCCTTCACGGTGAACGAGCAGCGCCGGCTCTACCTCATCCAGACCGCCGAGAAGGGCATGCACTGGATGAAGCTCACCGTGGCCGGCACCGCCGGGCACGGCTCGATGATCCACCGGGACAACGCCATCACCGAGCTGTCCGAGGCCGTCGCCCGGGTGGGCCGTCACAAGTTCCCGGTACGGGTCACCAAGACCACCCGCGCCTTCCTGGACGAACTCGGCGACGCGCTCGGCACCGAGCTGGACCCGGAGGACATGGAGTCCACACTCGCCAGGCTCGGCGGCATCGCCAAGCTCATCGGCGCCACCCTCAGCAACACCGCCAACCCCACCCAGCTCAACGCCGGCTACAAGGTCAACGTCATCCCCGGCGAGGCCACCGCCCACATCGACGGCCGCTTCCTGCCCGGCTACGAGGAGGAGTTCCTCTCCGACCTCGACCGGCTGCTCGGCCCGAACGTCCGCCGGTCCGACGTGCACGCCGACAAGGCGGTGGAGACCGGCTTCGACGGCGCGCTCGTCGAGGCGATGCAGTCCGCTCTGGTGGCCGAGGACCCCGCCGCCAAGGCGATCCCCTACATGCTCTCCGGCGGCACCGACGCCAAGTCCTTCGACGACCTCGGCATCCGGGGCTTCGGCTTCGCGCCGCTCAAGCTGCCCCCGGAGCTGGACTTCGCGGGCATGTTCCACGGCGTGGACGAGCGGGTGCCGGTGGACGGTCTGCGGTTCGGCGTGCGCGTGCTGGACCGGTTCATCGACGCGTCCTGACCACCGCCGCCCCGGCCCGCCGGCCGCGTCCCGCCCGGCCTCGCCGACCGCGTCCCTCCCGGCCTCACCGGCCTCACCGGCCCGGCGGGTCGCGGCGTTGACGCCGACATTCGGCTGCCCGTACGAAGATCGCCCGGGACGGGTGAATGTGACCATCCGCTAGTAGCTCTACTACTCCCTCCTCGTTACAGGTATTGCGATCAGCTACTTGGGATCGCGTTTGCCAACAAGGAGGAATAATGATCAAGAAGGTCGTCGCCGCTGCGGCTGCCACTGGCGGTCTGGTTCTCGCGGGTGCGGGCCTGGCTGTCGCCGATTCCGGTGCTCAGGGTGCTGCCGTGCACTCCCCGGGCGTCGTTTCCGGCAACGTCATCCAGGTGCCTGTTCACGTCCCGGTGAACGTCTGCGGCAACACGGTCTCCGTGATCGGGCTGCTGAACCCCGCCTTCGGCAACACCTGCTTCAACAAGTGACGTCGTGCCCCGTCTCGGGACGGGGCACCCCATGGGGTCGCCTCATGAGGGTCACTTCGTGAAGGTCTGAGCCAGTCGGCCCCGGAGTGCGCGCCATGCGCTCCGGGGCCGACCTGCTTCCCGCGCACCCGTCTCGTGGGCGCGTGCGCGTTCTTGATGGTCCACGTCCCAAGGACTGAGGCAGGGATACAGCTATGCGACAGGTCACCCGCAAAGGCCTGATGACCGTGGCCGCGGCGAGTGGTGTGATCGCCGTGACCGGTGTGTCCGCACACGCCGACACGGGCGCGACCGGCTCGGCGTCGGGGTCCCCCGGCGTGCTGTCGGGCAACACGGTGCAGGTGCCGGTGCACGTGCCGGTCAACGTCTGCGGCAACACGGTGAGCGTGGTCGGGTTGCTCAATCCGGCCGTCGGCAACAAATGCGCCAACCAGGGCGGCGGCGCTCCCGGCGGATCCCACTCCGCCGGCGGCTCACGGGCGGGCGGTCACGCGACCGGCTCCCCGGGCGTCGGCTCCGGCAACCACGTCCAGGTGCCGATCGACGTTCCCGTCAACGTCTGCGGCAACAGCGTCAACGTCATCGGCCTCGGCAACGCGGCGGCCGGCAACGACTGCGCGAACGACTCGACCGGCGGCCACACCACCACCCCACCGGGCGGCGGCCACCCGGGAACACCGGGGCACCCGGGTAACCCCGGACACCCGGGCCATCCAGGCAACCCCGGTACGCCGGGCCACCCCGGTCACCCCGGCCATGGGGGTCACCCCGGCAATCCGGGACACCCCGGCAATCCGGGACACCCCGGAACGCCGGGGCACCCGGGGCATCCGGGCCAGCCCGGTCACCCTGGTAACCCCGGCAATCCGGGTCACGGTCAGCCCGGTCACCCGGGGCAGCCCGGTCACCCCGGTCACGGCGGTCACCACCCGGGCCACCCCGGCCACGGGGGTCACCCGGGGCACGGGCACCAGGGCAACCCCGGCACCCCCGGTCAGCCGGGCACGCCGGGACAGCACGGCGGTACGTCCGGAACGGTCGGCGGAGGCAAGCACCGCGGGGGAGTCTCCCAGGTGACACACCCGGGCACCCGCTCCACCGTGCGGACGGCCCAGGCCACGCAGTCCGGCCCCGCGCAGCTCGCCCACACGGGCAGCGAACTGCCCGTCGGTGCCGTCGTCCCCGCCGGAGCGGCCGCGCTGCTCGCGGGCGCCGTGCTCTACCGCAAGGCCCGCTCGGCACGCGTGTGAGCCGCGCGCCGGTTCGGACACCGGCACAGGTGTGACCGTGGCGTCACGGATCGTCCGTGGCGTCGCGACGGAGCGGGCCCCGCGATCGCGGGGCCCCTCCCTGTCTCCCGGGTCCTACGTCACCAGGTGGCCCGCACCTGGCGGATGATCCGCCGACGCAGCCGCACCCTGCGGCTGCCGTCGCGGAGCAGACTCAGGCGGTCCAACTCCCAGTGTCCGTACTCGGCATGGTCGGTCAGCAGACGGGTCGTCTCCTTGCGGGAGACCCCGCGCGGCACGTACACGTCGACAAATTCGTATTCCGGCATCGCATCTATTGTGCGGGCAGAGCCCCGGTACGGATAGCGTCTGCACTATGTCTGATGCTGTGCAGCCCACCGCTGCCGAGGTACGAGCCGCCGCCGAGGCGGTCAAGACCGCTCTCGACCGCCACCTGGCCGCGGTCGAGCGCAGGACGGGCGACGACGACCCGGCCGTGTACGAGGCGTTCAACGAGCTGGCCGCCGCTGCCGAGGAGTACGACGAACTCCTCTACGACCGCTACGACGAGGTCACCCCCTTCGAGATCCCCGGCAGTGACGACACACTGCCGCCGTACACCGGCCCGGAGGAACCGAACGCGCTGAGCGTGGTCATCCGCCGGGACTACGCGGTGGTGGAGCCGCAGCGACTGCTGGCACAGGCCCAGCGCGTGGAGGCGGTCGAGGAGGACGGCGCCACCGCGACCGACGCCTTCGACGCGGCGTCCGGCACCCTGCACGGGGCGCTCGGCGTGCTGTTCGGCGAGTTCGAGCCGGACGAGATCGCCTCCCGGCACAAGGAGTTCGGGCTGGAGGAGGGCGACTCCACCCTGTGGGTGACCGCCGCCGACGAACCCGCCGAGCCCGGCGAATGGCTGGAAGCCCCCTTCGAGGCGATCGACCCGCAGCGTGTCGTGTGCCGGTTCGACGTCAGCGCGGTGTTCGACGATGATGCGGACGACGAGGACCTGGACGACGACCTCGTCCCCGACACCGAGCTGGAGCCCCTCGACCCGCTGGACGCGGATCGCTGAGCCCCGCTTCACCAGCCGGTACGGGGGTGGGGGGGGGCCGGGTTCCGGGGACGCCGCCCCCCCGTAGCGGGGGCCGGCCCCCCCGAAGGCCGCCCGGGCGGGGGGGCGGGCGCCGGCGAGCG